>URDK01000026.1 GCA_900546485.1 uncultured Eubacteriales bacterium
AAGCGCTGCATGAACTGCGGCTGCTACTCCGTCAACGCCTCCGATATCAGCCCCGTACTCGTCGCGCTGGACGCCGAGATAAAGACCACGAAGAAGACCCTGCCCGCCGCCGAGCTCTTCACGGAAAAGCTCAAGGTCAAGGACATGCTCGACCCCGACGAGCTGGTGACGGAGATAGACATCCCCGTGCGCGAGGGTGTGAGCGCACACTATGACAAGTTCCGCCTGCGTGACAGCGTGGACTTCGCCATGGTAAGCCTCGCCAGTGCCTACGAGCTCGAGGGCGGCGTTATCAAGAGCGCCCGCCTGGTGTTTGGCGGTGTCGCCCCTGTGCCGCTCCGGCGCGAGGCGGCGGAGAGCTTCCTCACCGGCAAGGCTCCGACCGAGGAGACCGCCGAGAAGGCCGCTCGCATTGCCCTGGAGGGCGCGGTGCCTTTCGAGAAAAACGCCTATAAGGTTCAGGTCGCGATGTCGCTTGTAAAGCAGTCCGTCCTGAGACTGAAGGCATAAGACATACAAAACAGTCCCCCGTGGCGCGCCGCGGGGGACTGCGGAGGTTGACAAGGATGGAAAAGCTGAGGATAATACTTACAGAGGAATGCAACCTCGCCTGCCGGTACTGCCGACGCTCTGAGGACGCCGCACAGGCGGAGCGCTCCTCCGTGCTGACTGCTGCCAAGGGTGCAGAGCGCGTGGAGCTCGCGGGAGGCGAGCCCCTGCTCTGGCCGGACATCTGCGGCTTGGTGCGTGAGCTGAAGTCCCAGCCGGGCACGGACTGGGTAGGACTCACCACCAACGGCACGAGGCTCGCGCCTCTGGTGCCGGAGCTTGCCAAGGCGGGGCTCGACGGTGTGAACCTGCACCTCGACACCTGCAATGCCTTTGACTTTGCCGCGATAACGGGCCGCGAACAGGTCATGAACGATATCCTGAACGGCCTATGGGCCGCAGTCGCCCATGGCATACCCGTGACAATATCGAGCGTTCTGTTGCCAGAGACCTTGCCCCAGATATCCGTCATGGCCGGGCTCGCCAAACAGTACGAGCTCACCGTCCGCTTTGTCAGCCTTCCGGGAATGAGCCCGGGAAGGGAGGAGGCGCTCTCCGTCCTTAGCCGGTACATCAAGCATCTGGAGCCTGACGGCGAGGTGTGGCGCTCGAACGAACTGAGAGGCTGCATCACTTTTGGCTGTGAGATTCCCGGTGCCTTCGGCATGGAGGGATGCGAAACTGTGAGCTTTGGGGAGGAGAAGCGTGAAGGACAGCCCTAACATCAGGATAAAGGTGCCGAGCTTCATAAGCTCGCGGCAGAACGCATGGTTCTTTCAGCGGCTGGGAGAACCGGTGGAATTCCGCGCCGATCAGCTCATAGCCATGCCGGGAATGTACCCGCAGTACAGTTACTTTCTCAAGACGGGACGGGTAATCGCCGGAATCGTGAGCAGCGCGAACCGCCAGCGGTTGATGCTGTCCTTTGAGGATAGCAGCCTGCTGTTGGAGCAGTATCAGCTCACGGGCAAGCCCTGCGACCTCTATTATCGCGCTGTTTCGCCGTGCACGGCGCAGATGATATCCTACCACGACCTTACGCAGGCGATGAAGGCGGATTTTTCCGTGACGCTGGACGTGCTTAACGCAATCTCAGACCTGGGGGCGATGTCGCTTTCGCAGCGAATGTTTGAGACGGGTGCAGATGCTACGATGAAGATATGCTCGCAGTTTCTGGACTTTGCTCTGGCCTTCGGCGAGGAGGACGGCGGCGAGATAGTGATCACAGAAAAGCTGACGCAGGACAAAATAGGCGCACTTAGCGGCCTGCACCGCGTTACGGTGTCGAAGGAGCTCAAGTCGCTGCGCGAGCTGGGGCTCATACGCGTGGTGGACGGCTATTACCGAATAAAAAGCCTCAGTGCACTGATGGATTACTGCGACGAATACTCGAGGAGAGCTGAAAGTGAAAGTTGAGGAATACGCTGCACTGCGGGATAGGTATCCCATGCCCGCCGACGCCGTGAGCGTTGGCACAGCGGCCGACGGCGACACCGGAAGTGTGATAGCGGTTGGCATTGTGACACGCCGGCTCACATACTTCAAGACGGGCTATGTCTGTCAGAAAAACGCACCACCTGAGCTGCATGCCTGTGCCTGTGCTTTGCTCGGGCTGATACAGGACATGCCGGTCATAAAGACGGTGCTGCTGAAGCCCGAAGATGTCTGCGAGCGAATATGCGGTGAGGAGCAGCCGACGAGGGAGCTGCTGCGCTCTGCCGCCTTGGTACTGACAGCTCTGCGTCAGGCATTTAAGGGCCTGCTTGCTGAGCAAGGCGACGTGGAATAAACGCCGAGCCCCGGTATATGCCGGGGCTCGGTACTTTTTTAACCATCTACGGTACAGAATGCGGCCTGATTGCCCAGTTTTGAGACTGTGAAACTTTCAGCAGATTTTTTCACCAACTTTGCCAAGACACAGGCATTTATCCAGTTGCTTTTTGTGAAAATGTATGTTATACTACAAACAATCTGTGTCACCGGTTGAGAAAACGCCATTTCGGCAGCAGTCTGCTGCGGTTTTCAGCCTTTTCCGCAGTGCCGAAAGGCAGTCCTTACCGGGGCAAGGATGCCCGCGGCCTTGCAGCGCGACGGCATCACTGCAACTCTAAATTAAATAGTGTTCAGGAAAGGATGTATTGCATGGATCAAAAGTACAATGCTCTGTTTACACCCTGGAAGATCGGCAATGTGGAGATCAAAAACCGCATAGTCATGTGTTCCATGGGCGGCACATCCCTTTTCGGCTGGATGGAACCCAGCCATTTTGACAAGGAAGCCGCATACTTCCTGCTTGAGAAGGCCAGAAACGGTGTCGGCCTCGTCCTGCCCGGCATGCAGTGGGTCCGTGATGTCATGGGCAACCGTTGGCTCTACAACAACAAGAGCATCTACAAGCCCCTGAAGGAGTACATGAAGGAATTCCACAAGACCGGCTCCAAGCTGTTCATCCAGCTTGCCGCGGGCTGCGGACGTTCCATGGCTGTAACCGATATGATCGGCATGTGCCTTGATCACCCCATCATCGGCAAGCTTGCCAGCCCGGTAATGGACGCCGAGTATCTCTGCGCTTCTGCTTCCGATACGCCTAACCGCTGGAAGGAGGACTACAAGTCCAAGCCTCTGACCGTGGAGCAGATCCAGGAGAGCGTCGCCGCCTTCGGCAAGACCGCGAAGCTGCTGCGCGAGGCGGGCGTCGACGGCGTCGAGATCCACGCCGTTCACGAGGGCTACACCCTCGACCAGTTTGCCATCGCCAACTTCAACTACCGCACCGACCAGTACGGCGGCTCGCTGGAGAATCGTCTGCGCTTCGCCACCGACATCGTCAAGGAGATCAAGAAGGAAGCCGGAGCGGATTTCCCCGTCTCCCTGCGTTACTCCGTCGTCTCCAAGACGAAGGACTTCTTCAAGGGCGCTGTCCCCGGCGAGGAGTTTGTCGAGTTCGGCCGCGACATGGCCGAGTCCGAGAAGGTCGTCAAGCTGCTTGAGGAAGCCGGCTACGACATGCTCAACTGCGACAACGGCACCTACGATGCCTGGTACTGGGCGCATCCGCCTCAGTATATGCCCAACAACTGCAACCTCGCGGAAGTTGAGCACATCAAGAACTTCTGCAACATCCCGGTCGTCTGCGCCGGTAAGATGGAGCCCGAGGTCGCCGCGGCCGAGATCGAGGCCGGCAGGCTCGACGCCGTCGCCATCGCGCGCCAGAACCTCGTTGACCCCGAGTGGATCATCAAGATCCAGGAAGGCCGCGAGGAGGACATCAAGCCCTGCATCCGCTGCCACAACGGCTGCTTCAACATGGCCAAGTACAAGGGCACGAACAACCTGCAGCCTCTGTGGGATTCCATGCACCTGGCCCGCTGCGCGCTGACCCCGCCGACGATGCAGCATAATAAGTATAAGATAGTCCCGACCACAAAGCCCAAGAAGGTCGCCGTCATCGGCGGCGGCATCGGCGGCATGGAGTGTGCCCTGGTGCTCAAGCGCCGTGGCCACAAGCCGGTCATCTTCGAGAAGACCGACCGCCTGGGCGGCCTGTTCATTACCGCTTCGTCCATGTCCTTCAAGGAGAACGACAAGCAGCTCATCGAGTGGTACAAGAAGGAGATCGCCCGCAACGGCATCGAGGTCCGCTTCAACACCGAGATCAACGACATCAAGACTCTGGGCGGCTTCGACGAGATAATCGTCGCCACCGGCTCTGTGCCCAGAAAGATGCCTATCCCCGGTTTCGAAAAGACCCTCACCCTCACCGAGCTGCTGGCCGAGAAGAAGCCGGTCGGCGACAAGGTCGTCATCTTCGGCGGCGGCCAGTCCGGCTGCGAGGCTGCGCTCGAGCTGGTGCTCCAGGGCAAGCACCCGACAGTAGTCGAGTATGCTGTCGACCTGGTTGCTGCGGCCAACGTACCTCTGCCGAACGCCTCCTACCTGCGTGAGGCCCTGGTGTTCCACAAGGTGCCCATCTATCTTGAGTCCACCATCACGAACATCGGCGACAAGACCATCACCATCAAGGGTAAGGACGGCACCGTTACCGAGGTCGAGTACGACAACGTCGTCAACGCCATCGGCTTTGTGCCCACTCCTGTGGCGAAGAAGGGCAAGAACGTCCACCTCGTGGGCGACTGCATCGCCATCGGCAACCTCCGCACCGTCATTTGGCGTGCGTGGGACGTCTGCATGAAGATCTAAATCACATAAGCGATGCCGGCCGGAAGTTCTCCGGCCGGCATTTTTTATCTGGATTTAACACGATCGTGCTTGAAACATGAGCATATAGCCGCATATAATGCAGTAGAAGCCTGAGAAAGGAGGCGATAGAATGTACGGTGATATTGACGATCTCATCTTCGGAAGCAGCGAAAATCATGTGAGCGAGAAGTGAATGACAGTACTATGTGAGATGTGAGCTCGGCGGAGGCCGGGCTTTTGCTTTTGATATACAGCCATAAAAAGGGAGGCCGTATGGCCTCCCTTAAGTCATATTTGCTCTATTAGTCTTCGATGTAGCGCATGATGATGGCTGCAGCCTGGGCACGGGTAGCGGTGGCAGTCGGGGTGACTGCGCCGTTCTCGTCGCCTTCGATGAGGCCTATGTCCATTGCCCAGATCATCGCATCCTTTGCCCAGCTGCTCACGCTGTCCGCGTCGGGAGCGGTGATGCTGCCGGAGATGGAAGGCTCACCGGCCAGACGGTAGAACATGGTGACGAGCTGCTCGCGGGTGATGGCCGCGTTCGGATTCTCACCGTCGCTGATGCCCTTGGCGACAGCCCACTCCTGAGCCTTGGCGTACCAGGTGGCGCCGCCGGTGGTGTCCACGCCCTCCATGCGGGCGAGAATGGTCCAGACCATCGCGCGGGTCAGAGTGGCATCGGGAGCGAACTCGTGGTCGTCAACGCCGTCCATAAGGCCCTTGTCGTAGACGTACTTGACAGCGTCATAGTACCAGGCGGAGGCGGAGACATCGTAGAAGGGGAAGTCGGGGACTTCGGGCTCGTCCGGGTCATCCGGGTCTACGTCAGGCAGGTTGCCCCAGACAGCGGTGAAGGTGAGATCCTCTTCAACCTTGACTACTTCGCCGGCCTTGTAGGTGACGTCACCGCAGCGCCAGCCGAGGAAAATGTATCCGGAGTTGGAGGGGGTGGGTAGGGTTATCTCAGTGCCGGCGGCGACAAGCTTGGTGGCGTATTCAGTGCCGTTGGACTTGAAGGTAACGGTGTAAACGGAGCCCTCAGCAATGTTGTTCTCATACTTGACGTCGGGCTGGATGCTGACGTTCACAGGGGTCTTGTTGTCCTTGCCCGGCTCGCCGATGATGACGGGGTAGGAGCCGTTGTTGCCGGAGAAGGTGCAGCCGGAAACGGTGGCACCGTCAAGGCTGGTGTCGCTGCCGTAGTTACCATCGTCGCGCGCCTTGATGAGCAGGGCGGTTCCGCTGTTCGCACCGTTGTTGGTGAAGGTGCAGCCGGTGAAGCTGATGTTCTTGTAGCTGCCGTTCTTAAGGTTGATGTCCACACCGCACATCCAGGTACGCATGCTGTCGTTGGCAACCTTGTTGGGGTCAGTGCCGTTGTTGAGGAACTTGCAGCTGGTGAAGCTGGAATCGGTGAGCTTCTCGAAGTAAGCGCCCTTTATGTAGCAGTTCTGAACGGTGAGATTATTGGCGGTGACACTGACGGGGTTGTCGTTAATATCAGTGGTGTTGCCCGCGGGATTTATGCCGAAGTAGAGACCGTAGGAGAAGCCGTCGACGGTGACGTTGGTGAGCCTGAGGTCGACAACGCCAAAGCAGTCGTTATAGGTGCCGATGCCCATGTAGGAGCCGGTGCCCTCATACGCCATGTTGTCGGAGCCCAGCATGCCCTTGAGCGTGAGGTCGGTGATGGTGAGGTTGTCGAGGTCGGCCTTGATGTGGATACCAGCGCACTCATTGGCGGTGACGGTGTTGTTGTTGCCGTCGATGGTGATGTTGTTCTTGATCTCAAGCGAGCTGCTGATGGTGGTGTCCTTCAGCACCTCCACCGTCTCGCCGTCCCTAGCCTCGTTGACAGCGTCGTTGAGGGAGGTGTAGTAGAGGGTCTGGCCGTTCTTTACTACACTTGCAACAGCATTGTCAGAAGTG
This sequence comes from uncultured Eubacteriales bacterium, assembly GCA_900546485.1. Lineage (GTDB taxonomy): Bacteria > Bacillota > Clostridia > Oscillospirales > Oscillospiraceae > Scatomorpha. Next base: position 6,682 of record URDK01000026.1, read on the forward strand.
TTGGGGGTGACGACGGTCTTACCATCTATAGTGTCAGAAGTGGCACTTTTGGAGACATACGCAGAGACATCACTGCTGAAAGTACCGCCAGTGATAAGGGGATCGCCAGTATTCTTGCCGGCAGCCATTGCCTGCCCATGAACACCACTTCCACCGGTAAACGTACCACCGGAGATATAAGCTGTGGCCTTGGCATTGATGCCGCCGTCTCCACCGGTGTTGTCATTGCCGCACGAAACAGCTACTCGATAGGCAGATGTATAGGTGCCGCCAGAAATATGAGCTTCGACTTCGCCCTCTTCACCGGCTATGTAAAGCGCATAGAAAGAGGCGGAGCCATCGGAAGTGTGCTCACAGGTGGTGGTCTCGAACGTGCCGCCCTTTACCTCAGCATAACCGTTGTTTATAGCGAGACCGCCCTGCACGCCAGAAACGTTGCCGTCGTTAAAATACAGCGTTCCGCTGCTGATAAAGCAGTAAGCCCAATGCTTATTGCCATTCACATCTATAGTCTTATTGCAGGAGGTGGTTTCAAAAGTACCGCCATTTACCGTGATGACTCCATCGCTGTTGACGGCAGCACAGCCCCAGAAGTAGCCGCCGTTTATTGTGGCAGTACCGCTTGCACGGTTATACACGGCGGCACCATCAGCGTATATGTGACCCTTATATGTGCCGTTCTCAATAGTAAGGGTACCAAAGTTGTTGATAGCACCAAGACCTCCATAAATTGAGTTGGAGCTATCGATCGTACCCTCACCGGTCATCGTCAGCGTGCCGTAATTTACGAGCGGCCTGCCGGTGAAATCATCAGCAACGGTGATGCTGTAACCATTCATGTCGAGGACGATATTCTGCCCCTCCTGAATAGTGATGATATCATCCGTGGTGAAGCCGGTGATATTATCGGTCAGCTCTACACGCGTTTCGGTGCCGTTGGCAGGAGCGGCGGCTATGTCAGCCTTGAGCTGCGTCAGGGCGGCATCGCTGTCCGCAAGCGCAAACGAAGGGAACAGCGCCAGTGCTATAATAAGCACCAAAGCGGCCGTAAAAAGTTTTCGCTTCATGATTTTTAGACCTCCAAAAAAATTGTGTATACTGGCAAGCTGATTGTACTACACGCATAGCTAAATAGCAACTATTACTTGCCAGTTCATATTCCTGCATCGCTGTAATATGCTATAAGGGGAGCGTGATGCAATGAATATGATAGACAGGGGCTTTACCGAGCTCGCATCTGAGATACGCTCGCTGGGGGAGAAGGAGCTCTATTACCGGATACGCCGCAGCTTTGACGCCGTTCCTGCCCAGACACGGAAAAGTTGCCAGGATTTCTTCAACCGCTTCGGATACTGGGGACGCCTCGACCCCGACAACGGAGTGTTCGACGAGATAGAGCAGAAGGAATTGGCACTTTTCGAGCATCTGGAGGAATACGTCTGGCTCTACGAGCACCTTGAGGACTACCGCTCAAAGTACACCCTCTACTCCATCCTCAGCAACTGGTACCGCTACGACTTCAAATCCACGGGGCTGACCAAAGAGTATATGTACGACGATTACTTCGACCTCGATATCGTCAAATGCACGCCTGATGAGGTGGTCGTGGACTTGGGAGCGTTCACGGGCGACACGGTGCTGTCCTACATAAAAAACTACGGAGAGGACTGCTACCGGCGTATATACTGCTACGAGATCACACAGGCGAGCTTTGAGCAGTTGGAGAAGAACCTCGCGGGCCTGCGGGACATAGAGCTGCGCCGCAAGGGCGTCTCCGACACCGAGGGGTACATGAGCATCATGGCGAATCCCAGCTCATCGGCCAATCAGCTTGTCCCGGACAGCGGAGGTGACGTCTGCGTCACCACGCTGGATGCCGACATCGACGAGCCGGTGACACTCATCAAGGCCGACATCGAAGGCGCGGAGCAGCGCGCCATTGAGGGCGCACGGCGGCACATACTCAACGATCACCCAAAACTGCTGATATCCGTGTACCACAGCAATGAGGACCTGTGGCGCATCCCCCAGATGATACACGAGATATCCCGCGACTATAAATTCTACCTGCGCTATCGCGGTTCTCCCATCTATCCGACGGAAATAACGCTGATCGCAATATGAGCAAGGCCGGTCCCTTCTGGACCGGCCTTTTGCTTCACTGTTGCTTTTCGCGATGCAATAGCTTTGAGAAGAAGCTCATGGCCCGGTGCGGTATGGGTGCTGAGGCAGCATTTTCAGCTGCTTCATTCATAAGACGTTCCTGACAGTCAAATGGTTCCCCCGGACGCGGTAAAGTCGTATAACTGCCGTCGGGCAGGAGCTGGCGGGCCTTGACGTTGTCGGATAGACAGGCGTCCAGAATACCGTGCAGCTTTTTTCGTACGGAGGCGTCTGTTATCGGACAGGCCACCTCCACGCGTCGGCGGGTGTTTCTTGTCATGAAGTCCGCAGATGAGATGTACATCACCTCATCGGCGCCCTCGCCGAAGCAGTAGATGCGCGAGTGCTCAAGATAGCGCCCCACGATGCTGATGACGCGGATGTTCTCCGTCTCTCCAGGAACTCCGGGCAGAATACAGCAGATGCCGCGCACGATGAGGTCTATTTTGACGCCCGCCTGTGAGGCCTCGCGCAGCTTACGGATGAGCCCTATGTCGGTGAGGGAGTTTATCTTGATGAGCATTCGCCCTGACTCGCCCTTGGCTATCTCGCGCTCCATGAGAGCAGTGAGACCGGAGCTCAGCCCGGAAGGAGCAACCAGCAGGCGCTCATAGCGGCCGTCGAGATTGGCAATGCACATGTTCTTGAAGAATTCCGCAGCATCGCGGCCTATTGCAGGGTCAGCGGTCAGCAGGGCAAGGTCGGTGTATTGCTTTGCGGTCTTTTCATTGAAGTTGCCGGTACCGACGTAAGTTATGCAGCGTATTTCGCCGTGCTCACGCCGCGTTATGAGGCAGAGCTTGGAGTGTATTTTGTAATCCTCAAAGCCGTAGAGCACCGTGCAGCCCGCGTCCTCGAGCCTCTCGGACCAGTCGATGTTGTTGAGCTCATCGAAGCGGGCGCGCAGCTCGATTATTACGGTCACATCCTTGCCGTGCTCGGCGGCCTCGCAGAGATAATCCACCAGCTTTGCCTTGCTGGCGAGGCGGTAAATGGTTATCTTGATCGAGATGACGGCCGGGTCGTTCGCGGCTTCGCGCAGCAGCCGAAGAAAGGGTGACATGCTCTCGTAGGGATAGGACAGCAGCCTGTCGTGACGCTGTATCTGCCGCGTCATACTCTCGGCCGGAGAGATACCGGCGGGCTCCTGCGGCTCAAAGGGCGGATAGCTCAACTCAGCGCGCCTTTCGGCGTCAAGCCGAGAGGGCAGGGAGTAGGCAAAGTCCAGGCACAGCGGCGCGCTTGTGACAAATATCTGCTCGTCGCTCACAGGGAGCCGTTCTTTGAGATAATTTGAAAAGTCCTTGCCTATCTCGCGTGAGAGCTCGAGGCGCACGGGCGCAAGTCTCATGCGCTGGCGAAGGGCACGGCGCATGGCTTTGCGGAAGTCGTCGCTGTCAAGGTCAAAGGCCTCGTCGTCGGGGTTTATGTCTGCGTTGCGTGTGACCCGAAAGACGGCCTTTTCGAGCACGCGATAGTTTTTAAAGATGTCCTCGACGTGTTCGAGCAGGATGTCCTCGGTGTGGATGTATCTCAGCTCAGGGCCAGGCAGGTACAGCAATGGTGCGAGTGCCTCGGGCATGGGCACGACCGCGAGCATCTCGCGGCCCTTGCGCTCAACCCATGCGCCGACGTGCAGGATGTTGTTTTTGAGATGCGGGAAAGGGTGGAGGTTATCCACTATCTGCGGCGAGATCACGGGTTCCATGCAGGCGTCGAAGTAGCGTGCACAGTAGTCGCGCTCCTCGGCTGAGAGCGAGTCTGCGTCGAGCCGGCGTATTCCCTCGGAACGCAGCCGCTGACTGAGCAGGGAGCAGATGTGTTCCCGCTTTCGGTAGAGCGGCCGTACCGCCTTGTATATGGCCGCGAGCTGCTCCGCCGGGGTCATACCCGAGCGCACGTCATGCGCGTCCGGCTTGACATTTGCGAGGTCGAAGAGGCTGCCGACACGTATCATGAAGAATTCGTCGAGGTTGCTGGTGAAGATCGCTGCAAATTTGAGGCGTTCCAGCAGCGGGACGGTGTCGTCAAGGGCCTCGGAGAGTACGCGGTCGTTGAAAGCAAGCCAGGAGAGCTCGCGGTCCTGCGTGTATGGTTGATCAGGCATGGAGCAGCCCCTCCTTTTCGAGCATGTGTTCAAGATAACCCTCGCGCACGCCGTAGCTGCTGGTGACGATGGTCTTGGCGCCGCAGAGCTCCGCCGCGGCGCTGAGCACTACCATTCCGGGAACAAGCGTGTGCACGCGCTCGGGCGCTAGTTTGAGGATACGGCGCATGAGCTTGCGCGGGTTGGCTTCGGCCTGCGCGAGCACGTCGCGGAGAAAGTCGGGCGAATAGCCTTCAGCCCCTCCGCCGGAGGCGAGATAGAGCTCATTGGCAGCGCGAACTGTGCCGCCTACGCCGCAGATGGGTTCGGGCACGAAGTCGCCCTTGGGCGGCAGAGCGGGGGAGATGACCTTGATTGCTTCGGCGCGCATGTCGCGAAGCTCCTGCTTGTCGGGGATGACGCCGGAGACGAAACGGTTGAAGAGCGAGAGCGAGCCGAGCGGCAGGCTACGTGCCGCAATCACCTCGCGCGAACGGAAGAAAACCAGCTCCGTGCTGCCTCCGCCTATATCCACGAGCACACCGGAACGCTCCTGCATACGGCTCACCGCGCCGCGATAGTCAAGAATAGCCTCCTCGCGGCCTGTGATAACATCAATTTTAAAGCCCGTCTCACGCTCTACACGGGCCACGATATCTGGAGTGTTTTTCAACCCGCGCAGCGAGGCGGTGGCGAAGGGATAGACGCGGCAGTCTGGCAGCAGCGAGAGCACGCCGCGGAAGCGCCGCAGGACGCCGAGCATGCGCTCGATGCCCTCCTCTGAAAGTGCTCCGTCTTCGACAAAGCCGGCGAGTCCCGCCGTAGCCTTGCTGCTGAGCGCCTGCCTGAGCTGTCCGTCCTCAAGCGTATAGATAACGAGACGTATGGTGTTTGAGCCTATATCAATAACGCAGTACAAATGCATGCCTCCTGATTTTGAACAATATATAGTATGATAGCCTGCGTATATAATATTTGCTCGAAATTTTCGTAAAATTACTGTAAACAGGCAGAAAAAATGGGCGCCCGGTCAGGCCGGACGCCCAAGTGCATGATAGTTATTTGCCGCTGAGGATTATGCTAAGCCGGATTTTATACTGTGCGCTCAGATTTCGTACCAGCGTATCTCATTCGCGCCGAGGCTGAGTTCGAAGGAGCTGCCGTCGCCGCGGTAGACGGTGGTCTGCTGGGGCTCGTAGGTGTTATTCACGACGCAGTACTTGCCGTTCTTCACAAAGGCGTGGACTTCAACGTTGAAGTTGCTGGAGAACCACTTGTGCAGGCTGTCCTCGTTGTGCGCTGACCAGAGGATTGCGCGGTAGAGCAAACGGCTGTTCTCAAAGGTGTAGGGCAGACCAGAGATGTAGACGCTGCGGCCCTCGCCGAAGCCATTGGCGGCCAGCTGCACTTCCTTCTCGCGCTGGACGAGTATTTCCGTACCGGGCAGGGCGTACATGCTCTTTTTGCCCTCGCCGAAGTCCACAGGCTTGGTGCAGTCGGCGGTGATGAAGTGGTCGGGATGCTCGTCCCAGTTGTACTTGTCGTAGCCGAGAGTGAAGCCAGTCTCCTTCTCAACGCCGAGAACCTGGGCGAGCTGGATATAGCGGCCCTGGTACTGGTGGCCGGAGGGCTCGCCGACGCCGATGAAGCCGCCGCCGTTCCAGACGAAGGCCTTGATGGCGGAGCTTATCTCTGCGTCCTCCCAGATGGCGCCGCCGGTGTGAGCGGTATCGCCGTCGCCGACGTTGATTATGACGTCTATGCCCTTCAGGCAGTTCGGGTCGGCCTTGATGTCGTCAAAGCTGATGAACTTTACGTCAAAGGGAGCGCCCGAGAGCGCCTCAATGATGCCGGCATAGCTGTAATTCTGCTTCTGATAGAGCGCGTGGTGCACCATGTGGCAGCCCCAGGAACGGGCCTTGCCCCAGGAGTTGAGCACCGCGACGGTCTTGACGCAGTAGGGAGTGGTGCCCTTGATGTTCTCATAGAGCTCGCGGAACTCGTCGCAGACGGACTGGACGTAGTCGAGAAACTCGGGAAACTCACAGGCGAGCTTGAGATAGCCGCCATAGCCGATGCGGTCGATGGGCTTGCGCAGGATCGCGCGGCGGGCAGTTACCCAGTTCTCCTTGGCCTCGCGTACGGGGTCGCCGCCCTCGTGGAAGGTGTCCGGGAAGAAGTAGGGGAGGAAGCGGCCCTCGGTGTACTTGACGCCGGGGATGTCCGAGATGAGGCGGAGAGTGGAGCCATTGCCCACGCTGCCGACCACGGCGTCGAGCCCGATGGTCTTGAACTCGTCCATATAGGGCTCGGTGCCTATCCAGTGGTCGCCGAGGAACATCATGGCCTCCTTGCCCAGCTCGTGGGTGATGTCGACCATTTCCTTGGCGAGCTTCGCGACCTCGCGGCGCTGGAAGGCCATGAAATCCTTGAATTCCTTGCTCGGCACGCGGTACTGGTTGTTGTAGTAGCCCTGGTCGATTATGAACTCGGGGCGGAACTTGTAGCCGACTTCCTTTTCGAATTGCTCAAGTATGAAGGGGCTGACGCTGGCGGAGTAGCCGTACCAGTCAACGTATTTCTCGCGCTTGAGCTCGTCGAACACCAGGGTGAACTGGTGGAAGAAGGTGGTGTAGCGGATGACGTTCACGTAGGGGTGCTCGGCGATGAACTTGCGCAGGCGCTCCATAGTGAACTTGTGCGTCTTGGGCTGACGCACGTCGAAGGTTATCTGGTGCTCAAAGTTGGTCCAGCCGTTGGTGACGGCGTTGTACATGTGCACCGGGTCCCAGATGAGGTAGGCGAGGAAACTGACGGAGTAGTCGTGGAAGGCCGCGGGTTCATCGATGACGACGCAGCCGGTCTCCTCCTCATAGCGCCAGGCGGCGGGATCCAGCGGCTTGCCCAGGGTGCGGTCCATGACTTCCCACCAGCGCTTGATGTCGTCGCGAGTGTTGACCTGCATCAGCTCGCGGCTGACGCCCTGCATGAGCTCAATGCTCAGCGGTCCGCCCGAGGCAGTCTTGAAGCCGGTGGATATGTAGCACTGCTGGACCTCGTCCGGATTTGCCTTTGCCCAGGCGTTGTCCTTGCGGGTGGTGTAGTAAGTGGAGTAGACCTTGGCGTCGACGCTCTTGAGCTCCTCGGGGTAGTCGGTGCCGTCACAGTCGCGGATGGCGTCCGCCCCCCAGCGCTTGAGCAGCTCAAGCGTTTCCGGCACGACGTCCACGTCGGTCGGTATTGTGACGCGGCCTTTTATACGTTCACTCTCGCTCATTGTGTTCTCCTTAGTTAAGAAAAGATTTGCGCCTTATTTGCGGACCTTCGGGTCCTCAAAGGGCTTGTTGTAGAGCAGCAGCGCGGTAAGCAGCAAAATGACGCCGACTATCATCAGTATGAGCCCGGTCATCTTGCCGGTCATCGACCAGCCAATAAATACGAGCGCCAGTCCGGCCACCACGAAGATGAGCATCAGCAGAGCCCGAAGGCCCATGTGTTCTTTCCAGAATTTCATATCCGCACCTTAACCTTTCAGTCCGCCGACGGTCATGCCCTGGATAAGCTTCTTCTGCACGCAGATATAGAGTATCAGCGTGGGGAGCATTACCATTACAAGACCGGCATACATTGTGCCGTACTGCGCCGCGGACTGCTGCGCCTGCATGAGGTTCAGCAGACCGACTGGGAGGGTCTTTGCACCGGTGGCCGAGCTCATGAGGGTCATGGAGATTATGTACTCATTCCAGAAGGAGAGGAAGTTGAAGAGGATGATGGTCACGATGGAGGGCTGAGCCATGGGGAAGATGATGCTGACCATCGTACGTCCGTAGCCGGCGCCGTCAATATAGGCAGCCTCCTCGTAGTCATGCGCGAGGGTGGCGAAGTAGCCGGAGAGCAGGTAGATGGTGAAAGGCAGGGCCGTCGCAGCGTAAACTATCGAGAGCACAACAAGGTTATTGAGCAGGAAACCGCTGCCGAAGGTGTTCTTGAGCCAAGTGTCGCCGTCACGCAGCATGAGGAAGATCGGGACAACGATGTAGTTGACGTTGATAAACAGGCCCGCCATGAAGGCAGTGCTCAGGAACTTCTGTCCGAAGAACTTGAACCTGGACAGGCAGTAGGAGGCCGGCAGCGCCACAACGAGCAGGATTACCAGGGAGAGCGCAGTAACAAAGACGGAGTTGAGCATGTAATCGCCCATCTTTGCGGTTTCCCAGGCATCCACGAAGTTCTGCCAGTAGAAGCCGAGCGGAAGCGACCAGGGGTTGCCGTAGAACTCGCTGTTCTGCTTTATGGAGGCCATAAAGACCCAGGCCACAGGAACTACGATACTGACGGCAAGGAGTATGAGGACAATATAGATAAACGCTTTGTAGAGCTTTTCACCGGAGTTGCCCTTGTGGACCTTTTCAGTCTTTTCCATATCCTCGCCTCCTTTCAGAATTCAAGCGGCGTGCGCTTAGTGACCTTGTTCACCAGTGCGGAGAGAATGAAGGAGAACAGGAATATCACGACGCCTATGGCCATGGAGTAGCCGTAGAGGCCGGCATCCTTCTGGCCGTACATGTACGAGAGCGCGACCTCAGAGGCGCCGTTCGGGCCGCCGCTGGTCATGGCCTTGACGAACAGGAAGGCCATGTTGATCGTGGAGATGATGAAGAAGGTCAGGGTGGTGCGGATGTTGGTCCAGATGAGCGGGATGGTGATCTGGAAGAACTGCTTTACCCTGCCCGCGCCATCGAGACCGGCAGACTCGTACAGGCTCTGCGGCACTGCAGCCATGGAGGCCATGTACATGACCATATAGTAGCCTATGGCCTGCCATACCATGGCGATTATGAGGCTGAGCATGACAAGGTCCTCGCCCTTCCAGAGAATCGAGACTTCATGCCCGCTTATCATCGAGAGCAGACTGTTGAGCATGCCGTTTTCGGGCTTGTAGATGGCAGAGAAAATACCGGAAATGACGACGATGGAGAGAATGTTCGGTATGTAGAAAATAACGCGCAGAAGCTCTTTGCCCTTGATGTTCTCGCGGGTGAGTATGCCAGCGAAGACAAGAGCCAGCGCGAAGGTTACCATTGTTACTACCACGATGAGCAGAATCGTATTCTGCATCGCGCGGATGAAGTTGGAGTCGTTCACCAGCGACTTGAAGTTTGCAAAGCCAACGAAGGTTTCAGTGGGCGAGTATGCTCCGCGCTCAAACAGCGACATGCGGAACACGTTAAGCGTGGGGATGATCATGAAAATGACGAACAAAATTACTGCCGGGGCAACGCACAGCACAATGAAACGACTGCGTCCCTTGTTTTTTTCCACGTGCTCAGCTCCTTTCCGAGCGGAATGATGCGTCTAAACTCTCTTTTTGCGTATGTGCATTTGGGAAGGGGGACGATGAGCTGGTGCTCAACGTCCCCCGAACCTTAGGGTTTTATGTAGTTGCAACTGCAGGTCAGGCGAGGTTGGCCCTCATCTGATCGCTGGCGGCCTTCCAGTCGGCAACCCACTGGTCACGGGTCAGGGTGCCGGAGACGAGGCTGTTCACGGGATCGAAGAACTCCTCGCGGTTGGTGCCGAGGCCGGCAACGGACTTGTAGGCGGCGAAGTTGCCCATGGCGGCCTTCGCACCGTCGTCGTAGATGGAGTAGAAGAGCTGGTTGTCGCCCTCGAGGCTGTCGGCTATGCCGAGCACGGGCTGGATGGCGCCGGAAGCGGCGAAAATCTCGCAGGCGGTGTCGCTGTACAGGAAGGCGATGAACTGCTTGGCAGCGTCGATATTCTCAGCGCCGGCAGGGATCCAGGCCTGCTCGAACCAGGTGTAGCTGTAGCGGTCGCCGCCCTCTTCGACGGCGGGCAGAGCGGTCATGCCCCACTTGAAGCCCTCGGCGCGGGGAGCCTCAGCCATCTCGCCGACGATCCAGGTGCCGTTGGGCATGAACAGGGCCTTGTTGTCAAGGACGAGCTGCTGGTTCTGGGTGAAGTCCTGATCGTTGGCCTGAGCAGGAGTGATGGGGTTGGTGTAGGAGGCGAGCTTCTCAACTATGTCGAAGCAGGTGGTGGCAGCCTCGGTATCCCAGATGCCCTCGGTGTAGACGGTGGCCTCATTGAAGAACTCGGGGCCGCCGGCGGCGTACATCAGAGCATAGAAGAAAGCGTCAAAGTAACCGGTGGTGGGGTAGGTGAAGAGGTAGATGCCCTCCTCAAGGGCCTTGTCGCCGAGCTCCCACATCTCGTCCCAGGTGGTGGGGACTTCCCAGCCCTTTTCCTCAAAGAGGCCGGCGTTGTAGAAGAGGCCGCAGGGGGAGTAGAACATCGGGGCGAGGTAGGTCTTGCCGTCGCCGTAGGGGTTGGTCAGACTGGTCTCGGTGAAGCCGCCGGCAATCTTCTCGCTGACGGTGACGTCCTCACCGGGGACGGTCATGGACAGAACGTCGGTGATGTCGGCGATGTTCTTGTCCTTGATGAACTGCTCGGTCAGACCGGCTTCACGGCCGGTGGCCAGGTGGATGACGTCGGGGTACTCGCCGCCCTGCATGGCGGGGCCGATGACGTCCTCGAGATTCTTGTCGGTGACGAGCTCGACCTCGATGCCGGTGGCCTCGGTGAAGGCCGCGCAGACGTCGACCCACATCTGAGTGCCGTAGGCTGTCTCGATGGCGGCTACCTTGATGGAGCCGGCGGGTTCGGCGGTGTCGCCGCCTTCGGGAGCAGCGGCGTCGGTGCCGGAAGCGGGGGTATCGCTGGGGGTGGTCTCGGTCGTGCCGCACGCGGACAGAACGCCGAGAGCGAGCATGAACACGAGAACGAGCGCAAGGAGTTTCTTCATTGTCATTCCTCTTTTCTGAAATTTTGGTTCTGCAAATACATTCCATATGGATGGCAATTCCATCCCTCTGATGTTTTAAGTATAATCTTTCCTGCCCACTATTCAATCAAATAATTGCTCTATTTTTTATAAATATTGCTTTATATGTAGAATATGACGGCAGCGTTTGATTCGAAAGAAAAAAATTATGCAACATGTTAAAAAGCGAAAATCAGTACCACCGGCGCCTTCGCAATGTAAACCGGTCAAGTGTCCTCATGTATTTGAAAATTTTCGGTAATTTTGCACATATTGCACAGTTGCAGCAAATGTAATATAATCCTTAGCAAGGTAATAAGCAAGATTGCTAAAGAGTTAGAGGTGACGTTCACTGAGCACAAACAGGTTTATGCTTGAAGATATGGGCGCAACACCCATTGACCGCAGCAAAGTCAAGCTTTTATATGTCAGTACTGCCAAATACGGAGGCGATTGGCACAGCACTTTGCACACACATGAATGTACAGAGATATTCTATGTGGTAGGCGGGTCCGGGAAATTCAACATTGAGGGCAAGCTCCTGCCAGTGTCAACAGACGACATGGTCATCGTCAACCCAAACGTTGAGCACACTGAGGTGAGCTACAACAAACGCCCGCTCGAATATATCGTGCTGGGCGTTGACGGCCTGGAGTATTCGGCGGGTGAGGATTCCGACGAGCGTTGGTTCATGACGAACTTCCAAAATGCGCGGGAGCCGCTGCTGCATGCGCTCAGGGAGATGCTGCGCGAGATCGAGCTCAAGGCCGCAGGTTATGAGCTCATATGTCAGGACCTGCTGGAGGTGCTCATTCTGCGTCTTATGCGTCATGCAGGCATGCACTTCATGCCGACTAAGCCCGAGCACCGCAAGCCGGGCCGCAAGCCGAGCAAGGAGTGCGCCAACGTGCGGCACTACATAGACAACCATTTCAAGGAAAGCATAAATCTCGACATGCTCAGCGAGCTGGTGCATGTCAATAAATATTATATGGTGCATTCATTTACAAAAGAATATGGTATATCGCCAATAAACTATCTCATATTCCGTCGCATTGAGGAGAGCAAATATCTGCTTGGGGACACCGACCACTCGCTCAGTCAGATATCGCACATGCTCGGCTTCTCGTCGCCCAGCTATTTTTCTCAGAGCTTCCGGCGCCTTGAGGGCATGAGCCCCATGGAATACCGCAGGAACTCGCGTTCCAAATCCGGAGCCTAGAGAGGAGGGGAGCGCTGTGCCGTTTACGCCTACGGTAATAAACCGGCCTGTCAGCGTCGACAGGGTCGTCACCGTGCATTACTTTGAGTATTCGAGCAGCTACTATTTTGAAGGTGAGCAGCACAATTTCTGGGAGTTCGTGTATGTGGACAAGGGCGAGGTGGACGTCCTGGCGGGGGGCAGACAGCTCCGGCTGGGGCGCGGGAAGCTGCTTTTCCACCCGCCAGGCGAGTTTCACGCGCTGAGAGCCACGGGAGCTTCCGCGCCGAACTTGGTCGTGGCCAGCTTTTTCTGCGGCGGCGAGGCGCTCTCCGGCCTCGGAGACGGGCCGTACACCATGGGTGAGACGGAGCGCGTGCTGATAGGCGGTATTGTAGCCGAAGCTGAGCGTGCTTTTTTGACACCGCTGGATGATCCGGCCACTACTGCGCTGGAGCGACGCCCGGACGCGCCCTTTGGAGCTGAACAGCTGGTCGCAGCCTACCTCGAGGAGCTGCTGATACGCCTGCTGCGCGTCGGAGCGGCGGGGCAGAGGAACAGTGGGCCCATCGAGGCCCAAAGCCGCAATGAGGTGTTTCTGCGTGTGGATGAATATCTCTCCGCGCGCCTCTCACAGACCCTGACTCTTGACCGTATCTGCAGGGACAATCTTGTCGGCCGCAGCCGGCTTCAGCAGATTTTCCACGCCGAGACGGGCGGCGGGGTCATGGAATATTTCGGCCGCCGGAAAATCGAGGCCGCGAAGGAGATGATACGCCGGGACGACGGCAATTTCACCGAGATAGCCAACCGCCTGGGCTACCAGTCCATCTATTATTTCTCGCGCCACTTCAAGAAGATAACCGGCATGACGCCGAGTGAGTACGCCTCGGGAGTACGCGCTCTTGCGGCCAAGACCAAGCCGGGGAAATAGCATCCGGTGCGGATGATTCTGCAAATCCAGTCCGCATGACGGGAAAATCTGTGGCGAAAAGTGCAAAGATTGTGCAAGACTGTATATTTCATTTTTCTGTTGTATGACGTACAATTACTGCAGACTGAAAAAAGACTGTTTTAAGGAGTGTTCACAATGATACTTGTCAGCGGCGGCGCCGGTTATATCGGCAGCCACACCTGCGTTGAACTCGTCGAGGCCGGCTACGAAATCGTTGTAGCGGACAATCTCATCAACTCCTGCGAGGAGGCCGTGCACCGCGTAGAGCAGATAGTGGGCAAGAAGGTGCCCTTCGTCAAGTGCGAACTCTGCGACCCCGTGCAGGTCAAGGAGCTCTTCCGCGAGTATCCCAACATCGACTCCGTCATCCATTTCGCCGGGCTCAAGGCCGTCGGCGAGAGCGTTGCCAAGCCGCTTGAGTACTACACCAACAACCTTGTGAACACCCTGATGATACTCAACGTCATGCGCGACTACGGCGTGAAAAACTTCGTGTTCTCCTCCTCCGCCACCGTGTACGGCGATCCCCAGTCCGTGCCCATCCGCGAGGACTTTCCGACCGGCGGCACCACAAACCCCTACGGCACCACCAAGCTCTTTATCGAGCGTATCCTCATGGACTACTGCAAGGCCGAGCCGAGCCTGAACGTTGCGCTGCTGCGTTACTTCAACCCCATCGGCGCCCACGAGAGCGGCCTCATCGGCGAGGACCCCAACGACATCCCCAACAACCTCGTTCCCTACATCGCCCAGGTCGCCGTCGGCAAGCTCGAGAAGCTGCACGTTTTCGGCGACGACTATCCCACTCATGACGGTACCGGTGTACGCGACTATATCCACGTCGTCGACCTCGCCCGCGGCCACATTGCCGCCCTCAAGAAGCTTGAAACCAAGTGCGGACTCTTTGTCTGCAACCTCGGCACCGGCAAGGGCTACAGCGTGCTCGATGTGCTGCACGCCTACGAGAAGGCCTGCGGCAAGACTCTGCCCTACGTCATTGACCCGCGCCGCCCGGGCGACATCGCCGTCTGCTATGCCGACCCCTCCAAGGCGAAGGCCGAGCTCGGCTGGGAGGCTGAGTACGGCATCGAGGAGATGTGCGCTTCCTCCTGGAAGTGGCAGAGCATGAACCCCAACGGCTACCGCGGCTGAAATAACTGAAAAGCGATATGGCCCGCGTCAGCGGGCCATATTTTAGGCAAAAATGAGGGAGGAAAAAGCAATGAAGAAACCCGTACTCGTTGTCATGGCCGCCGGAATGGGCAGTCGCTACGGCGGACTCAAGCAGATCGACCCGGTGGGCAACCACGGTCAGCTCATAATAGATTACTCCATTTACGACGCCAAGCGCGCCGGCTTTGATACTGTCGTGTTCGTGATCAAGCACGAGATAGAGGAGACCTTCCGCGAAGCCATAGGCGACAGGCTCTCTAAAATCATTAATGTAAAATACGCCTACCAGCAGCTCGACGACCTGCCCGAAGGCTATGAGGTCCCCGACGGCCGCGTGAAGCCCTGGGGTACCTGCCACGCCGTTCTCGCCGCGCGCAAGATAGTTGACGGCCCCTTCGCCGTTGTCAACGCCGACGACTACTACGGCCCCGAGGGCTTCCGCGAGATCTACCAGTACCTCGAGAGCCATCCGGACAGCGACGGCTGCTACGAGTTTGCCATGGTCGGCTATCTCCTGGGCAATACCGTCACCGAGTACGGCCATGTCGCCCGCGGCATCTGCGAGGAGGACGAGAACAACTACCTTCTCAAGGTCACGGAGCGCACCCACATCGAAAAGATGGGCGCCGATGCCCGCTTTACCGAGGACGAGGGCAAGACCTGGACCGAGGTCCCGGGCAGTACGATAGTTTCCATGAACCTCTGGGGCTTCACCGAGAGCTTTCTCAAGGAGGCCGAGGCCCGTTTCCCGAAGTTCCTGGACGAGGCCCTGAAGACCAATCCGCTCAAGGCCGAGTACTTCCTGCCCAGCGTTGTAACTCAGCTGCTTGAGGAGGGCAAGGCCCGCGTCAAGGTGCTGCGCAGTGCAGACAAGTGGTACGGCGTCACCTATAAGGAGGATAAGCCCTGCGTCGTTGCCGCCATCGCGGAAAAGACCGCGAGCGGGCTCTATCCCGACAAGCTGTGGGAGGACTGATAGATATGTCGCAGGCTGAAAAACTGCTCTCTGAGGCTCTGGACGCCTTCGATTTTGGCGGTGAGCTTGTCGGCGCCGTGCGCTACGGCTCCGGCCACATAAACGACACCTTCGTTGTCCATACCCAGCCTGGGGAGGACCCCTGCCGCCGCTTCATACTCCAGCGCATAAGCTCCGCGGCCTTCAAGCACCCTGATGAGGTCATGGCGAATATCGCAGGAGTGACCTCCTATCTGGGACGCATGATAAGCGAGGCCGGCGGTAACCCTGAGCGCGAGACGATGAGCGTTTGGGCCACGAAGGACGGCAAAAACTATTACACTGACTCCGAGGGCGGCGCCTGGCGCGTTTATCCCTTCGTGGAGGGCACCATTTGCCTCCAGAAGGCGGAGACTCCCGAGCTCTTTGCGGCGTCTGCCAGGGCCTTCGGCAAGTTCCAGCGCATGCTCCGCGACTACCCGGCGGACACGCTCTATGAGACCATTCCCAAGTTCCACGACACTGAGGACCGGCTTGCCAAGCTCAAGGCCGCCGTCGCCGCCGATGTCATGGGCAGGGTGAAAGAGGTAGGACCCGAGCTCCAGTTCGTCACTGAGCACGAGGCCGACTGCTCCGTGGCTCTCTCCGCGCTGCGCGAGGGCCGCCTGCCGCTGCGTGTCACCCACAACGACACCAAGCTCAACAACATCCTCATTGACCGCGCGAGCGGCGAGGGTATCTGCGTCATCGACCTCGACACCGTCATGCCCGGTCTTTCCATAAACGACTTCGGCGATTCCATCCGCTTTGGCGCCAACCACAGCGCCGAGGATGAGCGCGACCTCAGCAAGGTCAATTTTGACCTGGGTCTCTTTGACGTCTACGCGGAGGGCTTTCTTGAGGGAGCAGGCGGCGCTCTGACCGATGCCGAGCTAGACTACCTGCCATGGGGCGCAAAGCTGATGACGCTCGAGTGTGGCATCCGCTTCCTCACTGACTACCTCGAAGGCGACCACTACTTCCGCACCAGCCGCGAAGGCCAGAACCTCGACCGTTGCCGCACGCAGTTCAAGCTGGTGGCGGATATGGAGGCCGCGTGGGACGACATGAAGGCCGTCATCAACAAATACAGATAATTCTCCATTCCCTCCAAAGGGCCCGTGGGCGTAAGCCCGGGGCCCTTTTTTTATGCAGAGCTGCGTAAATGCCTGCGTGCGTGAGAGAATAAAAAGCGTATCAGGTTGAGTTTTTGTTGAATTTTGCAGCATAGATTGAAGGCGTATGCGGAAAGTCCGGGCATTGACCTGGACCGGGTTGTGTGATATATTTTTCCACGGAAGTGATTTGTTTGAAGCGGGACTGGCGTAGAGAATATTTTTCCATTCCAAATATTATGAGCTATTTCCGGCTCGCGCTCATACCGTTATATCTGGTAGTGTATTTCAGCGCAGAGACGGACAGAGACTATGCATACGCTGCGGCTGTCATTGCAGTGTCCGGACTTACGGATATGCTTGACGGTAAAATTGCGCGGCATTTCAACATGATTACGGAGTGGGGTAAATTCATAGATCCCGTCGCGGACAAACTCACCTTTGCGGCAATAGCATTGAGCATGTCGTTCCGCTTTCCGCTCATGGGCGTGGTGTTCGGGCTGTATGTGGTCAAGGAGCTGTACATGTTAGCCATGGGCGCTGTGATGCTGCGGCGCGGCTTCCGTATGGACGGGGCTCAGTGGTACGGCAAGGTCTGCACCGCCGTGACCTATGCCGTCGTGTTTTTGCTGCTGGTCATACCGGGCATGCCGGAGCAGGTCAGCAGTACGCTGATAGGCATCTGCCTCGCAGTGACCATCGCTGCCTTTGTTGGTTACATCGGTTTCTATGCCAGAGCCTGGAAAAGCCTTTCTAAATGAGAAATTAATTCTGATAACTGCTTATATAGTCAAAACACCCCGGACCAGCGGTCCGGGGTGTTTTTTACAGCTGCCGTTCAAGGTAGACCAGCTCGGTGTCGAGCACGCCCTCGTGCAGGCAATGGCGGCTGCCGGCGAGACGGCAGCCGTTTTTGAGGTAAAGCCGCTGAGCGGGGAGGTTTTTCTTGTTCGTGTCCAGCCGCAGGACACGCATGCCGCGCCCCAGGCCGAAGCCGGTCGCAAAGTCCACCATGCGCTTGCCAAGCCCGCGCCCGGCCATGGAGGGTGGGACGCAGAGAGTGTGTATCACTAGCACCTCGTCATCCGCGGCTGGGTAGAGCCAGGGGATCTCACGATATTCCGGGGCCTGATGGGAGTTGAGTATCATGCTGGCGCAGATACGGCCGTTCCCCTCCATGACGAACATGGTCCCAGTATCCACAGCGCGCTCCGCGGTTGCACGGGTGGGGTAGACCCCCAGTTCCCACTGTGAATTGCTCCCGTGCTCGGCCTCGTGGAGCAGCAGCTCGGTGTATCCTGCCTCAATGGCGTCTATGTCGGCGGCGGTCGCGGCGCGTATCATTCAATGCACATCCTTTCGGGTTTTGGACATTGTAGCACCGCCGCACCTTCTTTTCAAGCCCCGCGCGAGCGCCAGCGCAGCAGGAATGCGGAGTTGATTATCACCAGCACCGAGCCCGCATTGTGCACCAGCGCTCCGACAACGGGGTTCAATATGCCCGTCATAGCCAGTATGATGGCCGCAAAATTGAGGGCCATGGAAAACGTGAGATTGAGCTTGATCGTACCCATCATCCGCCGTGAGAGACGCAGAAGATGCGGCAGCTCACTTATCTCGTCGTTCACCAGCGCGATATCTGCGGCGTCTATGGCTATGTCGCTGCCAACACCGCCCATGGCTATGCCCGTGCAGGCCATTTTCAGTGCCGGTGCGTCGTTTATGCCGTCGCCTATCATGCAGACGGGCGCGCCATCGCGCTGGGAGGCGTCTATCCACGCGAGCTTGTCCTCGGGCAGGCACTCGTATTTGTACTCAGTGATGCCCAGCTCGTGAGCTATCGTCTCGGCAGCGTTTTTGTGGTCGCCTGTGAGCAGCACGGGCTCGGCGCCTGCCTCGCGCACGGCGCTTATAGTGTCCGCCATACCGGGGCGCAGTGTGTCTGAGAGTGCTATGAAGCCTGCCGCCGCGCCGGAGACGCCTATGTAAATTACCGTGCAGCCGCGTTCGCGATATTCCTCCGCCGCCGCGAGTATGGCCTCGCCATGTGCCGCGTTCTCGGAGGAGAGCAGCTCGGAGTTACCCGCCAGTACACGCTGTCCGCCTATAAGAGCGCTGACACCTCGTCCGGGCAGCATGGCAAAATCCTCGGCCTCTGCAAGCTCACCGCCGGCTGAGCGCCAACCGGCAACCACAGCCTTGCCCAGTGGGTGCTCGCTCCGCGCCTCCACGCTTGCGGTGAGGGCATAGAGAGCCGATTCATCGTATTCGGGTGTGAAGCTCCTGACCGCAGCGACCTCGGGATGCCCCGTCGTGAGCGTGCCGGTCTTGTCAAAGCATACCCGCCGCACAGTGGCAAGACGCTCGAGCGCGTCGCCCTCGCGGACGAGAAAACCGTGATTTGTGGCGTTTCCTATGGCCGCCATGATGGCCGTAGGCGTTGCAAGCACGAGCGCACAGGGGCAGAACACGACGAGAATGGTCACCGCGCGGATTATTTCGCCCGTGACGGCCCAGGTGCCTGCGGCGGCGACCAATGCGGTCACGACTATCCATGTCGCCCAGCGGTCGGCGAGGCCGACGATCTTGGCTTTTCCAGCGTCGGCGGACTGTACAAGGCGTATCATGCGTTGGATGGAGCTGTCCTCGCCGACCTTGACCGCGCGCATATCGAAGGAGCCAAATTGATTGACGGTACCGCTCGATACTTCGTCGCCGGGGCCCTTGTCGACTGGCAGGCTCTCGCCGGTCATGACGGCCTGATTGACGGAGGTCACACCCGTGAGTATGACGCCGTCGACCGGTATCGTCTCGCCGGGCAGTACGCGCAGTATGTCGCCGACCTGTACCTCCTGAGCCGGTATCACCAGCTCCTCACCGCTCCTGATGACGCGCGCAGTCTGGGGCGTGAGCTGCACGAGCTTTTCTATGCCCGCGCGGGCCTTTGCGACTGTCAGGTCCTCGAGCAGCGCGCCAAGCTGCATGATAAAGGCCACCTCGCCCGCGGCAAAGTCCTCGCCGATGATGACCGAGGCGATGAGTGCCATGGAAACGAGCACGTCGGCCTTGATGTCAAAGGCGGTGACGAGCCCTATGACGGCTTCAAGTATTATCGGCACGCCGCAGAGGATGATAGCGACCCAGGCCGGGTCAAAGGGCAGACCCGGAGCCAGCTCAAAAATGCTGACAAGCAGGGAAATGCCACCCAAGACCAGACAGATGACGTCTTTTTTGACTCCGCCCCACTCGAGCAGGGCCTCCAGCTTTTCCATACACAGCCACCTTTCGTATACCTATGGGGGTATAGGTATAATATAGACCTGCCCGCCCCGGCTGTCAAGGGGGCGGGGGAGGGCTCAGCCCATATTTGAGAAGCGCTCTACTGCCTTTGTGAAGCTCTCGATCGTCTTGTCGGCGTCGCCGTGCTCGATGCCGTCGCGTACGCAGTGCTTAATGTGTCCCTCGAGAACCACCTGCCCGGCGCGGTGCAGGGCTGACTTTGCGGCGTTTATCTGGGAGAGTATGTCCTCACAGGGCACGTCCTCATCGACCATGCGGTCAATGGCTTGGACCTGCCCGATTATCTTGCGCAGCCTGCGGTGCAGGTTTTCTGCGTCCATGCATTGTCTCATATGAAGACCTCCATACCAATAGGGGTATGAGTATTGTAACTGCCATAGAAAATGATGTCAAGCGGCGCTTGTGCAGCGGTAGAAAATAGTGTAATATAAAATTGAATATCAAAACGGTGTACACCGTTTTCCGCATTGCGCAGCAATGCGGATGGCCCATTGGCCGCTCGACAGGAGGGACGACATGAAAAAACTGTTTGTATTGGTGTTTGCGATAGCCCTGGGCCTGGCCGTATTGTGCTTTGGCGCGTCGGCTGATTACGATGAAAATGGCTTCGGTGTTGGCAACGATGAAGGCAAATATCAGCCCGCGGAGCAGGACGAGAACGGCGTCTACCAGATCGGCAATGCAGGGCAGCTCTACTGGTTCGCGCAGTATGTCAACCAGTTGTACACGAACTGGTCTGCCTGCGCCGAGCTGACGGCGGATATCACCATCAACGAGGGCGTGCTGGACGCAGTTGCAGATGATAACACTGCCAAACTCATCCCGTGGACGCCAATAAATATCTACATGGGAACCTTTGACGGAAATGGCCACACCATATACGGCCTGTACCTGCACGGTTCCGAATTGTCCCCCGGAGGCAATACAGGTATGTTTGGGAGCGTTTTAGGCACTGTAAAGAACCTTGCGCTTGCAGACAGCCATATTGGCGTTGAATTCAGAGCGTCCTCAGCGGAAAATCCTTCGTGTATAGGTGGTATTTGCGGGACTGTTGGCGCAAAGGCAACTGTATCAGGCTGCTCCTTCAATGGCACTGTGTCAGCTGTTTCTACAAGTAAAACCAATACTATGTACGTTGGTAGTGTTTGCGGCTGGAATGAAGGCAACCTGCAGGATCTGAGATTTAGCGGCAGCCTTACAGTAAAAAATACCGACAGTAATTTATTAGGTCAAACTGACGTAACTTCTTACGGAGGGGGTATCTGCGGCTACAATATTGGTACTGTGAAGAGCTGTATAAACCGGGGCACGATTACAGGCGGGGGTTATAATCCTACAGCCGGTGGTATTTGCGGTTTCGGAGGGAGAGACACAGACCCTGGGACTATACAAAACTGCGAAAACTATGGACAGGTTACTGCCATCACCGAAGGAGAAAACCAAAACACCTGTAGTGCCGGCGGTATCTTAGGAGATGGTTCAAGCAACATAAATTTCTGCAAAAATGAAGGCTACATCCATGGGGCAAATTTTGCAGGCGGTATCGCAGGAAGGATAAGAAATGGTTCAATAATTTCTTCATGCACTAACAGTGCTAAGGTCATGGCCAATTATGAAGCGGCGGGCGGGATATGCGGTTACGTGTACGGCTCGACGAGCAGTGTCCGTGAATGTATCAACAGCGGAGATGTTGAGCTCGAGGATAATAGTGCGGGCGGCTCGACATTTTTGGGAGGCATTTGCGGCATAATTAGTGCTGATATCGTGAACTGCTATAATAGCGGCAACTTGAGAGGATCTCAGCAAGATTCTGAAGACATTATGAACATAGGCGGCATATTCGGAAAAAACTGTGAATTCATTTTTCCTAACCCTATTATCATGTTGAATTGCTGCAGTACAGGAAGCATAACATCCCCTGAGAAAGGTGTTGTGCGCGAAGGCGGAGTGTATGGAAGTACAGATGAAAAGCACGCAATAGTTGAGCACTTCTTCTGGCTCGACAGGGACGGCACTGGAGGAACGGCTTCAGACGTGACCGCCATGACCGAAGAACAGTTCGCGCGCGGCGAAGCGGCCTACGAGCTGAACAGGTGGACTTACGATAAAGGTACATATAACGGCAAAGCGTGGAAGGTCGGCGACGACGGCTATCCGGTTCTGGCTGGAGGCACTAACGAAATCGTCAAGGTGACATTCGTAGATTCCAATAATAACATTCTGATGACCTGTTGCACGAATGAAGGTGACACGCTCAAGGGCATCGGCTCTATATACTTTGGTTATGCAACGCTGAAGATAGGTGATGATGAAATCACTGGCAGCGATTTGCTGTCTAAGACCTTCAACAGTGATACCAAGATATCGGTAGACGGCCGTCTGGGGTATAAGCTCACAGCGACCGTGAAAGGCAGCGCGAGCAAGGTCTACGACGGAACTACTACTGTGACAGATACCAGCGGGCTGACCCTGGTGCTTGACGGAATAATGACCGGCGACGTTGTCAGCGTCGATGCGGTAGAATACATCTTCGACAGCGCAGCTGCGGGCAATAGAAGCATAAAAGTGGAAGGTGTAACGCTCAGCGGTAAGGACGCTGGTAAGTATGTGCTCGCCGCCGCCGACGTATTGTGTGGCGACGTGACCGCTAAAATTACCCCCAAGACGCTCACCCCGTCCATCAATGGCACAGTGAGCAAGGTCTACGACGGAACGACAGCTGCGCCGGAGGGCCTGAGTATCGCGCTTGATGGTGTCATCACAGGCGACGACGTCACAGCAACTGCTGCAAGCTATGTTTACGGCGACACGAGCGCCGGTGGGAACAAGACCATTACAGCAAGCGGCATCACGCTCACCGGTGCGGATGCGGGCAACTACACTCTCAGCAGTACAACCGTTTCGTCCAATGTCGGTGAAATCACGCCCAAAATGGTGACCATAACCGCAGATGACAAGAGCGCCTACATGGGCGACGCGATGCCGGGGCTGAGCTATAAGGCTGATGGCTTCCTGGACCACGACGGACTGACGGCGGAGCCTATCCTGAACTGCGATGCGGACATGACCAAGGCCGGAACATACGAGATTACGATCTCCGGCGGCGCAGCGAGCGGCAACTACAAACTGGTTTACAAAAACGGCACACTCACCGTCAGGCAGAGTTGGATCATCACAGTAAAGCCGGGCAACGGCGCGGCGGATGAGATCAGCTACATAAGCCCCGGCGGCAGCTTCACGATTCCCGACGCGCCGAAGAACGGCGGTTACATCTTCCTCGGCTGGCGCTGCGGGGATGCGACCTACAAGGCGGGGGAGACCATCAAGGTCACTTCCGACATGACCTTCACGGCGGTGTGGGGCAATTTGCCCGACGTTGACCCCGAGGAGAAGCCGGAGCTGCCATTCTATGACGTGGATGAGAGCGACTGGTTCTATGATGCGGTGTACTACGTTTGGGAGAAGGGCCTCATGGACGGCGTGGAGGAGCACATCTTCGCGCCGAACGACACACTGACCCGAGCAATGGTCTGGACGATAATCGCCCGCGCCGAGGGCGTGGATACCGACGGCGGCGCTACCTGGTACGCCAAGGCTCAGGAGTGGGTCGTTGCGAAGGGCATCTCCGACGGCGAGAACCCGAGCGCCGCGATCACCCGGCAGGAGCTGGTGACTATGCTCTGGCGTCTGGCCGGTGAACCCGCGCTTGGCAGCGGCATCAACGCCCCGGACGCAGGGAGTGTCAGCTCCTGGGCTCAGCAGGCCATGAGCTGGGCCGTGTACATCGGCCTCATTGAGGGCGACGAGAACGGCGCGGTAACCCCGGCCGCCACCGCCACACGCGCGCAGGCCGCGGCCATCTTCATGCGCTATCTCGAGGCGTAAAGCCCGCAAAACACGGGGCCGGGCGTTGCCCGGCCCTCTTTTTTCAGCTTCTGAAATCTTTCACAAAAATAATGCGAAATTTTCTGTCAAAAACCCAAAAAAACTATTGACAATACGCCCGCCCTTTGGTATTCTAATTGAGCGCCTGCCAGGGGTGGGCGTATTATGCGATGAAGCGGGAGATTGCGGCGAAAGCCGGTAACTTCCGTGGAGTATGTCCGGCGTCTTAGGACGCGAAATCGGGCGGCTGAGCTTTTTTCGTGCATGGCGTATATCGCCTGTACGGGGATGACCGGCCAAAAGCCGGTTCATTTTTCGGGCAGGGCCTGATACGCACGGTTGCGTGTATGAAAAAATGCTCACCGTACCACTGGGCGGTGAGAGCCGTCTAAGTACGAAATCAGGAGGAAAAAACATGGCAGCAAACACCAACAAGAAAATGATCCGCATCAGGCTCAAGGCCTACGACCACCAGCTCATCGACAAGGCGGCCGAGACGATAGTCGAGACCGCGAAGCGCACGGACGCGAAGGTTTCCGGCCCCATCCCCCTGCCCACCAAGAAAGAGGTCGTCACCATTCTCCGCGCCGTCCACAAGTACAAGGACAGCCGCGAGCAGTTCGAGCGCCGCACCCACAAGAGGCTGATCGACATCATGAACCCGACCCAGAAGACTGTTGAGGCCCTGATGAGCCTCGAGCTTCCCGCCGGCGTCGAGATCGAGATCAAGCTCTGAGCGCAATACCTTATTTATAACCCATTTGCCCGCGACTTGCGTGAGTGGGCAGGGTCATGTTGGGAAGTCCAAGAGGCTTTTCAACCAATAACCGTTAGGAGGAAATAGACATGAAGAAAGCCATCATCGGCAGGAAGGTCGGCATGACGCAGATCTTCGATGAGGCGGGCAAGGTCGTTCCGGTCACCGTAATAGAGGCCGGCCCCTGCGTCGTCGTCCAGAAGAAGACGGCGGACAAGGAAGGCTACGACTCCGTCCAGCTCGGCTACGGCGAAGTCGCCGCCAAGAAGCTCACCAAGCCTGAGAAGGGTCACCTTGAGAAGGCCGGCGTGGGCATGATGAAGCACCTGCACGAGTTCCGCCTCGAGGACTGCTCCGCCCTGAACGTGGGCGATGTCCTGAAGGCTGACGTCTTCAAAGAGGGCGACCGCGTCGATGTCACCGGCATCAGCAAGGGCCACGGCTACGCCGGCGTCGTGAAGCGCTGGAACGCTGGACGCACCCCGACCAGCCACGGCGGCGGCCCTGTCCACCGTCACGCCGGTTCCATGGGCTCCAGCACCGACCCCTCCCGCATTTTCCCGGGCAAGATCGGCGCCGGCCACATGGGCGTCGAGCAGGTCACTGTTCAGAACCTCGACGTTGTGAAGGTTGACCCCGAGCTCAATATGATAGTCGTGCGCGGCGCGATCCCCGGCCCCAAGGGCGGCATCGTGTACCTGAAGAACTCCGTCAAGAAGTTCGTCCGCAAGGGCCCCGCGACCCCGACCATCAGCACGAACCCGCAGAAGCGTTCGGCCAGAGGCTAAAGAAAGGAGAGAGTTAAATGCCTAAAGCAGTCATCTACAACATGGCAGGCGACAAAGTCGGCGAATACGAGCTCTCCGAGGCCGTTTTCGGCATAGAGCCCAATGAGGCCGTCCTCCATGCGTCCGTCAAGAACTATCTCGCCAACCAGCGCCAGGGCACCCAGAGCGCTCTGACCAAGGGCGAGGTCAGCTACACCACCAAGAAGCCCTGGCGTCAGAAGGGCACGGGCCGCGCCCGCGCCGGTTACGCCGGAAGCCCGGTGTG
>URDK01000027.1 GCA_900546485.1 uncultured Eubacteriales bacterium
TATAAGAAGTTGACGGCAGACGATATATACTTAATACTGAAAGCGGCAAACTAACTGTCAACCAATAAATTACACACAACTTTCGGCCAGCGGTTTCTCCATATCTCATCAAACATCTTAGTATGCAAAAGGTGCCTCGCTTTTCGCGCGGCACCTTTTGTTTTGCAAATTCAAATATACTTTGCGGCCCGGTGTTAGAAGGCCGTGTGATGTCCTATATAGCAGGCGATGCCTGCGTCGAGGTACAGCGCCTGGAGCGCGGCCATGTCCTCGTCGCGCATCTCGCCGCCGGTGGCGTAGTCGTACAGCTTGCCCAGCTGCTCCCACTTTGTCTGCCCCAGGCGGTGGAACTTCAGCAGGTTTATCTCAAAGAGGCCGTTTTCCTGCATGAAGGCGATGAGCGCCCGCGCATTTTCCTCGCTGTCGTTATAGCCGTGGATGGTGGGCTGGCGCAGCACCAGCCGGCCCTTCCAGCCGCTGGGCTTCAAGGCGCGGATGTTGGCAAGTATCCTCTCGTTTCCCACGCCCGTCCCGGCCTTGTGGGCCTGGGAGTCCATATTTTTCACGTCTATGAAGGCAAAATCGATGTACTGCATCACATCCAGGAAACGCTCCTCAACGAAGCAGGCGCTGGTCTCGATGGTGGTGTGTATGCCCAGCGCGCGGCAGCCGCGCAGCACCTCTATGAGGAAATCGTGCTGCATCATGGGGTCGCCGCCGCTGAAGGTGACGCCGCCGCCGGAGCCCCAGCTGCTGAAGTCGCGGCGGAGTATGCTAAGCAGCTGCTCGCTCGTGTACTCCTTCACGCACTGCTTGAGCGCCTTGTTCGGGCAGATGGCAGTGCAGGCGAAGTCCCGGCAGACACTGCACTTCTCCCAGTCGACCTGCGGAGCGCGCCCCGGCGCCATGGAGATGGCGCCGGAGGGACAGACGGCCGCGCAGACGTCGCAGCCCTTTTCCCACTTGCAGGAGGCCTGGGCGAACATGAGATGCTTGCCGTGTATCCAGCTTTCCGGATTCGCGCACCAGCGGCACTGGAGCGGACAGCCGGTCATGAACACCGTGGTGCGGCAGCCGGGTCCGTCGTGGACGGAGAAGGACTGTATGTCGAAGATCTGTCCGGTAATACCCATGGCTCAGCCCTGTATCGCCTTGTAGTGCTCGCAGCAGAACGCGCCGCAGTTGGCGTAGGCCCAGTTCTCCTTCTCAAAGCCGGTGCAGGTGCCGATACCGTGGTCGTCCCGACCTGAGAAGCAGGCGCAGTTGCCGCAGACCGGCGCTGCCTTAAAGTTGGGGCAAGCCTCGCTGCCCTCGCCGTCTATGGGGACTATCAGCTTTGAGAGGGCGCACATGCCCTTCTCGCAGTCGAGGTTTATATAGTTCACACACTGTACGTGTTTCATGATCGCAATACCTCCCAATCAAGCTTCGTCGTATTCGGTGCGGAAGATGACCTCGTCCTGGATGGGCTTGCCTATCTCGCACCAGTACTGGGTAAAGCCCGCGACGCGGACCATGAGGTCGCGGTACTTGTCGGGCTCCTTCTGCGCGTCCCGGAGGGTATCGGAGCTGACCACGTTAAACTGGACGTGGAAGCCGCCCTTGCGCATATAGGTGCGCACCAGCTCAAGCAGCTTGCGGGTGCCCTGCACGCCCTGTACGGCGGAGGGGTGGAGCTTGAGGTTCATCTGTGCGTTCTGGTTCTGGGAGTGGTCGTAAACCGTCGCGGACTCAAACAGAGCGTAGACGCCGTTCTTGTCAGTGCCGGCGGCGGCAGAGACGGAGCCGTCGGAGTAGGTGGTGCCCGCCAAGCGGCCGTCGGCAGTGGCGAGGGTAATGAAGCCCTGCGGGCCGTGGGTGGACACGGAGATCTGGCACAGGTACTCCGGCTTGCCGAAGAAGGACTCCAGGGTCGGCAGGTAGTGGAGCAGGTACATGTGATAATCCCGCAGCAGCTGGTCGGCGTAGGGGTCGGCGTTGCCGTACTTCGGCGCGTTGACGCAGTCTGCAAATATCTGCGCGTACTTTGCGGCCTCGTCGGTGCTCTCACGATAGTCCGGGGAGAATACGCCTGTGTCGTAGGCCGTGCGGAAGCCGAAGTTGTGGAGCATGGCGTCGGTCATCTCCTCGAGCGTATACTTCTTGTCGTCGTACACGTTCTTCTTGAGGGAAGCCAGGGAGTTGATGAAAGTGATAGTGCCGCAGGACTCGAAGTTGATGCATCCGTTGTAGCGCGCGCCGCAGTTGCCTATGTGCTGGCCCTTCTTGAAACAGTCGGGCTTGAGCAGGGAGTTGACAACGGGCATGTTATACTTGCGCCAGACGTCCATCTGTATGTTGTTAACCTTGTTTACGATGCGGTTGCTGATGTCCAGGTACTTCTTCCACTGGTCGATCACCTCGTCGAAGCTCTCCAGCTTGCGGTTGTGCGGCGGGAACACCACCTTGCCAGTGCGCTTGTCAACGCCATTGGTGAGCACCAGCTCCAGCACCTTGGGCAGGGCGGTGAAGTGTATGCCGGTGCCGCAGGTGGGCGAGGCGCCGCCGGGGATCATGGTAACCTTGCCGTTGTAATCCAGGGGCAGGAAGCAGCCGGGGGCGGACTCCAGGCAGCCGCCCAGGCACCATGCCCTGGCGTCGTAGAGGTCCATGCCCTCGGGCCCGTACTGGCGGAGCATGAAGTTCATGCCGACCTGGTTGTTCATCCAGGCGGGGTAGCCCATGCCCAGCTTGGTGCAGGCCGCGGCCTTCATCAGGAAGTCCTCCGGCAGCTTTTCGTCATAGAGGATGGACAGCGTGGGCTGAGGCGTCTGCGCACGCATACCGGCCTCGATGATGAGATATTCCAGGGGCGTGACAGCGGAGAGCCCGTCGTAGTTCTGGCCGCCCAGGGAGAGGTTGTTGAAGGTGTTGCCGGAGAGTACGCCGCCGGACACGCCCGCAGAGGCGAAGCACTCGATGCAGGTTATCTTGATGCGGTAGAGCTCAAGCAGCTCGATGACCTCTTCCTCCGTGGTGATGCCCTCGGCTATGTCCTTCTCATAGAAGGGCTGCAGCACCTGTCCCAGACGGCCTATGGACTGGCCGGACTGGGGGTCCTCGTTGACCACGCCGAGGTGGAGGCAGAGCGTCAGCTGCAGGGCCTCGCGGAAGGTGGAGGGCCGCTTATGGGCTATGTTGTGCATGACCTGGGCGATCTCCAGGTAGTTCTTTCTGTACTTCTCGTCGGGCTCACGGGAGGCCAAGTCCTCGGCCTTGCGGGCATAGTTCTCGCACCACTGGCTCAGGCCCTTGACGATCTCCTTCATGGCGGCGTAATAGTAGCCGCGGCTCATGCCCAGCACGCCGTCTCCCCCGGCCTCACCCATGGTCTCGGCCATCCGCTGGTCGCAGAGCTTCAGGATGCCGTCGAAGCCGTACTGAAGAGGCATGTAGTAGTTCATGACCTCGCGGCCCTGGGGGATGGCAAAGGAGTCGAACATGACAAGCACGCTGTCCATGACGTTCTGAAACTGCTCATAGTCCGGCAGGGTCTTGGCGTACTTGGTGGAGATATCCTCCACGGAGATGCCGTCCCAGTACTTTGACACCTTCACCAGGACGGGGATGTCCTCTTTCCTCATGCCGAACTTCTTGGCGATGGAGATTATCTCGCCATAGCTCTCGGTGACGTTGCCGCCGCCCGCGCCGACTACGGAGACGGAGTCGGCCTCGTTCTCGGCGGGGGCGTCCACCTCCGCCATCAGGGACTCGGCCATGGCGTTGAAGAAGCTGGCGCAGACCCAGGGGAATGGGAAGGCGCCGCGCAGATGCTTGGTCTTGTTCATGACCAGCTTTTCGTAGGGGAGGATGGTCGGCGTGCTGTGGGCCAGAGAGGCCGCTACGGCCTTGGCGCGGCGCACCTCCAGCAGGTCGCCGTCGTTCTCCCACCACACGCGGTTGTACCAATAGGCGCTCTCCATGTCGGCAGTGACCTTCAGCAGATAGTAGATGTCCATTATCCGCTGGAAGCTCTCGGCCGCAGCGGGTATATCCCGCTCCTGCGCCTCCTTCAGCTGTTCATCGGTGATGCCGCGGGACTTGAGTATCTCCTGCAGCTTCAGTTCGTTGTCTCCCAAAATGATCGCCTGCTTTCCTTGCATTTTTGAGTGCTTCTATTATAAGAATCGCAGGCCGGGCATTTCGAGTGCAAGTTGCACTCGAAATGAAATCATGCTATTATAATTTTAAATGCAATAGAATTTAGCTGGGGGCTGGAATCATGGACAGGGCGGAACATATAAAGTGGAAGAAGGCCCTGGCGGGCACGCGGATCTACCCGCTGATCCACCGGGATTTTGATCAGGGGCGCATAATGCTGCACAGCGCGCCGGCAGGCAGCTGCATAAGCCACGCCGCAGACGAGGGCTATCATATAATCTATCTGCTCGAGGGCTCCATCAAGGTCTGGACGCTCTCCTGCCGGGGCCGCCGGGTACTGCTCGACGAGGTGCGGCCCATGGCCTTCAGCGGGCATATCAGCAGACTTCGCGGGCACAGCTTCGACTCCAACCTGGTGGCAAACGCCGACTGCGTCTACCTGAGCTTTACGGACGAACAGTTTTGGCAGCTCATGCAGGAGCCCTCCTTTGCTCTGGAGTTTTATCGAAGCACCAGCCAGCGAGCCTATTACATGTTTCACAAGTTTCTGGGCCTGAGCCTCTTTACGGCGGAGGAAAACACCGCTATGTACTGTCTGAGTCACCCTGAGCGGCTGTCAGCTTACACGCTGGAGCAGATGAGCGAGGAGATAGGCATCAGCCGCCGTAGCCTGTGCTATGTAGTCAAGCGCTGGCAGGAGCAAGGCGTCGTTCTCAGGCAGGACGGAGGATATACGATATCCGCTCCGGAGGCTCTTGAGCTGCTGGCCCGTGATATCCGCGCCTTCTATGAAGGATAGGCCGCGAAGCGAGCCAGCCCCAAGCAAAAATAAACGCCGTCTCTTAGAGACGGCGTCAGCCTAAAAAACCTGCTCCGGCAATCAGGCCAGAGCAGGTTTTTTGTTTGTATATGCTAAAGGAAATTGAAAAGCAGTGACCACCGTTCTCACGCCATAGAAGAAGGCGGTAGCCGTTTCAATCATGTCTATGAAATACTCAGATTCGAAGCCTCATGTCCCGTTCTCCCAATCGACAAGCCTGTCGTCTGACAAAAACACGGCGAGGCGGCTGCCTCTATCGCTCGCCTCCACCATTGCTCTCAGTCCAGCATACTTCCAATTGCCGCAGGCCTCATTTTTGCTCTCTCGGAAATACAGAAAGCGGTATGCCGAGGCTATCTCTGTTTTGCGAGCCGTCCCTTTACCGGGGGCATGAGAGCTGCGCTCAGCGCTGCGACGAGCGGTACCGTCAGTATGATGCCGATCGAGCCCGCTAAGCCGCGTATGAGCTCCACTGCTATCGCGTCGGAGTTGAAGAGTTGAATCGCTGGGTAGCCGTATATCCTAAACAGCAGCAAAGTGTTGAGGGAAGCACCCGCGAATGCCAGAATAAGCGTATTCGCCATCGTGCCCATTGCGTCGCGGCCAATGTTCATCCCGGAGCGGAAGATATCGGCCTTGGGCAACGCTGGATTCAGCTGTCGCAGTTCCCAGCAGGAGGATGCGATGGACATGGCCACATCCATGACCGCACCCAGGGAGGCGACGAGTATCCCGCTGACTAGCAGCCCGCTTATCCTCACGGTATCCTGCGTCGAGCGCAGCACCAGGTCCTCAGCCTCGGGGAGGTTGAAGCCGTTCAGCTGAGATATAGAACCCGAGACCGCCGCAAATATTCCCGCAACGCCCACTCCGCAGACGCAGCCGAGCACAGCGCAGAGCGTTTTTCGGCTCAGGCCCGTCAAAAACAGCAGAGAAGCTGCCGTGGTAAGCGCAACGATGATGACGGAAACCAAAACAGGCTCCGCCCCTCTGAGTATCATCGGCACCTGTATAAACCAAATGCAGGCAAGCGTGTACACCAGGCCCACAAGCGCCATTACACCTTTTTTCCGGCCAATTATAACGAGCAGCGCCGCGAAGATGAGCGCCAGCCCCAACATCACAGGAGCACGGTTATAAGCGGGCACTGAGACTACATAGAGTTCCCCCTGGTCGTCCACATCAAGTCTGACTATAACTCGGGTACCGACCTTTGCATCCACGTTGGCGTAAGCACTCAGGAAATTCGTAGCCTCTAGCACCGCTCCTTTGTTCTCACCTGTGAGCACCTTGACCTCCAGCAGCTGCTGACCGATCCTGCGTCCCTCAGTCCAGGTGTCCGGCGACGCATTGTCCGCAAGCACATCCGTGACCTCAGCCACAGCAAACATCCGCTTCTGTGCTGCCGTAAGCTCTCTGTCGCCAGCAGTCAGGTTCAAAGCCAGCGCCCATCCTATGAGTATGGCAAATATCAGTACCGAGGCGAGGATCTCATATAACCGCAGTCTCTTGTCGGGACTGTCCGTCTTTTTCATTGGCGGCTCCTTTCAAATCATTTCAGGGGATTTCAGAAGCTCTGAAATCCCCTGAAAGCCTATATGTCTTACCTGATCACGTCAGGCTCTGTGTCGGACCAGCTTACTTTTTGTCGAGGAAGCGATGGATAATCGCCGCCACCTGGGCACGGCTGGCACTGCTCTGCGGCTCCAATCCGTTTTCGCTGCCCTGCATGAGACCGGTGTACACCGCCCAGCGCATGGCATCGAGTGCGTAAGAGGAAACCTTATCCGCATCGGCAAAGCCGGTGAGCGCGTCGGTGGGCGCGTAGGTACTCCTGCCGGACCACTTGGCGTAGCGGTAGAGTATGGTCGCCAGCTGTTCGCGTGTCAGGCTGTTGTAAGGTCCGAACAAATCGTCGTCGAAGCCGTCCACTATGCCCTGAGAGCTGGCCCAGGCCACCGCGTCGGAGAACCAGGTGCCTCCGGGCACGTCAGAGAAGTCCGCGGTCTTACTGACAGTGGGCTCGCCCGCCACCCTGTAAAGCATCGTCACGAACATGGCGCGGTTGAGGGTCGTGTTCGGGCTGAACACCCTGTTGTCAACTCCGTCCATGATGCCCTTTTCGTAGACATATACCACGTCGTTGTAGAACCAGTCTCCGGGCTTTACGTCGTCAAACGGGAGCTCGGGCGTTGGCGTGGGTGTAGGAGTCACGGGCGGCAGCGGGATATCGGGATTGTCAGGTTCATCTCCGCCTTCGGAGCAGATGATCTCAGCCCTGTCTCGCACCCTGATGCGCGGATAGAGGCTGCTGTCGCCGGAATAGGTGTTGTCATAGCTGGCGAGACCTGTCGCCGAGATCTTGCAGCCGACCTCAAGGCCCTGCACGTCGGCATCAGTCGTGATATAGCCGTCAATGAATACGCGGCCAATGTTGCCCGCGGCGTCCTTCACCAGGATGTCCTGAACCAGGCCGTTCGCGTAGCTCACATCCGTGACCGTGCCCTCAAGCGTCACAAGGCTGCCGAGATAGCTGAGGTCGTTAAGCTGAGCCGCCGTTATCTTCGTCGGCTGTACAGGCGTAGTCTCTCCAATCTTCTCAATGGAGCCGAGGGAGATGGACAGCTGCCTCTCGCCCTGGTAGGACGAGGTGTGGCCGGTGATTCGCACCTTGTCGCCGAGCTTGAACGAACCTGCAACCGGGAACACGTTGATGCCCGCAGTGCCGTCCTGGACATAGATGCAGTCGAAGAAAGCGGTGTCCTTGTCGTAGCCGGAGGCGTTGGAAGTGACTACGCCCTCTATCGTGAAGCGCACACCCTCATTCTTCTCATCCTGCACCTGCTTTATGGTACTGATGGCAAGACCGTCGGGATTGAGATATTTCACCAGGTTCTCGCAGATCTTGTAGTTGGAGTAGTTCTTCTCGGCGCCTGAATCCACAGTTGCCTGCACCTCAAAGTTAGAGAGGAAGGCCGCGCCGGAAACCACGATCAGGCCCTTTCCAGCGAGCTGCTCCGTCGCCATGATGAGCAGCCTTTCTGTGCCGTCGGTGTAGGCGTATTTCGGGATGCTGTCGCCGCCCAGTTTGTCTCCGTCCACATCCTTGGAATACGTCGTCGCGTGCGCGAACACCACCGGAGTCACTGTGTCTGGCAGGGTATCGGTGGTTGCGTATACCGACGCTCCGCCGTAGTGACTGAAACGCTCTGTTTCATACTTGTCATAAGGCTTCTCCTCGTTCACTATAACGCCTTCAACAAGGAAGCTATCCCAGTTGTAATCGGAGAAATATAGCCTCCACGGGTCAACGTTGTCATCCTTGCAACGGACATCGTCGTAAGTCGCATCGTCGCCGATTCTGAGGGATGAGCCAAGCGCCTCAAGCACTGCGTTCTGCGTCGCCGCCATGTGCATTATGCCAGGATTATCCTGGATCACATCATAGTTCTCGTAGTTGTCCGACCACCCGGTTACGATCACCATGCCTCCGGCCTCGTTGAAGGCCTTTATGGCAGCAATCTCTGTGGCCGAATACACCTTTGGGTCTGCCTGGGCTTCTGAGCTCCGTCTGCTGGGCGCAGTAAGGATTATCGCCTTGTACTTGCCGTCTGCGTTCTCACAGGCCGCTATCAGATCAGCGCTGGTGTTGAGTTGCACGGTGCGGACGCCGTTTTGCATGGCAAGGCTGCTGAAGTTACCCATGCTGTCCTTGTAGTTTCCGTTTACATACTCGTTGTAGTGGCTCGCGTCAATGCCTATGTAGACCAGCTTGGAGCTGTCCTGCACGTCCAGCTCTATGGAGCTGGTGAAGGTGTACTCCTTACCATCCAGCTCAATGACAGCCTCTACGCTCACCGTCTGAAGCTTGGCGGAGTCCGGAGTGAATTTGAACTCAACTCCCTGGCTTGCGCCGGAAGCGATGCTGACGTTTTCGGCCGTGTACTTCTTCACGCCGTCCACAGAGAACACCACGCTCTTGGCAGTGGCAGTGCCGGTCTCGGTGTTAAAGAGGTTCGCGGTGATGGTCAGCTCCTCGCCGGTCACGGGGTTGGCCGTGTCGCTGGTGACGGAGTCGATGCCGAGCTTGAGCACTTCGCCGACCCAAACCGGTGCGGTGACGGCCAGGTTGCCGTCTGCCTGCGTTACGCGGATGAAGTAGTAGCTGTAATCAGCCGGAATAGTGGCACTCAGCTCGCCGCTGGCCGGGATGCTGTCCCAGGTGTAGGCCACTCTGCCGGAGTTCACCACTACCTCGACCTTGGATATGGCGTCGCTGTGATCCGGATCGTAGACCGTGACCTCGATGTTGACGTTCTCGCCCACTGCGTCCGTGCCCAGCTGGCTGCCCATCATGTGGCCGTCCAGGGTGTAGCTTATCTCAAGGTTCTTGTCCTCGGTGGCGTAGAGGCGGCGCTCCCTGATGGCATCAAACAGCCCCTCCTCGGTGAGCGAGTCCGCGTAGATGACGTTCCTGGCGTCGTTGGCGTTGCCCCAGCTGCCCTTGTGGTTATCCTGGTTATTGGTTGGGGCAACGTGCCAGCCCTTGTCAAGGGCCATTATGTACTGCTCATAGCTCGGGTAGTAGCCGCCGGCCCCTACCTGGCCCTCGCCGTTGCCGACCTCGACGAGCTGGACATAGCTGTCGAGCATCGGGGTGTAGTAGGCGAAGTCCGAGAAGTTGCCGAAGGTCGTACCAGGGTGGTTGAGCTGGTTTATGGATTGGACACCATTAGTTCCCGCTTCAATAAGAAGCTGGTAATAGGCCTGAAGCCCCGCGTCACCTGTTTTGTCGTTCAGCGTCTTGTTGTTGCGCGAGACTATACCGGGGGTGTTGAAGGTGTTTATGTGGCCCGGTCCGCCCGACCAGGTCATCTCGTAGCCTGCCAGCGCTATCCTGTCGGGGCTGCTCGCGTTGAAGTCGTCTATGGCGCTGTTGTATGCCGCCCACTTATTGGCACTCTCGGTGGTCATCTTCGACGTATCATACAGCGCCTCCGCCGGGTTCGGAGCACTGGAGGAGTCAAAGTAGTTCGAGTGGTCGGTGAAGGCCACGAAGTCGACGCTGTCGCTCTCGGGGATACCTGCCACATAATCGAGAGCCTCGTCCAACGTGCCCGAACCGTCGGAATATTCGCCGGTGTGCGAGTGGAGCTGGCCGAAGTACGCAGCGAACTGGGCCTCGCCAACGGTGAAGCTCCAGGTCTTTGTTCCGTCCTTGTTGTCAGCTCTCTTGACCGTCACCACGACGGTGACACGGCCGTCGGCCAGGTCAGAGGCCGGGGTATAGGTAACCGTGCCGTTCTCATACTTCGCATTGACAGTCTGACCGTTTACGGTCATGGTCACGATCGGGTTCTCTCCGCCGTTTTCAATCTTCGCGCTGATAGTGGGGCGCTTGTCATCGCCAGTCTCGGCGCCCTGAGCCGGCGAGACCTCAGTGATGACAGGCTCGTCCTTCACCGCGACCTCTTTGCTGCCGCTGATATCCTTGCCCTTCGTGTCCGTGCCGCTGACCGTTATTGTGATCTTCTCGCCGGTCACGAGGTTTGCGGGCACGGTGTAGACGCCGTTCTCGCCCTTGGTGAGCTCATTATTTCCTACCTTGACGGTGAGCGTACCAACGCCAAACACAGCGTTGACTTCGACGGTGAACTCGTAGGACACTCCCGCATAAGCGTCTGTGCCGGTGATGGTAACCGTGGGCTTGTTGACAACGCCGGAAGTCAGATCTGCCTCATCATTTGCGCAGGGATAGAAGAAGAACTCATAGATGTCGTAGTCCGTAACGTTGTACATGCTGTAGGTCTTGTAGGAGTCACTGTAATACTCGAGGTACTGGGAGTACCTGTTATTAAACTTAGCCGTCCTGCTCTCGAGGTTGAAGCCGCCCTTCTTGCCGTTTGTGAGCTTCCAGTCGGCGTCTTCGCTCGCGGTCTGGGAGTAGAAGGCGTTGTTGCCCGTGCCGTTGGAACACAGGTAGCCGTAGGCCTCATTCTTGAAGCGGTACCACTCCCCGTTTTTCTCAACGGTGAACACTACGCCGCCGTTTTCGGCAGTGGCCTTGCTATCCGCAACTGTCGCCAGGGCATTTGCGATAGATGGGCTGTCCGCCGCACCTATCTGCCCCGCCAGTACGCCCTCAGCGGAGATATTGTAGAGCATGACCTCGTCGCCGGCCTCCGGCAGATCGCCGCTCTCGCCGCCGGGCTCGGTCGCCCCGTCAACCTTGATGAACTGCATCGCGTAGATGCTCTCATTGTTCGACTTATATTGGTATGTAGAAAACTCGCTGTACTGGCTATACCATTCGATGTAAAGAGTGGGTCTTCCCGCGTTTATTATGTAGTAGCAGCCCTCTGTCGCTGCAGGACTTACAGTCCAGGTGTAATTCACCTCGTCAAGCGGCAGGCTATTATTTTTTGCATTTACAGACAGCTTCTTTTCACCGTTTGAGAAGGTGTATGTCCCGTCCCCGTTAACAGTGACGTCCCAGATAACGTCAGATGTGACGCTGTCAAAGCCGCCCGCGCTGTTCAAGGTCATGTCCACGCCAGCACGATAATATGTGCCTACAGCGTTAACAGACAGGGCCTTTTTATTCGCCGGGTTGTAGATCACAACCTTGTCGCCGGTGTTGATTGGCCCAGCTTTTTCAGCCAGATAGAATTCCATCTGGTAGATATCAGTTTCTTTAATTCCGTATGTTGTAAACCCGTTATAGTATTCAAGAGCCTGATTGTGGTTTCCATTGTAGTTGGCACCAACATTCTTGACATACCATTTTCCGGGCTGTCCATCGACCCCCGATATTGTCCATTTTCCGCAATCAGTCAGGCTATCTGTAAAACTGAGGCCGTTACCGCTCTCGTCGGAGGTGAGGTATTTACCGTCAAGCACGAAAACATAGTTGTCCCCGTCTTTGACAGTTTTTACCTTGGCCATCCCGTCCGCCAATTCGATTTTATCCTCTGCTGCGTTGGCAGTAACATAAGCCAATCTGCTTCCACTTGCCTGAGATCCCATTACCGCACTATTCGCAGAGTTATAAATAATAACGGTATCCCCGTCACCCGGAAGCTCGGTCAGCTTAGTAGCGTAGCTCTTTTCCAGAGGAGGATCATCGGGATCCTCTCCGGGGTCAGGAAGCTCTATTTCGCCATTCAGTTTATAGAATGTCAGCGTCTGATCCTTTGTGTTGCCCGTTGTGTTCTTATACGTACGGAAATTGGGCGTACCAACATCTTGACCGCCGTTATTGTCATAAACGCCCATATATCGCGTGTTCCCACCAGTATCCTGACACTTCAAATAACCGCTGGTATCATCAAGCGTCCAAGTAGATACAGGGGTACCATTTCCCACACGCAAACCATTATTATTATCAATACAATAAAGCCAAGTTTCTCTGATTCCGGCGGGATAAATATTGTATCCGCCGTCAACTTTCACAATATTCCAGCATTGAGTGCTATCATTCGTCACACTCGAGTCCCAAACTAGAGCAGGCCCCCACGTTTGAGTCCCGCCGTTGTTGAGCAGAGCATAACTTTTTTGAGTGTGGCTGGCATACATGGTAATGGCTATAACATCATCAGGTTGAATATCCGCCAGTTCCACCTCTTCCCATGTAGCCTCATCCGCAGCCGCAGCTGTTACTGGCAGCATGCTTACCAGCATCAGCACAACCAAAAACATGGCCAAGAATCTCTTTCGCATACACTACCTCCTAGTTGTTCCCAAGCAAGCCCTTGTTTTCTTCAAAATGACATATCTGCTTTTCATATATTATACCAATCGCCCAAATTTCGCAACACATAATGCGCATTTTTTCGTTATTTTACACGCAAATTACACAAGCATAACATAACTTGCTCGTCTGCGTGTGTGGACAGGCAACAACGGCGTGTGCTGCACATAGGCTTTCTACGGAGGGTTGCCTATGAAGCAGAAACTGCCTATTGTAAAGTGTCTATATCCTAAAGAATCCGAAAAGAGTGCCTCAGACTTGCTGGAGGAGTCTTTTCGGATTTACCTTATCCGCATCCTTGCCGCAGCTGAACGGCCTGCTGCCCAGGGAGGTGTGACATGTACTCAGAGATAAGCAACCCCATGGACTACCATGCGGCATTATATATTCGACTCTCAAAGGAGGACGAGAACGACGGGCCTTCCCAGAGTGTCCAGAACCAGGAATCCCTCCTGCGCGAGTTCGTAAAACAGCAGCGGCTCAATGTCTACGACACCTACATAGACGACGGCTGGAGCGGCACCAATTTCGACCGGCCGGATTTCCAGCGGATGATAGCCGACATAGAGGCAAAGCGCGTCAACATGGTCATCACAAAGGACCTCTCCCGTCTCGGCCGCGACTACATAATGACCGGCCACTACATGGAGCGCTACTTTCCCGAACATCGCGTGCGATACATCTCCTTGCTGGACGGCATAGACACCGGCGTGGACTCCACGGCCAACGATATCACCCCATTCCGTGCCATCATGAATGATATGTACGCCAAGGACATCTCTAAGAAAATCAAGAGCGTCAAGCGCGACAAGCAGCGCCGTGGCCTCTTCATCGGCGGCAAGCCGGTTTACGGCTACAAGATGCACCCCACGGAGAAAAACCGCATCGTCATCGACGAGGAGGCCGCCCCCGTCGTGCGGCGCATCTTTGCCCTTGCCATATCCGGCATGAGCTGCCGCCAGATAGCCGCCGCCCTCAACTCGGAGGGCGTCCCCTCCCCCGCCGCCTACGCCAAATTGCCGGTGGCAAAGCCTGGCCCCTACACTGGCCTGTGGAGCAGCGAGCGGATCTCCGAAATGCTGAAAAACGAGACCTACATCGGCAACATGGTGCAGGGACGCATGGTGAAGATAAGCTATAAGTCCAAGAAGTGCCTACGGCAATCGCCGGAGGACTGGGTCGTTGTCGAGGGCACGCACGAGCCGCTCATTGATGCGGAGAGCTTCAAGAAGGTGCAGCTGCTGCTGAACAGCCGCCGCAGCACCCGGAGCCGGACCTACGACTTCCTGCTCAAGGGCCTCATTTTCTGCCACGAGTGCGGTCATCCGCTGGCGGTGCTCAACCGCAAGAACGCCGCCGGGGAGGATGTGTTCTACTTCGTCTGCCGCACCTATCAGCGCTTCACCAAGGCAGGGGTCTGTACCTGCCACTCCATCAAGGAGGAGACGGTGAATGAGGCGGTGGTCGCCAAGGTGCGGGAGGTCTGCCAGGCATATCTTGACCCTGACCGGCTGCTCCCAATTGCAGAAGAAGCTGTGGAGAACGCCAGCAAGGCGGCCAGCCGTGAAGAGGAGATGCAAGCGCTGCAATCCAAAATCACCGCTCTGACCACCAATCTGGACCAGATGTACATGGACCGGCTGAACGGCCTGCTCTCCGAGGACGACTTCCAGCGCATCTATCAGAAGGTCAAGGCGGACCGAGCCGTTTTGGAGGTCCGGGCGAAAAGCCTTATCAAGCAGGCGGAGCAGCCGGAGGACGTCGCAGAAAAGGCCAGGTCGCTGGTCAGGCAGTTCCTCGACTCGGCCTTCACCAGCCGGGAGCTGCTGGTCAGCCTCATCGAACGGGTGGAGCTGACCGAGGAAAAGGAGATAATCATCAAGTTCCGCTTCCATGAGCTGGAGGCGATTTCTTAAAGGGCATCGTTTACATTAACCGCGCAGCTATGTATCGCGCATTGAGAAGAAGGCGCTGGAGAAACTGCGGGAGGCTCTTGGGGATGACATATGAAAAGCCCCGCGCGCTGAAAAAGCGCGCGGGGCTCTCTTTATCTTGCGATAAGTTCCGGGGACTCGTCTCTCGATATACGGACCTCGTAGCTTTTCCCTCGGTGGATAAAGCGGAAGCTCAGGCTTCGCCACTTTGAAGGCAGGTGCGGGGCGAGGGCCGGGCCGTCCGGCGTCAGGTGCAGCCCAGCAAAGCCGAAGATAAGCGTCTGCCAGGTCTCGCCGAGGCAGGCGAGGTGCAGTCCCTCCTTCCCCGTGTTGCCCATGATGTCGCGCAGGTCCAGCCAGAGCGCCTTTTCCCAATAGCGCTCCGCCGCGTCGGCGGGGCCGTTTTGCGCCGCGAAGAGCGCGTGCGTGGCAAAGCTCAGGCTTGAGTCATGCAGGCACAGCGGCTCGAAGTCCTCCCAGGCCGCCTTCTTTTCCTCCGGCGTGAAGAGTTCAGGCAGGCGCGTCATGAGCAGCAGCACGTCCGCCTGCTTGATGACCTTGTACCTCTGCACGCGGTCAAAGCAAACCTTGTGATAGCTCGCCTCGTCCCCAGCCTTGAGGCTCGCGGGGTCCACCGGCTCCAGGAGATGCAGGCTGTCGTCCTGCCTGAGCCGCCCGGTCTCCGGGTCGCGCGGGATGGGTATCGCCTCGCGCAGCTCGAGCCAGGAGCGCAGCTCCCCCGCGCTCAGGCCGAGGGCGGCGTACTGCTCCGGGTCCTCCCTCTCGAGCCGTTCCGCCGCCCGCGCGGCGAGCAACAGGTTCCGGCGCACCATGACGTTGGTGAAGAGGTTGTTGCTGGTGATGCCGCAGTACTCGTCAGGGCCCTTGCAGAAGAGCAGGTTCACTCCCCCGCCCGGCGCGGGCGAATAGCGGCTCGGCCAGAAGCGGGCCGTCTCTATGAGCAGCGCCGCGCCGCCGGAGAAAAACAGCGCGTCATCGCCCGTCCAGTCGAGGTAATGGCCGAGCGCGAAGGCCACGTCGGCGGTGACGTGCACCTCGCTTGCGCCGATATCCCAACTCTCGCACTGCTCGCTGCCGTCCAGCGCGGCCATCCAGGGATAACGCGCGCCGGAACCGTTCATGTGTTTGGAGTGTTCCTTTGCCGCAGGCAGGGCGCCTATGCGGTAGCGCATGAGGCTGCGCGCGGCCTCCGCGTCCTCGAGGACGTAGAAGGGCGCGAGGAAGAGGTCGGTGTCCCAGAAGTAGCAGCCCTTGTAGCGCGCGTGGGTCAGTCCGCGCGCGCCTATGCTCACGCCCGGGTCGCGGGCCGAGCAATTGACCGTAAGCTGATAGATGACATAGCGCATGGCGGTCTCAGCCGCAGGGTCGCCGTCTATCTCCACGCCGCGCTCGGCCCAAACAGTGCGCCAGTGTTCGCGCTCCGCGGCCAGCGCGGAGTCAAAGCTCCAGTTTTCAGGTATCTCCGCCACCGCGAGGGGATCAAGACAGCGGCCCGGTCGGATGCTCGAGGCAATCTCAATAAAAGCCGGTCCGGGTCGGCCTGTAAAGCGGGCGCAGAGCCGCTCGTCCTCAGGCTCATAAGCCACAAAGTCGAGGCCGCCGGTGCGGAATTTGAACTCCATGTCCAAGCCAAGGCCCGTGTGCCGCGTCTCAAACGCCGCCGATATGCCGCCTGCGCCGCCGGAGGCGGAGACGTGGCGCGTCATGCATATCGTCTCCGTGTTCTCCTTGACCTGGTCGTCGGGTATGGGGCTGTTGCGGCTCGTGCAGTCGATACCCGCGCGGAGGGTGAGGCCCGCCGCGTCCGAGAGCTCTACGCGCTGAAATAGCAGGTCCGGGTTCGCGAGCGAGAAGAAGCGTTGCTCCCTCACATCCACGCGCCCGTTCGGGCCCTCGACGGCGTATTCAAAGCTCAGCAGCCCGCACTCGAGGTCCAGCTCGCGCCGCACTTGCGTGCAGGGAGCCGGCGCGGTGACGCCGTGCCCGAGCGTAAGAAAAATCGGCGTGGGCAGGTTCACGAAGTCCGTCAGGGACGTATTCTCGGATATGGTGTCGAACATCCCGGCGGCGAAGATGCCGGTGTCCAGCGGCCTAGGCTCCGGCCGGAGCGCGGGATAGCCCCTCGCGCCGAGGACGCCGCTTCCGGTGAAAAACACGCTCTCGAGAAAGCGGTCGTCAGCCGCTCCCACGGCGGATATCTTCCAGCCCTCAAGGCGGACGTCATTTCTCACGACATTCACCTCCTACGGCGCGGCGCAGGGCGTGGCAGATAAAGCCCGCGCAGGTGGCAAAGGCCTCGCCAGTCGTGCACTCGCCTGTGTGCTCGTCCACGCTCTCGCAGGCGATGCCGTTATCAAGGCGCGTGCGTCGCAGATGCTGCAGCGCCGATTCGGCACGTCCGCAGAGCAGGCTGTTGCCTATACTCAAAAGCCAGGGGTGCGGCGCGTGCGGGCAGCCTATCTCTGCTATCTCGCAGCCCGCGAAGCTGTATGCGTAGTCGGGGCTCCGTATCATCTCGGCGGTCTTGAGATACACCGGGTCGTCCCAGTCGCAGAAACCGTAATATGGCAGCAGCAGGAGGCTCCCGGGCGGTTCGTCGTAGACGTCGTGTCCGCCCGCGAGGTCCACCGACCAGGCGAAGGCCCCGTTGAATATGCAGTTATCGTATATCGCGCGGCGCACGCGCTCTGCCCGCTCGGTGAGCTCCGGGCGCCCGAAAAGCCGCCCCAGGGCGCGGAGCGCGCGCCAGACCAGGACGTTGTCGTAGGTGATGTATGGATATACCCGCTCGTCGTCCGTGGGCTGGAGAAAGGTCTCATATAGCTCGCAGCTCCCGGCGCGCTCGGCGTCGAGCTTTTTCAATATTTCGTCTATACCGCGGAGCACGTCCGGGTCGGTGAGAACGGAGCGGTCGCCCGTCGCATCCACATAGCGCTCGAGCGCGAGGACCGGGGCCATCAGCTCATCGAGCTCGAAGCCCGACTCTAGCACCGTGCCGTCTATGAAGCGCGAGTGCACGCCGATGTTCCGACGCTGGCGGCCGAAGACGTAGCCGAGCATCTCCCGCGCCAGGGCCGCGTCCGCGTCCAGCACGGCGGGAAAGCTCCAGAGCAGGCTGTCCCTATCCCAGTAGGCGGCGCTGACATAGTAGCGCGGCGAGCGGCTCGTGACGAGGACGAGTTCCTCCGTGTCCAGCGTCCGGCCGGTGGAGAAGAAGATGCAGAAGAAAAGATTCGTATTGTACAGCCGCGTGAGCGCCTCGTCACCGAGGTCACAGCTTCGCTCCTCAAGCCAGGCGAGGCTCCTTCGGAGCTCCCAGTCCCAGCCCCGGCGCTGCAGCTCCCGGGCGCTGGTGACGGCGGAGACCTCCTCGAGGCCCAGGCCCCACCAGGCGGTGAGCTCCGCGCTCCCGCCCGGCGCAAGGCTCACCGAGCGTTCCAGCCGCCAGAGCCAGCCCTCACCTGCCGGCTCGAAATCTGCGCGGCATTCACCCTCGCAAATTGGCGCGAGGGCAAAAAGCGGCACCCCGCACATCTGCTCAAACACGGGAAGACCGCTCCAGCCGCTTATATAGCAGTTGAGCGAGCCCTCGATCCGCTTGTCCACATTGACGCAGTGCCAGGCCGAGCCCGCCTGCCCGCGCAAGCCGAAAGCGGCTTCCACCGGCCCCGCGCCCATATTCGTGACCTTCAACCGGTAGCCGAAGCCGCGCTCACCCACAGGCGCGAGGATGACGCCCTCAAGCGCGAGCGAGCCCGCACGCGCCGTAAAGCGCGGGTACCAGTGCCCCAGGCGGCTCCACTCGAAGCCCTCAAGCTCCGCCTCCGCTCCACGCGGTGCGGCAAAGGGCCGCATCAGCGGCTCGGCATGCCCGCCGCGCAAGTCTATGAGCCCGCGGCTGGCCATATGCAGGAAGGTCAGGTCCTCCACCCCAGCGTTTATCTCATTTACACGCGGCAGCGAGATTTGCTCGTTGCCCGTGGGCAGGTATCTCTCCATCACGAGCCTCCGTTCAAGGATTGTGTTTAACCGCTTAAACCTTATTACTTATCAAATATACCTAAATTTGCAGCGTTGTCAAGAACATTTTAGATAAAA
Organism: uncultured Eubacteriales bacterium; assembly: GCA_900546485.1. GTDB lineage: Bacteria > Bacillota > Clostridia > Oscillospirales > Oscillospiraceae > Scatomorpha. The sequence goes on from URDK01000027.1 coordinate 18,764, forward strand.
TCGCAAAAAACTATTGACAGTGTTGCCAAGGCTGGCTTATTATTAGGCCAAAGGTAATTTAAGCGGTTAAACTTCTAAAAGGAGGCGGTAAGATGGCTCGAACAACGCTCAAGGACGTAGCTCGCAGGGCGGGCGTGTCCTCGGCCACCGTTTCCTATGTCCTCAACGGCAAGCGCACCATCTCCGAGGACACCAAGCGCCGCGTGCGCGAGGCGATAGAGGAGCTCGATTACGTCCCCGACCTCGCTGCCCGCGGGCTGAGCCGCCGGGACTCGATGCTCATAGGCGTGGTCGTCCCCCAGACGGAGCCGGGAGACCGGCTGATGTTCCAGAACAGCTTTTACAGCGAGGTGCTCGGCAGCATCGAGTACTACGCCCGCCAGCGCGGCTACCACATCCTGATTTCCGCCACGGACGCCAACGAGAGCTACCTCACCCTCGCCAAGCAGCGGAACCTGGACGGCATAATCGTCATCGGCATGTACCCGGACGAATTTTACCAGCAGATGAAGAAAACACAGATACCCATTGTCCTCATAGACAGCTACTGCAACGACCACTACTATAACAACATCCGCATCGACGACGCCTACGGCAGCTACCTTGCAACGCGCCACCTGCTCGAGTGCGGTCACCGGGACGCGGCCTTCTTCGCCGGCCAGCTCAAGGAGAACGGCGTCATGCAAAAGCGCCTCGCGGGCTACCGGCAGGCGCTCGAGGAGTTCGGCGTGGCCTACCGCGAGGACTACGTCTTTGAGGGACAGATAGACTACAAGAGCGGCGTCGCCATGGCCGAACATCTGGCGCGCTCCGGAAGCGGCGTGACTGCCATCGTCGCCGCGGCGGACATATTGGCAATCGGCGCCATAAAGGGCCTTTATAACTCCGGACTGCGCGTGCCCGAGGACATGTCGATAATCGGCTTTGATGACCTCGAGATCTCGCAGTATCTAGCCCCGGGCCTCACCACGATACGGCAGCAGATATCGCTCAAGGGCCAGCGCGCCGTGGAGCTGCTGCTTGAACACATAGCCGACCCGAGCCTTTCCAAGCAGGAGGAGATACTCCCTCTCAAGCTCATAGAACGCGGCTCGGTCAAGAAACTCGTATAAAAATTACAAAAATCTGAAACGGAGGTGCAAAAAAGCGGCCCGCACCGCCCTCTGGAAAGTCCGGTGCAGACCGCGCGGGAAAAAAGCCTGGCAGCTCTTTTCGCCACGGATATTTTAAGCGAAAAGGGCAAAAAAATCAACCGATGACCAAAAATTAGTGAGGAGGAAATGCAAAAATGAAGAAGCTCTTATCGCTTGTATCCGTTCTGCTGGTGTTCCTGATGCTCCTCTCCGCCTGCGGCACTCCCGCTGCGGAGACTTCCGAGCCGCCCGCCGAAGAGACCGGCACCGATGCTCCCCCGGCCGAGGAGACTCCGGCGGACGCCGAGCCCGTCACCATTACATACTGCAACTTCAACGCCTCCGGCGGCAACGAGGAGACGCTTGCTAAGATGTACGAGGCCTTCCACGAGGAGTACCCGAACATCACGGTCAATATAGAGACCATCGGCTTTGACGACTACTTCACCCAGATGCAGACCCGCGTGGCCGGCGGCACCGCCCCCGACTGCTACGAGCTGAACATCGAAAACTTCGCCTCCTACGCCGCAAAGGGCGCCCTGGCCGAGATCACCGGCGTGGACCTCAGCGGCCTCAACGAGACGGCGCTCTCCGCCTTCAACGTGGACGGCAAGCAGTACGGCCTGCCCGGCAACTTCTCCAACGTCGTGCTCGTTTACAACAAGGACCTCTTTGACCAGGCCGGCGTGGCCTACCCCACCGACGACTGGACGCAGGACGATCTTCAGGCCGCGGCCGAAGCTATCCGCGCCCTGGGCGACGACATCTACGGCATCTATCAGCCCATCACCTATAACGAGTTCTACAAGGTCGCGGCGCAGTACGGCGGCAGCCTGCTCAACGAGGACCTCACCGAGTTCACCATAAACTCCCCCGAGAACATCCAGGCCGCGCAGGTCATGGTCGACCGCGTGCTGGTCTCCAATGTGCAGCCCACCGAGGTACAGATGGGCGGCATGGGCGACTGGGACCTCTTCATGAGCGGACGCCTCGGCATGATCCCTACCGGCATCTGGGCCTTCAACACCTTTGCCGAGGGCTGCGACTTTGAATGGGACGTCGCCGTTGAGCCCGGCGCGACGCAGAAGGCGACACACTTCTTCTCCAACGCCTGCGTCATAAATGCCAAGAGCGAGAATCAGGAGGCCGCGGCCACCTGGATAACCTGGCTCGCCTCCAGCCCCACCGCCGCCGCCATCCGCATCGAGGCCGGCTGGGACCTGCCCGCCATCAACGATGAGGCGACCCTTGCGAGTTATCTCGACATCACCCCGCCCGACAACCGTCAGGCCGTGTTCGACAGCCTCGACTACCTGGTGACCCCGCCGGTCATTGAGGACTACGCCCTCATGAGCGACATCATCGGCCAGGCGCTCGCCGCCGCGGCCTCCGGCACCATGACGGTTGAGGAGGCGCTGAACCAGGCCCAGAGCCAGTGCGAGGCGCAGATAACGCTCGGCTGAGAATAAAGGAAACAAATCACTGTCAAAGAAGCGCCTCCCCGGCGCTTCTTTGACTGATCGGACGATTGAGGAGGTGCCGCCATCCAATGAAAGCGAGTAAAAGGGGCCGCCGTTTGGGCAGCGACGGGCTGCTGGCCGCCTCTCCCTTTCTGCTGCCGAGCCTGATAGGGCTTATCGTATTTTCGCTTCTGCCGCTCATCATATCGGCGCTCATAAGCCTGACGGACTGGAACGGGCTCGACGAGCTGACGGCGCCGGGCTTTTTCGCGGAGCACTTCATAGGGCTTGAGAACTTCAAGAACATCCTGACCACGCCCGAATTCTGGAACGTGCTCTGGAACACGCTGCGCTACATCATAATGTACATCCCGCTCATGCTCGCGGCCTCCATCGCCGTGGCCACGCTGCTGAGCCGCCAGAGACGCGGCGTCACTGCCTTCCGCATCATTTACTACATCCCCGTGCTGACGAGCTGGGTCGCCGCCTCGCTCATCTGGAAGAGCGTGCTCTCCCCCCAGTACGGCGCGCTCAACGGCATCCTCGGCTTTTTCGGCATAGAGGGCCCGGGCTGGCTGCTGGACGAGAACTGGGCCATGCCGGCCATAGTGCTTGTCTCCGTGTGGAAGGACATGGGCTTTTTCGGGCTCATACTGCTCTCCGGCATGGTGGGCATCAACCGCAGCTATTATGAGGCCGCCTCGCTCGACGGCGCGGGGCCCTGGACCAAGTTCTGGCGCATAACCCTTCCGCTGCTGAGCCCGGCCATCTTCTACGTGCTCATCGTAAGCCTAATAAACGCCTTCCAGCTCTTCCCGCAGATAATGATAATGACCGACGGCGGGCCAAACGGCTCCACACAGGTCATGGTCGAGAGGATATACAAATACGGCTTCCGCTACTACCGCATGGGCTATGCCGCGGCCTTCTCCTGGCTGCTGTTCGTCATCATCATGGCCTGCACGGGACTTCAGATGAAGCTGCAAAAGAGGTGGGTGAACTATGACGCATAAACGAAAACTGGGCACTGCGGGCTATTACGTCGTGTCCATACTGCTGGCCGTCATCGCGCTCATCCCCTTCCTGTGGATGATCTCCACCTCGCTCAAGAGCCGCGGCGCGCTGATGAGCATCCCCATAGAGTGGATACCCGCCGAGCCGACGCTCGACGCCTACACGGAGGTGTTCTCGCGCTTCCCCTTCCTGCGCACCATCGGCAACAGCCTGCTCATCTCCGTATCCTATACGCTCATCACGCTCATCTGCGCCTCCATGGCGGCCTTTGCCTTTGCAAAGCTGCGCTTCCGCGGCAGTAGCGCGATACTCAGCGTGTACATAGCAACGATGATGATACCGACGCAGGTCACGATGATACCGCTCTTCGTCGTAATGAACCGGCTCGGCCTCATAGACAGCTACGCCAGCGTCATACTGCCCAGCATGTTCAAGCCCTTTGCGGTGTTTTTGCTGGTGCAGCAGATGCGGACCATCCCCAACGACTACATAGACGCCGCGAGGATAGACGGTGCGGGGCTCTTCCAGACCTATCGCAAGGTGGCTCTGCCGCTCTGCATCCCCACGCTCGCAACGCTCGCCGTCACCACCTTCATGGAGAGCTGGAACGACTATCTCTGGCCGCTGCTCATGCTCACCGACCGCAACAAAATGACCCTGCCCATCGCGCTTTCAACGCTGAACGGTCAGTACAACACCGAATACAACGTGCTCATGGCGGGCAGTCTCATCTCCATGATACCCATCATCATAATCTACATCGCGGCCCAGAAGCAGTTCAAATCCGGTCTCATGGCCGGCGGCATCAAGGGCTGAGGAGGAACTATGGAAAAGCTGAAACTCAGCGGCTCGCTCCCGCATGCCTTCGGCCCGGCCCGGCTGGACCTGACGGAAAACGGAAAGCTCCGCATAGCCCTCGCCTACCGCGGAGCCTACGGCCTCGGCGAGCGCTTTAACGCCCTCAATCAGAAGGGCCGCCGCGTCGTCTGCGAGGTGGAGGAAAAATTCTGCTTCCAGGGAAATAAGAGCTACTGCCCTGCTCCGTTTTTCTGGACGGACAGCGGCTTCGGCCTCTACGCCGACACCTGTGAGGTCACGGTTTTCGACTTCCGGGAGGACGAGATCATAGCCGAGCTGCCGGAAAACTGCGAGATAACCCTCTTTTCCGGCACGCCGGAGAGCATCATATCGGAGTATCTCTCCCTATTCGGTTCCCCCGTTCTGCCGCCGGACTGGGCCTTCGGGCCCTGGATATCCGCCAACCGCTGGAGCTCTCAGGCCGACGTGGAAAACGCCGTCGCCGAGGCGGAGCGGCTGGGCTTTCCCGTCTCCGCCCTGGTCATCGAGGCCTGGAGCGACGAGGCAACCTTCTACATCTGGCGCGGCGCAAAGTACACACCGAAGCCGGACGGAGTGCCGCTCTCGCTCGAGGACTTCGACTTCTCGGGCAGCCCCTGGCCCGACCCCGCGGGCATGATACGCCGCCTGCATGAAAAGAACATCCGCGTCCTGCTCTGGCAGGCGCCCGTATACAAGGCCCTCGGCCCCGACGAGCCCGAAAACGAACAGCACAGCCTCGACTGCGCCGACTCCGTGAGGCGCGGTCTCTGCGTCCACAACGCGGACGGCTCGCCCTACACGATACCTGAGGGGCACTGGTTCCCCGGCTCCATGATACCGGACTTCACCAACCCGGAGACGCGGCGGACCTGGCTTGACAAGCGGCGCTATCTGCTCGAGATGGGCATAGACGGCTTCAAGACCGACGGCGGCGAGTTCATATACTCGGACGACGTGCGCTTCTTCGACGGCAGCACGGGCCGCGAGGGCAAAAACCGCTACGCGCGCGACTACGCCGAGGCATATGCCTCCGTGCTCGGGCCGGAGCAGGCGCTTTTCAGCCGCGCGGGCTACGCAGGACAGCACAGGACGCCCCTGCTCTGGGCTGGCGATCAGCAGTCCGTGAACAGCGAGCTCCGCAGTGCGCTGACCGCAGGGCTCTCGGCGGCGTGCAGCGGCATAGCCTTCTGGGGCTTTGACATCGCGGGCTTTGCCGGTCCCCTGCCCACGCCGGAGCTCTACCGCCGGGCAACGCAGCTGGCCTGCTTCTGCCCGGTCATGCAGTGGCACTCGGAGCCGGACGGCGGGCAGTTCCGCGAGCTCATGCCCGGCGCTGAGGGCAACAACGAGCGCAGCCCCTGGAACATGGAGCGTACCTATGCCATACCCGGCTTTGCCGAGGAGATGCGCTTCTGGCACGAGCTGAGAGTGAGGCTCCTGCCCTACCTTCTCAAGACAGCGCGCGAGTGCGCCGCGGAGAACCGCCCCATGCTCCGGCCGCTGGTGTACTACTGGCCCGGAGATGCGCGGGCGATAGACTGCGCGGACGAATTCCTGCTCGGGCGCGATATCCTCGTCGCCCCGCTGCTCGAGGAAAACGCCGAGAGCCGCCGCGTCTACCTTCCCGAGGGCGAATGGCGCGACTTCTTCACCGGCAAGACGCACACCGGCCCCGCCGAGCTCGATTGCCCCTGCGAGGGACGCCAGCCGGTCTTTGCAAGGGCTTGCTTTGAGCTGTAAGATACGGTATAATGAATTAAATACGAAGTGAAAAGGGTGGGAAGATGCGGAAGTAATCTGATTCCAAGCAAGGCCAGCCCCGGCCCGCTTATCAGGCGGGTCCGGCTTGCCGTGCCGGATCAGATGCGCCGCTTCAGCCGCCCTTCTATGGGGGAGGCCCGCTTTTTGCGCGTCTGCGCACCGGCACGCCGGGGCAATACACGCAAAGGAGCGGGCTTTTTCATGCTTACAATAGACAAACTCAGCGTCACTTGCCGTAGCGACCTGCGCTGCATACTCTCGGACTTTTCGCTCCAGCTCGGCCCGGGCGAGCGCGCCGCGCTCATCGGCGAGGAGGGCGACGGGAAGTCCACCCTCCTGCGCCTCATTCACGACCCAGCCCTCGCCGAGGGCTATGTCGAGTGGAGCGGGACCATCTCCCCCGGCGGGCGCACGGGATATCTGCCCCAGGAGCTCTCTCCTGCAGAGCTAGACGCCCCCGCGCGTCGGCTCTTCGACGCCTCGCGCGGTTTTGGGCGGCTCACACCCAGGCAGCGCACCGCCCTGGCCGCCGAGCTTGGCCTCGACGCCGCGATGTTCGCCTCTGAGCGGCCGCTCAGAGAGTTTTCAGGCGGAGAGAGGATAAAGCTCCAGCTCGCGGCCCTCGCCGCCGAGGAGCCCGAGCTATATCTGCTCGACGAGCCCTCGAACGACCTCGACCTCGACTCGCTCGAGTGGCTGGAGGACTTCATACTCAGCCGCGAGCAGCCGGTGCTATTCGTCTCGCACGACGAGACGCTCATAGAGCGCACGGCAAACGTCATCGTCCACCTGGAGCTGCTGCGCCGCAAGACGGCGCCCCGCGCGACGGTGGCGAGGGTGCCCTACCGCGTCTATGTGGAGTCGCGCTGCCGCGCGCTTGCAAGGCAGGAGCAGGCGGCGCGCAAGGAGCGGGAGGAGTTCGACCGGAAGCTCGAGCGCTACCGTCAGATACGCCAAAAGGTCGAGAGCGCCCAGGAGAACCTCACTCGTCAGGACCCGCACAGCGGGCGGCTGCTCAAGAAGAAGATGCACTCCGTCCAGGCCATGGGCCGCCGCTTTGAGCGCGAGCGCGAGAGGCTGACCGCCATGCCCGAGGCCGAGGAAGCCATCTTCCTCGCCTTCCCCGCAGAGGCCGCGATACCGCGCGGAAAGCGTGTGCTCGACCTTGAGCTGCCCCGGCTTGAGGCCGGAGGCAGGCTGCTTGCGCAGGGCATAGAGCTGCACGTTGCGGGGCCGGAGCGCATCTGCATAGTCGGAGGCAACGGCGTGGGCAAGACCACGCTGCTTCGTCGCATAGCCGCGGAGCTGCTGCCCCGCCGGGACATCCGCGCCGCCTACATGCCTCAGGAGTTTGGCGAGCGACTGGACGGCGCGCTGAGCCCCGTGGAGCTCCTCAACCGCTCGGGCAGCCGCGCGGAGGAGCAGCGGATACGCGCTCTGCTCGGCAGTCTGCGCTACACCTCGCTCGAGATGGAGCGCCCCTGCTCCGCCCTCTCAGGCGGACAGCGCGCGAAGCTGCTGCTGGCCTCCATGGCACTCGAGCGCGCCGACGTGCTCATCCTTGACGAGCCGACGCGAAACCTCTCGCCGCTCTCCGGGCCCGTGGTGCGTGATATGCTGCGAGCCTTCGGCGGCGCGGTCATCAGCGTCTCACACGACAGGAAGTTCATCTCCGAGGTCTCCACGCGCGTATACGAGCTGGGCCCGAACGGGCTCACCGAGCTCTGAGCCGAAGGCCCCGCCCTCATCGGGCGGGGCCTTTTCGTATGCGCTTGGCAAGGTCGCGGGAGCGGTGGTATACTTATCGAAAAGGGGGCGAGGACTTGGACATATTCGAGGGACTCAACAGCGCGCAGCGCGAGGCCGTGGCCTCGACGGAGGGCTATATCCGCGTCGTGGCGGGCGCTGGCTCGGGCAAGACCCGGGCGCTGGCGCGCCGCTTTGCCTATCTCGTGAATGAGCTGGGCGTCACGCCGGGCAGCATACTCTGCGTGACCTTCACCAACAAGTCCGCGGCCGAAATGCGCCAGCGCATCCGCGCCCTGACCGGCGACAGCGACACGGGCCACATCTGCACCTTCCACAGCTTCTGCGTCACCGTCTTGCAGGAGGACAGCCACGCCGTCCAGTACCCCAAGAGCTTTCTCGTCCTCGACAACGCGGACATCGATGCCATGCTCGCGCGCATATACGCAGAGCGCGGCCTCACGCTCCGGCACATGACCTACTCTGACGCGCGGGACATGATAGAGATACGCAAGGGCGTGGAGGACCCGGAGTACTATCTCGACATGATAGACATGGACCTCGAGACACTGCACCACAAGTACCTCGACGCCGTTTCCACGCGCGACATCATCTTCTACGGCTATCTCTACGAGGAGAAAAAGTGCTTCGGCCTTGACTACAACGACCTCATCTTCTTCACGCTCTATATCTTCGAGCAAAACCCGGAGATACGCCGAAAATGGCAGGAGCGGCTGCAATACATCATGGTGGACGAGTTTCAGGACATCGACAAGCCGCAGTACCGGCTCATGCGCGCCCTCTGCGGCTATCACAAAAACCTCTTCATCGTCGGCGACCCGGACCAGACCATCTACACCTGGCGCGGCGCGAGCGTGAAGTACCTGCTCGACTTCGACCGCGAGTTCCCCCGGACAAAGACCATCATGATGATGCAAAACTACCGCTCCACGCCCGAGATACTCGCCGCGGCAAACTCGCTCATAGCGCAAAACCGCAACCGCATGAAAAAGGAGCTCACGCCCACCCTGCCCTCCGGCGCACCGGTGGTATGGATGCACTGCGAGAGCCCCGAGGACGAGGCCGGGCGCATAGCCGAGCGCATAATGGCCCTGCACGACAAGGGCGTGCCCTATCGCGACATGACGCTGCTCTACCGCGCGCACTACGTCACGCGCACTATCGAGGAGGTGTTCATCCGCCTCAAACTGCCCTATGTCATATACAGCGGCGTGCAGTTCTTCGCCCGCGCGGAGGTCAAGGACGCGCTATCATACCTGCGCCTCATCGCCTACCGCGACGATCTCTCCTTCATGCGCGTGGCCAACGTGCCGAGGCGAAACCTCGGGCGTCGGCGCATGGAATTTCTGCGCGAGTACGCGGCGAAAAACGCCTGCTCGCTCTACGACGCGCTCTGCCGCTGCCTCGACGACGAGCTCTTCCGCGGCACAAAGGCCCGGCGGCTCGTCTCGCTGGTGGAGGAGCTCTCCGCCGGCTGCGAGGGCCGGAGCATCGCCGAGCTGCTCAGCGAGGTTTTGAACCGCAGCGGCTATGAGGAATATCTCCGCACCGAGGGCAGCCAGGAGCGGCTCGACAACCTCGCGGAGCTCAAGCAGTCCGTCCGCGAGTACGAGGAGACGAGCGGCGAGGAGTGCTCCCTCACGCACTATCTCAGCCACGTGGCGCTCTTTTCAAACAGCGACGCGGACACGGGCCGCGACGCCGTGAAGCTCATGACCATCCACGCGGCGAAGGGGCTGGAGTTCCCCTACGTCTTTCTCTGCTGCCTGAACGAGGGCATACTCCCCTCAAAGAAGACCGACTCGCCCGAGGGCATGGAGGAGGAGCGCCGTCTCGCCTTCGTGGCGCTGACTCGCGCCAAGCGCGGCCTTGTGCTCTCGGACAGCGAGGGCCGCGGGCACGACGGCGCGCCGCGCTATCCCTCGCGTTTTCTGCTTGAAATAGACCGGGGCCTGCTCGTTCAGGACGGCAGACCCCGTGAGAGCCTCGTCTCCGAGGCTCGGGAATATATTTCGGCGCATGAAGCGCGCCTCTCCGGCGCGTCGGGCGCGCTGGAGGAACTCTTTTCCCCCGGCGACCGCGTGCGCCACTCCGCCTTCGGCGACGGCACGGTGCTCGAGGTCGACATGACCCGCCGCGTCTACGTCATCAAGTTCGACAAGACGCCGACGCCCAGAACGCTCACCCTCCGCGTCCGGCTCACGCGGCCCTGAGCTCACAGGCCCAGGAGGCGTATGTTCAGGCGGTTTTCGTAGACCTCTCCGGGCGCAAGGACGCGGATGCCGGGCTGGCGTTCAAGATCCTCGACCACGTCCTGCCGAGAGGGCAGGCTCATCCAGGGCTCGATGCAGACAAAGGGCGCCGTCGTCTCCGGCGTGTGCCAGAAGGCGATGTAGGGCATGTCGGGATAGCTGAGCTCAACGCCGTGCGCGTCTACGTCGGTCTTGAGCGTGACCGCGCCTGAGGTGCCGCGCAGTATCACGGCGTCGTTGTCGAAAAGTCCGTGCAGGAGCGGTATGGCGTTGTTTTTAAGCGCGTACGGCTCTTCCTCGCCGGAAATGTAGTACGCAGGAGACAGCAGCACCCGCTTCGGCTCGCAGGGCTCGGAGAACTCAAGGCGATAGTCCTCGAAGCGCAGTCCGCGGGCGAGCGGAACGTTGAATCCCGGGTGTCCGCCGAGACCGAAGGGCATATCCGCCCCTCCCCTGTTCGCCACGCGGAAGGTGACGCGCACTGAGGCGCCGTCCAGCTCGTAGATAAGGCCGAACTTGAAGTCGAAGGGATAGCTCCGCCGCGTCTCGTCGTTGGCGCGCAGCGTGAGTATCAGACGCGTGTCGCTCACCAGCTCCGGCTCAAACTCGCTGCCGCGCGCAAAGCCGTGGCGGCCCATGTTGTAGAGCTCGCCGCGCCAGAGATAGCTGTCCTCCGTGAGGCGGCCTACATAGGGAAAAATGTTGGTCGCGCGGCCGTGCCAAAAGCGCTCGTCGCCCTGCCAGAGGTATTCAGTGCCGTCCGCACCGCGTATAGATTGAAGCTCCGCGCCCTTTGAGGAGACGCGGACGCAGAGTTTTTCGTTTCCTAGGCAATAGTCCATTGTAATGACCTCCTGCTTTGTGCTGGGGTCATTGTATCATCTTTCCATATCGCCCGCAATATCCGCACGCGTTTTGCGACTTATTAAGATGAAGGCCAAACAGAAGGGGGACGCGGCATGGAAGACAGGGAAATAGTTGCGCTCTACCACGCCCGAAGCGAGACGGCCATCGCGGAGACGGCGAAGAAATATGGGGCGTTCTGCCTGCGCGTCGCGCTGAACCTGCTGGGCATCCGCGAAGATGCCGACGAGTGCGTGAATGACACCTATATGGCCGCGTGGACGCGCATGCCCCCGGAGCTTCCGATAAGTCTGCGGGCGTTTCTGGGCCGCATAACGCGTAATCTCTCCATCAGCCGCTACCGCCGCGACCGGGCGCAAAAGCGCTGCGCGGGCATGGACATGCTGCTCTCGGAGCTGGATGATTGCGTGCCTTCCCCGGCAACAGTAGAGCAAACGCTCGACGCCATGGAGCTTACGCGGCACATCGAGACCTGGCTCGGCACGCTCCCGGAGCGCGAGCGGCGGCTTTTCGTGCGCCGCTACTGGTACGGCGAGGCGCTCGGCGCACTTGCAGCGGAGGAGGGCCAAAAGCCCGCCAGGCTCGCGCAGCTGATGCTGAAGCTCAGGAAGTCCCTGGGGGCCTATCTTGAAGCGGAGGGAGCCGAAATATGAGCGAAAAAAGCGAAAAGATCTACGAGGCCGTAACCAACCTCTCCGACGAGCTGGTGGAGAACGCCGCCGCGAGGCCCAAAAAGCCCCGCCGGGCATGGTACATAAGCGCGGTTGCGGCGCTGCTGGTCGTTGTCATAGCCGCCGCTTTGCTGCGCCCCGGCGCCACGGGCTCGGCCCTTGCCATAGCGGAGGCGGCGTATGACGAGTATGAGCGGCTGCCGGACGGCATCTCCGCGCCCAGTGAGTGCTTTGAGGCCCTGACGGCGCAGTTGCTCTCCAGCGCTGGGGATGAAAACGCCGTGGTGTCGCCGGTGAATATCTACATGGCCCTCGCCATGCTGGCAGAGCTCACGGATGGAAACAGCCGTTCCCAGCTCCTCGAGCTCATCGGCACAGACAGCTTGGAGGCGCTCCGTGAACAGGCCGGGTCCATCTGGCGGGCCTGCAGCCGGGACGAGGACGAGATACAGAGCGTCCTCGCGAGCTCGGTGTGGCTGCGCGAGGACATAGGCTATGTGCAGAGCACCATGGACACGCTTGCGGACACCTATTATGCCTCGTCCTATCGCGGCGAGATGGGCACAGCGGAGCTGGACAGGGCCATCCAAAGCTGGCTCAACGAGCAGACGCGCGGGCTGCTTGAGGAACAGGCCGCGTCCATTGAGACGAACCCCCTCACTGTCCTGCTGCTGGCGACGACCATCTATTACAGCGCGCAGTGGACAAGCGAGTTCCGTGAGGAGCTCAACTACACGGACGTCTTTCACACACCGTCAGGTGACGTGGACGCCGAGTACATGTATGCCGGGCAGTTTATGGACTATTTCTGCGGCGAGGGCTGGGGCGCGGTGCGGCTCAGTCTACGGGGCGGAAACAGCATGTGGTTCATTCTCCCCGACGAGGGCGTCTCCGTGGACACGCTGCTGGAAAATGAGGAGGTCATGCGGCTGATGTCCACCGGCGAGGCGGGCGAGAGCGAGTATGCAAGGGTCTATTTCTCCGTGCCGAAGTTCGACATTGCCTCTCAGCTCGACCTCATAGACGGGCTCAAGGCGCTGGGCGTCACGGACGTGTTCGACCCCGCCGTCTCAGATTTCACACCGATGACGACTGACACTGACGAGATATACGTCTCCGAGGTCACTCACGCGGCGCGGGTGAGGATAGACGAGGAAGGTGTGGAGGCTGCGGCCTTTACGGTCATCGTGGGTGACGCCGCGGCGGCAGAGCCGGAGGACGAGATATATTTCACCCTCGACCGTCCCTTCCTCTTCGCCATAAGCTCGCGGGATGACCTTCCGCTCTTCGCAGGCGTCGTTAACCAGCCATAAAAAACAGGGAGCCAACCGGCTCCCTGTTTTAATTTTGTTGGGGTTTACGCCTCGATGTAGCGCATGAAGATGGCCGCAGCCTGGGCGCGGGTCGCGGTGGCGGTCGGAGTGA
>URDK01000028.1 GCA_900546485.1 uncultured Eubacteriales bacterium
CGGGTATATCCGCTGTCCTCGGTGCGGGGCACCGTGCCGGCGGCGAGCATCTACAAGCGCAGCGGCGACATTGCCGCCCAGCGCTGACAGGGAGGAAGAAAAATGGGCAAGTATTTCGGCACGGACGGCTTCCGGGGCGAGGCCAATGTGACCCTGACGGCGGACCACGCCTATCAGGTGGGCCGCTTTTTGGGCTGGTACTGCGGTGAATGCAAGCGCCGCGGCGGCGACAGCGAGCCGGCAAAGGTGGTCATCGGCAAGGATACCCGCCGCAGCAGCTATATGTTCGAGTACGCCCTGGCCTCCGGACTGGTGGCCTCCGGCGCGGACGCCTATCTGCTGCACGTGACCACCACGCCCAGCGTCTCGTATATCGCCCGCGTGGACGACTTCGACTGCGGCGTAATGATAAGCGCCAGCCACAACCCCTACCACGACAACGGCATAAAGCTGATAAACGGCCAGGGCGAGAAGATGGAGGAGAACGTCCTTGACGAGATAGAGGCCTACCTCGACGGCCTCACGCCCGAGCCGCCCCACGCCGTTGCAGACGCTATCGGCCGCACTGTGGACTACTCCGCAGGGCGCAACAGATACATAGGCTACCTCATCAGCCTCTCGACCCACTCCTACAAAGGCGTCAAGGTCGGCCTCGACTGCGCCAACGGCAGCACCTGGATGATAGCCAAGAGCGTGTTCGACGCCCTGGGCGCCGACACCTGCGTCATAGGCAACAAGCCCGACGGCCTCAACATCAACGTCGACTGCGGCTCCACCCACATCGGCGCGCTGCAAGAGTTGGTCAAGGAAAACGGCCTGGACGTCGGTTTCGCCTTCGACGGAGATGCGGACCGCTGCCTCGCCGTGGACGAGAACGGCGCTTACGTTTCCGGCGACGAGATAATGTATATGTGCGCAAAGCACATGAAGGACCGCGGTCGGCTCGACACCAACACTCTGGTCACCACCGTCATGAGCAATTTCGGCCTCTACAAGGCGCTTGACGAGGCGGGCATTGGCTACGAAAAGACCGCGGTGGGCGACAAGTACGTCTGGGAGAACATGCGCGCGAACGGCCATCTCATCGGCGGCGAGCAGTCCGGCCACATCATCTTCTCCAAATACGCCACCACCGGCGACGGCCTGATAACAGCCATCAAGGTCATGCAGGTCATGCTGGACTCCAAGCTGCCGCTTTCCAAGCTGGCGGAGCCCGTGACCATCTACCCGCAGGTGCTCAAAAACGTCATAGTTGACGACAAGGACGGCACCATGGCCGACGCGGTCGTTCAGGCGTCGGTGAAGAAGGTGGAGGAGCGCCTCGGTGACAGCGGCCGTGTGCTGCTGCGCAAGAGCGGCACGGAGCCCGTGCTCCGCGTCATGGCCGAGGCCGAGACCGACGAGGTCTGCGAGGCCGCTGTGGACGAGATAATCGACGCGATGCGTGAGAGCGGGCATCTGGTGAGGGTGAAATGATGTATAAGATAAGCGAGCTGCTCGACCTTGAGCATACGATAGCGGCGGAGCTCTTCGTGGGGAAGGAGTATCCCTGGGAGGTCCTGCCCGAGATAAAGGGCTTCATACTCAAGCTCGGCGCGACCCTGCCCGAGAGCGAGTTTGACCATCCGTCGGAGGACGTTTGGATAGCGAAGGACGCGAAGGTTTTCCCCAGCGCCTACATCGGCGGCCCCTGCATCATCGACCACGAGGCTGAGGTGAGGCACTGCGCCTTCATCCGCGGCAGCGCCATAGTTGGCAAGGGCTGCGTTGTGGGCAACTCGGTGGAACTGAAAAACGTCGTGCTGTTTGATAAGGTACAGGTGCCGCACTACAACTATGTTGGCGACTCCGTGCTGGGCTACCGCGCGCACATGGGCGCGGGCAGCATCACGTCGAATGTAAAGAGCGACAAGACCCTCGTCGTTGTCAAGAGCGGCGAGGAGCGGGTCGAGACAGGCCTCAAGAAGTTCGGTGCCATACTGGGTGACTGCGTGGAGGTGGGCTGCAACAGCGTCCTGAACCCCGGCAGCGTCATTGGCCGCCGAGCGAGCATCTATCCGACTTCGTCTGTGCGCGGAGTGGTGCCGGCCGACTGCATTTTCAAGTCCGCAGAGGAGATAGTAAGGCGGGATTGAGCCCGCGATACTGCAAAAAAAGCGGGGAATATCCCCGCTTTTTTGCGTCTTGGCTGTGACATTGCAGCAAAAACTGTTGCGCCGGGCTGTGTAAACGTAGTATAATGATTTGGTATGTGTTGCAGCCGGGAGCACGGAGCAGATGAGCCCCGCGCCCCCTATATAAAAGCGAAGGCCGGCGCGCCGTTCCGCTGAGATATTTTATGCCCGCTGCATGTACTGCGTTACGGGGAGGTACAGTATGGATATAAAGATCGCACCCTCGATACTCTCAGCGGATTTCGTCCGTTTGGCAGACGAGGTTGAGGAAATAAAAGCCGCAGGCGCGGACTATGTCCATGTGGATGTCATGGACGGGCTTTTTGTGCCCAACATCTCTATCGGAATTCCAGTGGTCAAGTCGCTCCGGAAGGCCACGGATATGTTTCTGGACGTGCACCTGATGATCGAAAAGCCGCACCGCTATGTCGGCAAATTCTGCGATGCGGGCGCGGATCTGGTCTGCTTCCACGTGGAGGCGGATGAGCCGCAGGACGTGCTTGCCGCGCTCGACGAGATAAAGTCCAAAGGCAAGCTGGCAGCTCTCTCAATCAAGCCGAGAACACCTGGGTCGGTGATACTGCCGTATCTCGACAAACTCGACATGGTGCTTGTCATGACGGTCGAACCCGGCTTCGGCGGGCAGAGCTTTATGGCGGATATGCTGCCTAAGATACGCGGCATCCGCGCGCTTATTGACCAGTACCGTCCGTCCTGCGAGCTCGAGGTGGACGGCGGCATAGACGAGAGCACGGCCCCGCTTGTGGTCGACGCGGGAGCCAATGTGCTGGTGGCGGGCAGTGCTGTTTTTGGAAAGCCCGACCGCGCCGCAGCCATTGCGGGCATACGCATGGCCGCGGATATCAAAGTATGAAATCAGTCATAAGAGGTAGACATATATGTCCTTTTTCCCGGCGGCGCTTGAGAACCTGATAGATAAATTCGCGATGCTGCCCGGCATCGGCAAAAAGAGCGCGCAGCGCCTCGCTTTTTTCACACTCTCCCTGCCCGATGCGGAGGCTGAGGCCTTTGCCGCGGCGATAAGCGAGGCGAAGCGCAGCGTTCACTGCTGTTCCGTGTGTCAGAACCTGACTGACGCGGAGATCTGCCCCATATGCTCCTCGTCCAAGCGCGACCAGAGCGTCATCTGCGTAGTGGCCGAGCCGCGAGACGTGCTCAGCTTCGAGCGCGGCAGGGAATATAATGGGGTCTATCATGTTCTGCACGGCGTGCTCTCGCCTCTGAGCCACGTCGGTCCGGACGACCTCAAAATATCTGAGCTTGTCTCCCGCGTCGCCGCCGGCGGCGTTGAGGAGGTCATCATGGCCCTGAATCCCGATACCGAGGG
This sequence comes from uncultured Eubacteriales bacterium, assembly GCA_900546485.1. Lineage (GTDB taxonomy): Bacteria > Bacillota > Clostridia > Oscillospirales > Oscillospiraceae > Scatomorpha. Next base: position 3,523 of record URDK01000028.1, read on the forward strand.
GGAGACTACGGCCATGTACATTTCGCGTCTGCTCAAGCCCTTTGGGGTGAAGGTGACGCGCCTTGCCTACGGCATACCCGTCGGCTCAAACCTTGAGTTTGCGGATGATGCCACGCTTCAGCGCGCCCTGGAAGGCCGCGTGGAGATGTAGGCGGATTGAATACGGCCTTAGCGGTTATAATGCTGGATAACCGTTGTACATAAGACAATTTTTGATTTAAGGAGATTAATATGGCAAAACTGAAAATAATCCCGCTCGGCGGCCTCGGCGAGGTTGGCAAGAACCTCACCGTGTACGAATACGGGCAGGACATTATTGTCGTGGACTGCGGTCTGGGCTTTCCGGACGAGGAGCTCTACGGCATTGATGCCGTCATACCCGATATCACTTACCTTCGGCAGAACAAGGACCGCATACGCGGCATAGTCATCACCCACGGGCACGAGGACCACATCGGCGCACTGCCCTATGTCATGCGGGAGCTGGACGTACCCATCTACGCCACGAGCCTCACCGCGGGCATAATCGAGCTCAAGCTGGAGGAGTTCGACCTCCTCTACAACACGCAGATATTCACGAAGAGGGCCGGAGACCGTTTCCGCCTCGGCTGCTTCGAGGTGGAGATGATACACGTCAACCACTCGATAGCCGACTCCGTGGCCCTCGCCATCAGGACGCCGATCGGTACGGTCATCCACACCGGCGACTTCAAAATCGACGTCACGCCCATACAGGGCGAGATGATCGACATCGCGCGCCTGGGCCAGCTCGGCAAGCAGGGCGTGCTGGCGCTGCTCTCGGACTCCACCAACGTGGAGCGCCCGGGCCACACGGATTCCGAGCGCAAGGTCGCAGAAAAGTTCGACGAGCTCTTCAAGGGCTGCGAAAAGCGCATAATCGTCACCACCTTCGCCTCCAACGTACAGCGCATCCAGCAGATAGTGAACGTAGCGGCCAAGTATAAGCGCAAGGTCGCCGTCACGGGCCGGAGCATGGAGAACATGATAAAGGTCGCGAGCGAGCTGGGCTATATGGACATCCCGGACGGCGTGCTCATGGACCTCAACCAGATAAAGGGCCAGCCCAAGGACAGAACGGTCATCATATCCACCGGCAGCCAGGGAGAGAGCATGTCCGCGCTCTACCGCATGGCCTTCTCCGAGCACAAGCAGATAAACATCGACGCGGGCGACCGTATCATCATCTCCGCCTCCGCCATTCCCGGCAATGAGACGACTATTTCCCGGGTCATCGACGAGCTCTTCCACAAGGGCGCGGAGGTCATCTATGACCGCCACACCGACCTGCATGTCTCCGGCCACGCCTCACAGGAGGACCAGAAGATGATGCTGGCCCTGACGAAGCCGAAGTTTTTCATCCCGGTCCACGGTGAGTATCGCATGCTCTGCAAGCACGCGGAGCTGGGCCGCATGATGGGCGTCGCGCCGAACAACATCGTCATCGCGGAAAACGGCAGCGTAATAGAGCTCAGCCGCAAAAGCATCAAGTCAGTGGACATCGTCCCCGCGGGGCGCGTGTTCGTGGACGGCAGCGGCGTGGGAGACGTGGGCAGCGTGGTGCTCCGCGACAGGAAGCATCTTGCGCAGGACGGTATGATAGTCGTTGTTTTGGCCCTCTCGGGAGAGGACAGTTCGCTTGTGTCCGGCCCCGAAATAGTCACGCGCGGCTTCATTTATGAGAAGGAATCCGAAGACCTCATCGAGGAGATGAAGCGCGTAATCTTCGAGAGCCTCGAGAGCTGCCGCCACCAGCGCATCACCGACTGGGCCGGTATCAAAAACAAGGTGCGTACCAACCTCACGGGTTATCTCTACAAGACTACCAAGCGCAGTCCGATGATACTGCCTGTGATAACCGAGATATAAAAGAATAGGGGGTAAGGGCATGGCATACGATTTTACTACCCTGCACCCCGCATTTGGCAGCGGCGCTCCCATGTGGGAGCGCCTTGCCCAATTCGGGGAGCCTGCGCCGGACGCCATCGATTTCGGCGTGGCCGAGATGAAGTTCAAGCTGGCGCCGGAGATAGCATCGGCGCTTGAGCGCCACGTCACCGAAGGCAGCTTTGGCTATGCGGGCGCGCCCGAGAGTCTCAAGCGCGAGATAGTCTCGTGGATGGAGCGCCGCCACGGCTGGCACATCGAGCCCGAGTGGCTGTTTCAGACCTACGGCCTGGTGCTGGCCGTGGGCTGCTGTGTGCGCGCGCTGACGGAGCCGGGCGACGGCATACTGCTCAACTTTCCCTCGTACCCGCCGTTTTACCGCGCCATAGAGCAAAACGGCCGCCGCCTTGTGCGCAGCGAGCTCTTGGAGCAGGACGGCAAGTACGTCTTTGACTTTGAGGATATGGAGCGGAAGATAGAGCAGGAGCACGTCAAGCTCTACATACTGTGCAGTCCGCAGAACCCCACGGGCCGCGTATGGACCCGCGCGGAGCTTGAGCGTGTTGGAGAGATGTGCCTGCGCCACGGCGTGAAGGTCGTATCGGATGAGATACACTTCGACATATGCTACCCCGGGCACGAGCACAGCGTCTTTGCCTCCATATCCGAGGAGTTGGCCGCAAACAGCGTGGTGCTTACCGCGCCCAGCAAGACCTTCAACATCGCGGGCATGACCATCTCCAACGTCGTTGCCCCGAACCCTGAGCTGCGCGAGCGCGTGAAGGCTACCGTGGCACGCGACATGGGCGGTTACTTCAACAGCTTCGGCTACGCAGCCTGCGAGGCCGCTTACAAGAGCTCCGGACCCTGGCTCGACGAGTGCTTGAAGGTGCTCGAGGGCAACTGCCGCCTATTCACGGACTTCCTCACAGAGCGCGTGCCTGTGTTCTCCTGCCACATGCCCGAAGGCACATATCTCGCCTGGATGGATGGCCGCCGAGCCGGACTTAGCCCGGAGGAGCTGACGGAGTTTCTGCACAAGGATGCCCGCTTCTACACCGAGGGCGGGGACGTGTTCGGCTCGGGCTATGAGCTCTTCCACCGCGTGAACCTTGCCTGTCCGCGCGACTATATTGAAAAGGCACTGCTGCGGCTCGAAGCCGCGGCCAAAGCGCGTGGTTTGATATGACGACACCTTATTTTGACGCGCACTGCGACACTGTGACCGCCGTCCTTGAGCGAGGCGGCAGTCTCACGGAGAACGAATATATGCTTGACCTGCGGCGGCTCTCCGCCTATGCGCCCGCGGCGCAGTTTTTCGCGGTCTGGGGCGGGCGATATGAGGAAAAGGCAGCGCTGTTGCGCTCGGAGCTGCAAAAAAGCGGCCTCGGCGTCCTCTGCCGGAACACCAGTGAGGCGAAGGCAGCGGCGGAGAGAGGCCAAATAGCGGCGTTTCTCTCAGTTGAGGGCATGGAGCAGCTGGACTGCTCCGTGGAGCGCCTGCGTGAGGCGCACGAGCGCGACGGCCTCATCATGGTGAATCTCTGCTGGAACTCGGATAACGAGCTCTGCGGCTCGGCCATGGACGGCGGTGGAGGGCTCACGGACAAGGGCCGTGCTTTCGTCCGCGCGGCGCAGGATATGGGCATAGTCATCGATCTCTCCCACGCCTCGGAGCGAACATTCTGGGACGTGATGGAGCTCAGCGCCAGGCCCGTCCTCGCCAGCCACTCGAACGCTGCGGCGCTCTGTTCAGACTTTCCGCGCAACCTCACAGACGCACAGTTCAAGGCGCTGGTGAAGTGCGGCGGCGGGGCCGGATTGAACCTCTGCCCGGACTTTCTCGGCCTGACGCGGGACGCTGACGCCTGCTGCGCGCATATTGAACATTTCCTCTCCCTCGGCGGCGAGAGGGCCGTGTTCATCGGCGCGGACCTCGACGGCATCGACGACACGCCGCATGGTATAGCGGGCGTGCAGGACGTTGGCAGGATCTACGAGGCCCTGCTGCGCCGCAACCACCCCGAGAGCCTCGTGCGCGGCATCTTTTACAACAATCTCATGGACATATTGGAGCGGTCGACATGAACATTCAGATATTTGGACGAAGCAAATGCTTTGACACCAAGAAGGCAGAGCGCTATTTCAAGGAGCGGAGGATTAAATTCCAGTCCATTGACCTCCCACGCTACGGCATGAGCAAAAAGGAGTTCGAGTCCGTCCGCGCGGCGGTGGGGCTGGAGAATCTCATCGACCCCAAGGCACCGGATGCGGACCTCATAAAGTACATGGCAAACGACGCGGCGCGCATAGAGCGATTGCTGGAGTACCCGGACAACATTAAAACCCCAGTGGTGAGAAACGGAAAACAGGCCACGGTCGGCTACTGCCCCGAGGTCTGGAAGACCTGGGAATGAGAAAAGGCACGGCACTATTTGCGCCGTGCCTTTTTGCACTTTGAGTATTCAGCTTGCGCGCCGTATTACGACACGCCCCATCCACCGACGTTGAAGTAGCACTCGCCACTGATGTAGGAGGCCTCGTCGGAGGCGAGGAAGCAGGCAAGGTTGGCCTGCTCTTCGGGTCGAGCCATGCGCTTGATGAGGAGCTTGGGGGCTGTGTAGGTCGGGAAACGGTTACGAGCGATATCGGTTATCATGTTGGTGTCGGTGGAGCCCGGCGCGATGCAGTTGGCGCGGATGCCGTACTTGGCGAGCTCGACCGCGGCGCCGCGGGTGAGGTTGAGGATGGCGCCCTTGCTAGCTGCGTAGGAGGTGGAGTTCGGGCAGGCGCAGCGAGCATTGATGGAGGACGCATTCACAATAACGCCGGGGGTGTTGTGGGCCACAAAGGCGCGGCCGGCAGCCTGCGTGGTGTTGAACATACCCTTGTAGTTCACGTTAAAGATGCGGTCATTCTCTTCCTCTGTGAAGTCGAGGAAGTCTTTCATAATGTTGATGCCTGCAATGCCGAACATGCAGTCAAAGCCGCCGAACTTGTCGTAAGCTGCCTGAATCATGGCGTCGACTTCGGAGCGGATGGAGACATCGCATTTGATGCAGTAGCAGTTTTCAGCGCCGAGCTCGGCAGTAAGGGCCTCAAAAGCTGACGTGTCCACGTCGCCGATAACGACCTTGCCGCTGTCGGCGACAAAGCGCTGGGCGATGGCGCGACCTATTCCACTGCTGCCGCCAGTGACGACGGCGACCTTTCCGGCAAATCTTTCGCTGTATTTCATAATGTTTCTCCTTTCGCTTGCTTGGAATGGGTGACTTACGCCATGCCGAAGGCTATTGTGAGGCCGATGTACAGCAGCGCGCGCAGCAGAGTCATTACAACGGTCTCCATGAAAATAATGGGCAGGTAGACGTCCTTGAACTTCACACCGGCGAGGGTGCACTCGGTCTGCAGGAAGCCGGCGTTAGGCAGAGAGTCGAGGCCGAGAGAACTGAGGACGACGGTCCTGTGGAATACCTCGGCGTTGGTAAGCGGCAGCAGCTGCTGCAGCACGGGGGCGGCGAGAACAAGTCCGGCAGAGGATGCACCAGCTATACCGGCGATCAGGTTGACGGACACCAGCGCGACGATAAGCGGGTGGGCGTTGATGCCGAGGATCTGCTCGACGGCGATGGAGTAGCCCGGAGTGGCCTGGAGCACGAAGCCGAAGCCCACAATGGCGGAGGTATTGACTATGGTCAGAGTGGTGGTGCTCAGGGAGTCGGTCATCATCTTGCGGATGGGCTCCCACTTGCGAGGCAGGTACTTGAACTGCAGCACGACGGCGCAGGCAACACCGATGAGCAGGGAAGTCTCTACCTTGGCGGAAAAGACGTTGAGTACGATGATGGGGACTATCATGGGGATGACGGCGAGTATCCAGTGGGGGAGCTTGCGAGTCTCATCGTCGTCGACCTCGGCCAGGGCGCCCTCGCCCTCGGCAGGCACATAACCCAGGCCCTTGGCACGCATGCGCTTTTCGTACCAGTTGATGTAGATCATGCCTACGACGGCGTAAACAACAGTAACGGCGACGGCGAGGATGCCGCCGGCGGCAGCGGTGGTACCGAAATAGTCGGTGCAGAGCATGTTGTTAGTGGCAGCGACATAGGGAAGCGCGAGGCCTGTGTTTATGCCGAGCGAGTAACCGGCGATGATGAAGCCGCGGGAGAGGTTTGCACGTCTGCACATCTTGATGGCGATGGGCAGGCAGATGAACAGGGTGATGTAAACGGAGATGCCGCAGGTTATGAACAGGGCAGAGATGATGAACACGCCGAGAGAGATGCGCTTTTCACCGACGAGGTTGAGCACCGCGCGGGCCAGGCTGTCGGCCGCGCCGGAGACGTCCATTACCTTGCCGAACAGTGCGCCCAGCAGGAACATCAAAAACCATGTCTTGGTAAAATCAACAAAGCCGCTCATATAGGTGTCGAGCAGGCCGGTGTAGAGGTCCATTCCGTAGAAGAGCAACAGAAGAACCGAGCAGAGGATGCCGCCTACAAGTGTGGGCACGTTTTTTAAGCAGAGAAAGCCCAGTAGCAGGATAGAAACAATAAGAATTACAATATCCATGTATACATTTTCTCCTGTAATCTAATCTGTGAGCGCGTATCAGAAATCCTTAGCGTACATGCAGGTGGGATTGTAGGGGTAAGGGATGCCATTTTCGACGATGGTCTCAAAGCCGTCAAGGGCCTTGATGAGTTGCTCGCCGGTCATGGTTATCTGGACATCGCCGTAGCCCATGGCGCCAGTGCCGCGGTCGCCGCGGCAACCTAGGGAGAGACCGACCTTTTTATTCATGAGGGTCTCCATCCAGGTGTCTATGCAGTTGGACTCGCCGCTGAACGAGAAGTAGAGCTTCTCATAGTCGCTCTCAACGTAACCAGCAAGCAGGTGATAAGCGGCCTGGGTGGGCAGACGCAGCGCAATGACATCAGGCTCATCAATGCCGCAGTTGGCGAGGTTGGAGCATACCACACCGATATAAGGCTCCTTAGGAAGTACCTTCAGGTTCTCGTCGGTGTGCTTCTTGGAGTCGGCAACGTTGTGATGCCAGCAGAGAGGATACTTGGCGATGTGCTCCCCGGTCAGCCATTCCTCGGTCACAGGATAGCAGCCATTGTTTGTGGCGCAGTAGGTGCCGGAGAAATGGTCGCGGGTAAGCCCAAACGTGCCGGGGAAGTGAGAGGCCATGCCCATAAGTTTGCATACGGAGGCAGTGCCTTTGCAGTACTGTATATCCGCGAATGAATCAAATTCCTCCTGAGTGCGGATGAACTTCATTGCAATAGGATTCTGCGTAGGCCTGCAGTCGAGGATGACGCGATCACAAACTTTTTTCCACTCTTCTTTGCTTAGCTTCATGGCTTTTCCTCTTTTCTTTCCTTTGTACGTTTTACTTTGAATTGTCAACAAATTCACAACCAACCATCGAGATAATATACATAAATACGACATTAATCAAGTATGCACTTATTTGTGCGTACTTACCATTTTGTTAGTACTTACAGATTAGTGCATAGTTGAAAATTGATAAAACATGATGTTAAATATAATTGCTTGTCGACAAATTAACATTATCAACCACATCTATCAATAAGGCACTATTAAAACGGAGGCAGCTAAATGAAGCTCACGAAAGTATTTGAGCAGGGAAGCATCGGGACCCTGAAACTCAAAAATCGCCTGGTTGTAAGCGCCATGTCATCGCATCTGGGCAATCCTGACGGTACACCGAATGAAGAAGTGACATGCTATCTCGAAGCCAAAGCGAGGGGCGGCTGGGGACTCATATTTACAGAGGACCTGGGAATAACTGTAGATGCGGGATGCGATCCCGTTGTTGGCTCGCTGTGGAACGATTCGCAGATACCGGCATGGAGAGAGACCGTGCGAAGAGTCCACGAAGCCGGCGGCACGATAGGCGCTCAGCTGTATCACGCAGGCCGTGAGCGGACGCTCAAGGCTTACAGCACCCATCCCGTTGCGCCTTCCGCGATAAAGGAGCCCACGATGCCTTATGTGCCGCGTGCGCTTACTATTGACGAGATACATGACCTGGTCCGTGCCTTTGGCGAAGGAGCGCGCAGGGCGGTGGAGTGCGGCTTTGACTGCGTGGAGATACACGGAGCTCACGGCTACCTTATCAACCAGTTCATGTCGCCCTTCTCCAACAAGCGCAATGATGAATACGGCGGCACGCTTATCAACAGGATGCGTTTTCCGCTGGAAGTAGTGGCCGAGGTGCGGCGCGTAGTTGGTGCTGACTATCCTATAGTGTTCCGCATGAACACCTGTGACTATGTAGAAGGCGGCATAGAAGTTCCTGAGGCCATAGTGATGGCAAAGATGCTCGAGGAGGCGGGAGTGAACGCTCTGCACTGCAGCCAGGGCACCTATGCGTCCAAGCAGGCCATCATCGCGCCCGGATTTGTGCCCGTCATGAACTATTTGAACAATGTAGCGGAAATAAAGAAGTCCGTTTCCGTGCCTGTCATAGCTGTTGGCCGGTATAACGACGTGTATATGACCGAGACCGTCCTGCGTGACGGCAAGGCCGACTTCGTGGCCATGGCCCGTGCCTCTCTTGCCGACCCCGAGCTACCGAACAAGGCGCGAGAGGGCAGGGAGGAAGAGATCATCCACTGCATCGGCTGCGACCAGGGCTGCACGGGCGAGACCGCCGTGGGCAATCGCGTAAACTGTATCGCCAACCCGCACACCTGCCGCGAGACCGTGTACGACCTGAGTCCCGTTGCGAACCCCAAGCGCGTGTTCGTAGCTGGAGCCGGCGTCTCAGGCCTCTCCGCTGCCTGCGGAGCTGCTGAGCGCGGACACAAGGTCACGGTATTCGAGGCCAGCGACGAGATAGGCGGTCAGTGGCTCGCCGCCGCCACGCCTCCGGGAAAGACCGAGTATGAGTCCCTACTGGTGAACTACCGCATGCAGATGAAGAAGTACGGCGTTGAGCTGCGCCTCAACACCCCGCTGACCCGCGCTATAGTCGATGCCGAGAAGCCCGATGCGGTCATCCTCGCCACCGGCAGCATGCCTTTGGTCCTGCCCATTCCCGGTCTCGACAACGCCGAGTTTGTCAAGACCGCCGTGGACGTACTGCGCGGCCGCACCCTGTACGGCAAGAATGTCGTCGTCGCCGGCGGCGGCATGACCGGTGCCGAGACCGCCGTGTTCCTCGCGGTCCAGGGCTGCAATGTCAAGATACTCGAGATGGCCCCGGAGATCATAACCGACGCCGTTGCTCAGCCCCGCGCCTGCCTCTTTGAGCACATCAAGAAGTACGGCATCGAAGTCCACACCAACACCAAGGTCACCCGCATTGGCGATGGCGTTGTCTGCGCCGAGGAGTATGGCGAGCCTGTGGAGTTCAAGCGTGTGGACATGGTCGTGAACGCCATGGGCGTGCGCAGTTACAACCCGCTGCAGAACGAGCTTGAAGGTTGCGGCTGCAAGGTCGTGGTCGTGGGCGACGCCATCAGTACCAAGAACGGCTACCGGAATATCCGCGAGGGATTCGACGCAGGCAACGGTATCTGAGCTTTTTAATTGGTAGCTTGAGTTTGAACGCGGTTTTGTGCTAAAATATACTTCATCCGGTAAACTGTTGGTTTAGCGAGAAGACGGAGGTGAAGTATGCTACTGGACAAGAACGACCTTACAAGCTGCAGTCTGAGCTATACTTTTGGTGCCATCGGCGGAAAGTGGAAGCCGTTTATAATCTGGTACCTTTACGCTGCGCCGGAGGGCTATTGCCGCTATGGCGAGCTCAAGCGCAAGATCCCCTGGGAGATTTCGCACAAGATGTTTGCCCAGCAACTCAAGGAGCTGGAGGAGGCTCACATCATTTCACGCACAGAGTATGACGAAAAGCCCCTGCGCGTTGAGTACAGCCTGACCGAGGCCGGTAGCCTGCTGGCCCCCGCCATCCTCTATCTGCGCGATTGGGGAGCGGCCTTTGGTGACAAGTTCTGCGACGAGGATCTGCGTGAACGAACACTCGGGGTCATGGGCGAGGACGGATGCCTGCGCTATAAGAGCGAATCTGCCGCGCTTGGAAAGAGCGTTGAGATAAGCTTCAAACTCGACTGACCAAAAAGATGCCCCGCATGTCACATGACATGCGGGGCGTTTTTATTCTGCCTCAGCTGCAGCTGTATTCCATGGCTATGACATCTGCCATCTACTCAGGCGTCTCGCAGAAGCCGTCTTTCAGTCAGAGTTTGGTCATCACGTTCAGGTCGTTACGGAAAAACGCAAGGTAGTACTCGCGATACCGCCCTGCCTATATCGGTGATGCTCAGACGTTCGAGCTCTCGGCCCTGCAAAAGGCACCCAAACGCCGTCTCGATCCTGTTACGCGACGACTTACGCCGGTTTTCGCGCGCGAAATCCACTCAGCATGTGCCTACGCCTGGACATCTGCCACGGTGTGAAGTTGGTATTGTTCTGTGTACAAGACAGAGAGGGACATATTGCTGGGCTCAGTGTCGTTCGGGGCCATCGCGGTGTATTACATCGTGTTGAGCACGGCGCGCTCCCTGCTTATCCGCGGCAGGCCGCTCACGGTGCTGACTGTGTAGACCGGTATGATGCTCAGGACATCGAAAGACCCGGACACGGTTAAAACCGCGACCGGGTCAAATTCATTTTTGCCTACGCGCCCGCAGATACCTGAGCCCCACCGTAAGAAGCACGTTGACCAGCACAAAGCGTACAAACGAGATGAGGAACAGTACAAACCTAGGCAGCATTCCCAAGAGCCCGATCAAAAACGTAGCCGCAAAGCCCAGTGCCGCCGAAAGTGCAAGCCTGGCTTCCCGCTTCGGCGACAGAACCGGGCGCTTGGCAAAGTAAAGCACCGTCCCGGCCAGCAGACCGATGTAGATGACGAGCCAGATGGCAAGGAGAATGTAATGAGATGATGCTACCGGCACGTTCAATATCACCGTTAACACGGCGAAAGGACTGGAATAGCCGGTAGCATAGAAGATGTAGAGCTCGAAACAGACGAACAGTAGCCACGCGCACCAGAGACCAGCCCCGTGCCTTACCGCAAGGCAGATGACACCGCAGAGCACAAAGGGCAATGCCAATATCAACCCTGTGAGCAAGCCACCCAGCAGGGTGAAGATGATAAAGGCGAGAGCACCTACGGCGAGGAGCACAGCGCCGACAACGGTCTGAGTTATAGAACGGCTGTGCTTCACCGGATTTGTCTCCGGCTCCGGGGCCTTGACACCCTCAGCTCCGCCTGACGGGGCCTCGTCGAGCACCAGCTCGTCCAGCGTCACGCCGAAGAGCCGAGTCATCGCCACTAGTTTGTCCAGCTCCGGTACCGAGCTGCCGGTCTCCCACTTGGAGATGGATTGGCGGGAGACGTCCAGCTTTGCGGCAAGGTCGCCCTGGGAGAGCCCTCGCTCGGTTCTAAGCCGGTATATTGTTTCTGAAAGTGCCATTAACTGTACCTCCTGGGTCATTGTGCTGAGAGTATACCCGCCGCGCCGCAGGAAGGTCAACCAAGCGGCCTTTAAAATTTAGCAACCAACGGTTGCACGGCACAAAAACAGGGCAGGATGCGCTGAAAAACGCACCCTGCCTCTTTCATTTGGTATCTGCACTGTCCGGCAGCACATCCTTCTGACGCTTGAAGCTTCCGGCGGTAAAAATGACAAGCCCGGCGATGATGAAACCGAACATGACGAGCTTAGAGGGCGTCGCAGTCTCATTGAGAAAGAGAATGCCGCAGAGGAAAGAGATCGTTGAACTGGTATACTGCAGGATACCCACCACCTTGAACGGAAGATCGTTGACAACGTAGGTGTAGAGTATCATGGGCGTTGCGGTGACGATGCCGGAGCAGATGAGCAGCGGTGCGCTGCCCAGGTCTACGGAGGCATATCCGCCCTCGCCGCGGAAGAATATCAGTGAGGCGATCACAGCAAAGGGAGCCAGCAGCGTCGTTTCCACCGCTATGCTGACTATGGGATCAGCGTTGGCGGCCTTCTTGACCGTGGCGTAAAGCGGCCAGGAAATTGAACAGAGCAGAGCGACCAGAGGGAAGGAACCGTATTGCACTGTGCTTATCAGTACACCGATAAATGCTACTCCCACGGCGATATACTCGAGCAAATGCCCACGCTCACGGAAGAGTACAAGGCCAATTATGAAGATGACCATAGGATTCATGTAGTAACCGAGGGCGGTGTCCAGTACCTGTCCATTTTTTACAGCCCAGTTGAACAGCCCCCAATCCGCGCAGAGAAAAACCGATGCCGGGACGAGGAATTTCATCAGCTTGCCGTTCCTGAACGTCGCCAGCAGCTCCTTGAGCCGCCCAGTGCAGATGAGGAACAGCCAGGTGAACACCATGCTCATGACTATCCTCACGCAGAGGACGAACATGGAGTCAAATGTGCCGAGCAGATTCCAATATATCGGCTGCAGGCCCCAAATCAGGTAACACAGCAGCAGGGCAAGCAGGGATTTCTTCGTGCGGGACAAGGGAAATCATCCTTCCTTGACAAAACTTACGGAGGAGCCGGACTCGGGACGTATGCCTACATAGGTGGTGCCGATGCCGAGCTCAAGCGGGGTGCCGTCCTTGAGATAGTAGCGGAAAGGCTCAGTGTTGCTCTCGCGCTCCCAGGTTATCTCCACGCACTTGCCGCCGCAGACGAAGTAACCCTCGCCCGTGCCCGTGGTGCGCACCGACAGGCGGCCGACGTTGTCGATGACGGAGACATCCGTCGTGAGGAAGAGCAGATTGGTGAAGGTCATCTGCACGCCGGCGTCGTCGTCCATGTACTCGGAGCCGTATTCGTAGGCGTAGTAGAGGCCGTTGTTGTCGTTGTACTCAAAGCTGGTGGTCTTGAAGCTGTTGTAGCCGATCTCGGCGTAAGTTGCCTCGTCGGTGCACTGGTCGGCCGCGTCCTCGGAGAAGCTGAGGCCGTAGTCATAGGCGCCGCCCTCGTGGGTGAGTGAGAAGCCCTCGCCTTCGGCGGCCTCAATGAGCTTTTCGCCGATGCAGAACAGACTATGTTCTAGGCCGTAGTACATGCGGTCTGGGTCGCGGTAAAAAGCGCCTTCAACATATGTGCGCAGCACACCGTCAAGGTGGTCGACGTCGTAGCCGCTCATCTCGGTGTAGCTCTCCTCACTGCCGCCGGCGTGGACGACTATGGCATCATAGGAGATGCCAACGTCAGCGTAGTAGGGGCGGATACTGCGCAGACTGCCTATCTTCTCAACGTCGCTGATGTCGGTGAAAATGGCCATCATGCGCGTGACGCCGCCCTCGGCGGGTATCTCGTAAATTATCTCAGCGTTGGAGACGCCGCACTGGGGCAGAGCCTGCTGAATGTTGTTTATCATGATGGCAAAGGGCCGGTTTTCGCTTATGTCCTCCTCCATGGGTTCACCGCTGAGGGGATTGATGTAGGGCAGGGGAGTGGGCGTAGGCTCCGGCGTCGGCGTGGGTGTCGGAGCGGGCGTGACATCCGAGACGGGGTCGGGCAGACCCGACTGCTCGGGCGGTTCAGAGCCGCAGGCGGCAAGGGAGAGAAGCATAGCCGCGGCAAGAGCGGCTGAAAGTATCTTTTTCATAGCAGGAACCTCGCAATGCGGAATATATGAAAACAATAATACTCCGGCCCGGCCCCGTTGTCAAACACTCACCGGCGTGGTAGAATAAATCAAAAGCCAAGCGAAATGGAGATGCTGAAATATGTACGATGAAATAAAGGAACAGGCCCGCGCGGCCATGCAGGAGCTGCTGGAGCAGGCCGACCCGGCCCGGGGAAGCCTGGTCGTTGTCGGCTGCTCCTCTAGCGAGATCATGGGCAGCCGCATCGGCAAGGGCAGCACGCCCGAGGCTGCCGAAGCAGTCGTGGAGGCCATTTATCCGCTTATAGAGGAGCACGGGCTCTATCTCGCCGCACAGTGCTGCGAGCACCTCAACCGCGCGCTGATAGTCGAGCGCGAGGCTGCGGAGAAGTTCGGCTATGAGCCGGTCTGCGTGATCCCCCAGCCCAAGGCGGGCGGCTCCTTTGCCACTGCCGTTTGGAAGCGCATGAAGGACCCCGTACCCGTTGAGCACGTCCGCGCCTCTGCGGGCATGGACATAGGCTGCACGCTTATAGGCATGCACCTCAAGGAGGTCGCAGTGCCCCTGCGTCTGGCCGTGAAGCAGATCGGTGAGGCACCGGTAAGCGCCGCGCGTACCCGCCCGAAGCTCATCGGAGGCGTCAGGGCTGTGTATCCAGGAAAGGTCTGAAACAAAAAAGACCGCTGCACATTGTGCAACGGTCTTTTTTATTGACTTTGAAAAGCTCAAACGAAGTGCAGAGCGAGAGTGAGGACGACGAAAGCAAGACCGACCCACTTGGTGGCCTTAGCGAGCTTGGCGTCCATAGTCTTAGCCTTGCCCTTGGAGAGGAAGGTGTCCGCGCCGCCGGCTATGGCGCCGGAAAGGCCGGAACGCTTGCCGGACTGGAAGAGGACGATGACCGTGACTGCGAGTGCGGAGAGGAGCTGCAGAATCGTGAGAGCGATGTACATTTAAATTCAATCCTTTCGGTATCGTAAACACTTATCGCAAAAGAGTGCTTAGATACTATACCACACCATATTGCGGTTTTCAAGCAGAATTTTTCCCAAATGCAAGGTTTTCTCACAAAAAATGCGTTGCGCCCCGGCGAAGGCCGGGGCGCTGGCGATTTACGCGTTCGCTGAGGGCATTGCGGAAGTCTCGGGCATGGTCGAGGTGCTCACATCAGTAGTGGGCACAGGCTTGGGCGTTGCGGTTACCTTGGCGGTGACGTCGGCGGGTTTATCCGTAATAACGCCGTCGTCAGTCCTGGCGCAGCCCGAGAGCACGCACACAAGCGCCACAGCACTCAGGAAACAGGCAAGCAGCTTCTTCATAGCTATCTCCTTCACAAAAAGTTTACGACAATATGATGCTCTTTTTCGAGAAAATTATGTTGCAATTTTTAAAAAATCATATAATATAGGTGTGCACAGTTAGTGCCATAAAACACTAAGGAGGAATAATATAATGGAGCTTAAGGACAGCAAGACTTTTCAGAACCTCGCAACTGCCTTCGCGGGAGAGTCTCAGGCCCGTGTTAAATATGAGTTTTACGCCTCTCAGGCCAAGAAGGACGGCTATGAGCAGATAGCGGCTTTCTTTGCCGAGACTTCCGGCAATGAGAAGGAGCATGCGAAGCTCTGGTACAAGCACATGGCAGGCGGCAAGGTCGGTCCCACCACCGAGAACCTGAAGCTGGCTGCTGACGGTGAGAACTACGAGTGGACTGATATGTACGCCGAGTTCGCCAAGGTCGCTCACGAGGAGGGCTTTGAGGCCATCGCCAAGCAGATGGAGGGCGTTGCCGCCATCGAGAAGCAGCACGAGGAGCGTTATCGCGCCCTGCTCAAGAACATTGAGGATGCTCAGGTGTTCACCCGTGTCGGAGAGCAGGTATGGATCTGCCGTAACTGCGGCCACGTCCACGTCGGCCCCAGCGCCCCCGTCGTATGCCCCGTCTGCGCCCATCCCCAGGCTTACTTCGAGCTGCGCTGCCAGAATTATTGATCACGTCAAACCAAAAACCGGCATGGCCACAGGCCATGCCGGTTTTTATTTTTGATTTGCTTAATATTACTCTGCGGCGTCGGCAGTATCCTCAGCGTCCGGGGTGTTCTCGACAGCAGGGGTGGCCTCGGCGTCGGCAGTGTCGCCGGCGGCCGCATCCTTGACGGCGGAATCGAGCTCTTCGCCGAAGAACTCGTGCACGGCGTCCAGGGCGTTCTTCATGTCGCGGTACACCTCGTCGGTGATGAAGTCCCAGGGGTTGCCGGACTCGTAGGAGTTGATGGCTGCGTGCAGGTCGACCATGCGGTAGTGCCAGCCGTAGTCGTTGATGCCGTAATCGTAGAGATCAGCCATGTAGATTGGTTTGTAGCTGACGTCGGAGATCCAAGTCTCACCGGTGTCGGTGTCCTTGGTGAGCTCGATGTTCACCAGGGCGGAGATATCGGTGTATTCGTCGTTCTGGCAGGAGAGCATATTGCCCAGGCTGTAGCAGATGAAGCCGGTGCGCTCGTTGCCGTCGGCATCCTTGACGGTGCGCAGCTCCATGGGCTGGGGCACACGGCAGTGGCCGCCTATGATGATGTCGGCGCCATTTTCAAAGAGGTAGTCGGCTATCTCGTACTGCTGCTCTGTCGGCTGGGTGGCAAACTCCGTGCCCCAGGACATGAACACGAACACTATGTCGGCGCCAGCCTCTTTTGCGGCTGCCAGATCGTTCTGCATCAGCTCGTAGTCCACATCGCTACCGCCGCTGAGATAGTCCGTGGTGCATATGCTTGCCGCGTACTCAAATCCGGCTACGGGGACGCTGTTGGTGTCGCAGGTGTAGGCGAGGAAGGCGACGTTGATGCCGTTGATGTCGGCCATGAAGCGGTTGCCGCTCTCATCGCGTTCTTCCTGCGTGCGGTAGGTGCCGACATGATCGAGACCCGCAGCGTCAAGCGTGTCGAGCGTGTAGTCAATACCATCCTTGTAGGAATCGACACAATGGCTGGTTGCGGTGTTCACAAGATTGAAGCCCACCTCAGCGATAGACGTGGCCAGATCGGTAGGGGACTTGAAAAGGGGATAGGCGGTATAGTTGCTGCCCTCGGAGAAGGTGGTAACGAGGGAGCAGACGGAGTAATCCGCCTCAGCTATGAAGTCCTTGAGTATGCCGAATATGGGGACGTAGTCATAACCGGTATCGCCCGCAGCCTCACCGTTCAGACCCGTGTGCATGACGATGTCGCCGCCGACGGCAAGCGTGCTCGTAACGGTATTTACGTGTTCAGGCGTTTCGTCCGGCTCAGCTTCAGGCTCATCCGACGGCGAGGCCGTCCCCGCAACTACCGGAGGGGGAGTTACCTCGGCCTTTTCAGCAGGTTTAAAAAGAGAAGCTATCACGATAGCGGCAATCACAAGCACGATAGCCGCTGCAACAGTGATAAGCACGATTTTCAGCTTTTTGTTCATATCAGACCTCCATGCGCCGCCTGGCGCGGTATACAGCTAAATAATGATAGCATAAGGCGAGTGGAATTGCAAATTTTTTGATATAAGAGATATAAGTTGAAGGCGGCGCCGCGGCGTGATACAATGCCCACATGGACGATTTGAAGAAAAACGAGATATATGAGACCGTCATAACCGGCCTGACCTCTGAGGGCGCAGGCGTGTGCCGCATAGGAGGCAGGGCTGTGTTTGTGCCGCGCGCTCTGCCGGGCGAGACCTGGCGTGTGCGCGTTGTAAAGGTGACAAAGACCGTGGTCTATGGCAGGGGAGAGAAGTGCCTGTCCGCCTCTCCTGAGCGTACCGAGCCGGATTGCCCGAATTTCGGACGCTGCGGCGGCTGCAACCTGATGCACATGAGCTATGCAGCGGAGCTTCAGATGAAGCTCGACCGCGTGAACGACGCACTCAGGCGCATAGGCGGGACCGATGTGCGCGCGGAGCGCATTCTCGGCTCAGAGTGCGTTGAGGGATACCGGAACAAGGCCATCTACGCCGTCGGCGAGGGCGAAAACGGCCCCGTTGCCGGTTTCTACCGCAGCGGCAGTCACAATATCATACCCGCGCCAGATTGCCTGCTCCAATCGGACGAGGCGTCAAAATGTGCCGGGGCTGTGATCGACTGGATGCGCACAAACGGCGTCGATGCCTGGAACGGCAGAAGCGGCACAGTGCGGCATGTGTATACGAGACGAGCACGTGACGGTTCGGCGCTTTGCTGCGTTGTGACCGGGAAAAGACTGAGCGCTGCGCTGGCACGCTCACTTACGGAGGATCTTCGCAAGACCTGCCCGAAGCTCACAGGCATAGTAGAGTGTGTGAACCGGACGGAGGGCAATACGGTGCTGAGCGGAGAATTCCGCACGCTCTGGGGCTCAGGGGTGCTGAGAGACAGGCTGTGCGGCTTTGAATTCGAGCTCGCGCCGCAGGCGTTCTATCAGATAAACCCTCCCCAGGCCGAGCGGCTGTATGCCCAGGCGCTTGAGTACGCCCTTCCGGAGCACGGCGGTACGGTGCTCGACCTGTACTGCGGCGCCGGTACGATAAGCCTGTGCCTGTCTCAGAGGGCAGGGTGCGTGATAGGCGCGGAAATAGTGCCGCAGGCGGTAGAAAATGCGCGCGCCAACGCCGAACGGAACGGCGTGACGAACGCGGAATTCATCTGCGCCGACGCCGGTGAGGCGGCAAAGGCTCTCAAGGCGCGCGGGATCAGCCCGGATGCCATAGTCGTAGATCCGCCACGCAAGGGCATGGACGCCCCAGCGCTGGAGGCAATAGCGTCTATGCGGCCGCGCCGCCTGGTATATGTCTCCTGCGACCCCGCCACTCTGGCCCGCGACATAGCCCGTCTCCGCCCCCTGGGCTATGAGGCCGACAGGGCCCTCGCGGTGGACATGTTCCCGAGAACCGCGCACGTTGAGACGGTTGTACTTTTGTCCAAACTCAATACCAAGCAGCATATCGAGGTGGAGCTGAATCTGGACGAGCTGGATTTGACATCGGCGGAGAGCAAAGCCACCTATGATGAGATCAAAGCGTATGTGCTGGAGCATACCGGTCTGAAAGTCAGCCACCTTTATATCGCCCAGGTCAAACAGAAGTATGGCATTATCGAGCGGGAAAACTATAATAAACCGAAGTCTGAGAATTCCAGACAGCCGAAATGCCCGCCGGAAAAGGAAGCGGCGATTACAGATGCGCTGAAGTATTTTGGTATGATCTAAGGAATTCTGGAGTATTAGCTAAACGATTAACAGAATCTGTAGAAGCGGCCACCGATTGTTCAATAGTCGATGGCCGCTTCTTTTGCTATCAGGAAAACAGAACACAATTTTGATTGTCTCTATTTGATTAAGTTTATCACCGCCTAACCGATAACAAAAAGAACAGATATTAGATTTGTGAACACAAAATAAAATTTGCATTTATGAATATTAAATTCGCTAAATAAGTGGAGAGGTTTGCGAATTTGTGTTATAATATAAAAAACATTCACGAAATTAACTGGGAGGGCTTCCGATGATGCGTATCAGTTACAATAAGCTGTGGAAGATGCTTATAGATAAAGGGATGAAAAAAAGCGACTTGAAGGAAAAAACTGGCATTAGTTCTGCTTCCCTTGCAAAGCTTGGCAAAGGGGACAACATTACCACAGATGTTTTGCTGCGTATCTGCGAGGTAATGGATTGCCGTATAGAAGATATTCTTGAAACTATCAGAGAATAGCCAACACTAAGAAATGATTAGGAGGTTTTGCTATGACGATATTGGGCAAAAAACAGATGTCCGAAGAAGACATCAAATTAAACTTCATAACTCCGGTCATTCAGAGAGGTTGGAAAGGTCATATCACGATGGAGACCAGAATCACAGATGGTCGCATCAACATCAGAGGCAATATCGTGGCTCGCAGCAAACCCAAGTTTGCCGATTATTTGCTGTACTTAAACGATGGCAAGCCGATTGCCGTTGTGGAAGCAAAGGATAACAACCATTCTGTATCTCATGGATTACAGCAAGCGATGACATATGCTCAGATGATGGACTTGCCGTTTGCATATTCGTCAAACGGCGACGCTTTCTATGAGCATGATTTTCTGACCGGACAGGAACAGCAGATTGAATTGGAAAAATTCCCGACACAGGATGAGCTGATTGCACGCTATTATGCGGAACTGAATGGTGGCAAGGGCATTTCCGAGCAGGAAAAGAAAATTGTAGCCCAGCCCTACTATTCCTCTCAAAGTACCTATCCGCCAAGATACTATCAGCGAAACGCTGTGAACAGAACGGTGGAAGCAATCGCAAGAGGACAACAGAGATTACTGCTTGTTATGGCTACTGGAACCGGCAAAACCTATACAGCTTTTCAGATTGTCTATCGTCTGCTTCGTTCTGACCTGAAAAAGAGGATCTTATATCTGGCAGACCGCAACATTCTGGTTGACCAGAGTATTTTGCAGGACTTCGCCCCTCTTGAAAAGACCATCTACAAGGTGGACTTTTCGGATAAGGAGTGTCTGAGCAAGATTGCTTCCCATGAAGTGAACTTTGCTCTCTACCATCAGATGGTAGGTAAGAATGACGAAGAACATTTCCGGCAGATACCGGCAGAATATTTCGACCTTATCATTGTAGACGAGTGTCACCGTGGTAGTGCCAAGGAGGATAGTAACTGGCGTAAGGTTCTGGAGTATTTTGCTTCGGCAACGCAGATCGGCATGACCGCTACCCCGAAAGAGAGCGAAAAGGTATCTAACATCGACTACTTTGGGGAGCCGGTTTATAGTTACAGCTTAAAACAGGGCATTGAGGACGGCTTCCTTGCCCCGTTTAAGGTCATCAATATCACAACCAACATCGGAGACGGCTGGAGACCATACCAGGGGCAGACCGATATTTTCGGCAATGTCATTGAAGACCGCATTTACAACAACCGGGATTACGATTACACCATCATTCTCCAAGATCGCATTGATGAGGTTGCCAGGGAGATTACGGAATATCTGAAAAGCACCGACAGAATGCAGAAAACTATCGTGTTCTGCGCTTCTGAAGACCATGCAGAGCGCATGAGAATTGCCCTTGTCAACTGCAATCAGGATATGGTGAAGGAGAATCCGGACTATTGCGTGAGAATTACCGGCTCAGATGTGTACGGAAAATCCAAACTTGACTATTTCATCTCTGTATCCGAACCATATCCCGTTATTGCAACAACCTCGGAACTGCTTTCCACCGGTGCAGACTGTAAGATGACCAAGCTCATTGTTCTCGACAAGACCGTTGAGAGTAT
Organism: uncultured Eubacteriales bacterium; assembly: GCA_900546485.1. Lineage (GTDB taxonomy): Bacteria > Bacillota > Clostridia > Oscillospirales > Oscillospiraceae > Scatomorpha. Next base: position 24,330 of record URDK01000028.1, read on the forward strand.
GACTACCTTCAAGCAGATTATTGGACGAGGAACCCGTATCAGAGAAAAGGACGGCAAGACCCATTTTGTCGTGATGGATTTTCGGAATGTGACAAGGCTGTTTACTGACCCTGACTGGGACGGTCCGGTTGAGCAGGATGAGGGCTTCCAGCATGGCGGCTGCAAGCCGAAAGGCGAAGGTCACGGTGGTGGTGATAAGAATCCTCCCGAGGACCCTGTGGAAACACCCATCGTTGACAAGGACGGCTGCAAGGTAAAGATTATCAACAAAACCGTTTCAGTCTATGATGCGAATGGAAAGTTGCTCCGGCAGGAAGATATTATTGACTACACCAGAACCAACATCAAGGGTGAATACGCTTCTCTGTCCGATTTTATCCGTAAGTGGAAATCATCGGACAAAAAGAAAACTATTGAGGAATCTTTCACGGCGATGGGCATTGACCTAAAAGCATTAAAGGTAGACCAAGGTATGGAAGATGTGGACGACTTCGATTTCATCTGTTATGTAGCATACGGCAAAAAACCGCTGACCCGCAAAGAGCGAGCCCGCAATGTTAAGAAAAAGGACTTTTTCAGCAAGTATTCTGCCGAAGCGCAGGCGGTTTTGGGTATCCTTCTGGATAAATACATGAACCAGGGCATTACCGAGGTTGAGGATATTAAGGTTCTGTCTCTTGCCGATTTTGCGAACTTTGGGAAGCCCGCAAAGATCGTTAAGCTGTTTGGCGGCAAGGCGCAGTACGAAGCAGCCATTAAGGAACTGGAAGAAAATATATATGAATTTGAGGTAAGTTAATATGGCGATGCAATCGGGATTTATAAAACGAATCAGAGATATTATGCGTATGGACGCAGGCATCAATGGCGATGCCCAGAGAATTGAGCAGATGGTTTGGATGCTCTTTCTGAAAGTCTATGACGCAAAGGAAGATGATTGGGAACTGAATGAGGACGATTACGAATCCATCATTCCCGAAGACCTTAGATGGAGAAATTGGGCGAAAGCAGACAGCAACGGTCACGCAATGACCGGAGACAAGCTGTTGAACTTTGTCAATAACACTTTGTTCCCTGTGCTGAAAGGCAACGATGTAAAAGACGGCGATGTTGTTCTCTATAAGGGTATACAAGTAACTCCCAGTACTCCAATGAAGAAAGCCATCGTTAAGTCTACTTTTGAGGATGCAAACAACTATATGAAGGATGGTGTTTATCTTCGCCAGGTCATCGATGTCATTGACGAAATCGAGTTCGATGATGTCAAGGAAAGCCATGCCTTCGGATTTGTTTATGAGGAAATTCTGCGTGAACTGCAATCTGCTGGTTCTTCCGGTGAGTTCTACACACCAAGAGCCGTTACCGAGTTTATGGCGTTGATGATTAAGCCCCAGCTTGGCGAAAAGATGGCAGACTTTGCTTGTGGCACAGGTGGCTTCATTACTTCTTGGTTGGGACAGCTTTCAAAGCAAGTGACCGATACCACCACGCAAAAGCAGCTCGACGATAGCATTTACGGAATTGAGAAAAAACCATTTCCGTACCTACTTTGTGTAACAAATATGCTGTTGCACGATATTGATATTCCTAACATTTATCACACCAACTCACTAAAGCACAATCTACTGGACTATACCGACGATGACAAGTTTGATGTTATTCTTATGAATCCTCCCTATGGTGGCCACGAGGATAAGTCCATTCAAGGTTTCTTTCCCGATGATTTGGCAAGTTCTGAGACCGCAGATCTCTTTATGGGGGTTATCATGCACAGATTAAAGGAAAAAGGGCGCTGTGCTGTAGTAATTTCCGATGGCTTTCTGTTCAGCGTTGATGATTTAGCAAAAGTCAACCTAAAGAAAAAGCTATTACAAGAATTCAATCTACATACGGTCATTCGTCTGCCAGGAAATGTCTTTGCTCCATATACTGATATTCCTACAAACTTGTTGTTCTTTGATAAGACAGGAGCAACTAAAGAAACATGGTTCTACCGTCTTGATATGCCCGAAGGAATTAAGCATTTTTCAAAAACGAAGCCGATGGAATTAAAGCACTTCGACCCAGTCATAGCTTGGTGGGATAACAGGGTGGAAATAAAAGACCCGGTTAGGGAGGATTCCTTGGTTGAAACATGGAAATCGCAATGTGTACCAGCAAAGGCAATAGCTGAAAACGGGTATGCTTTGAGTTATTGCAATTTCCCCAACAAAGAACGAGTTGTACTTACTCCCGACGAGTTGCTTGAAGATTATATTAGTAAGAGAGAGGCTCTCAATAAGCAGCTTAATAAAGCAACGGAGGAACTACATGGATATTTGTCGGGAAGTTATTCTGGAGATATTGGCAAGGTGGGGCTATATGCAAAGCGCTTAGCTGAACTTAACAGTCAATTCCCTGTTGATATGCGATATTCCTTGCTTAAAGCGGCTGTAAAAGGTGCATTAACAGAACAGCTTGAAACAGATTCGGCCGTTTCAATACCTTCTGTACCTGATGATGTTGAGGTTCCATATGATATTCCTTCCACTTGGAAATGGGCATATTTGAAAAATGCTTGTGTGTATTTGCAGAGAGGTAAATCACCCAAGTATTCTCCGGTAGAACAAATTCCAGTCATTGCTCAAAAATGCAATCAATGGAGTGGATTTCAGCTTGAAAAAGCACAGTTCATTGAACCGAGCACTCTTTCTGCCTATACCAAGGAACGAATCCTTCAAGACGGGGATATTATGATAAATTCGACCGGTCTCGGCACATTAGGTAGAATTGCAATATATCCAGCAGACAAAAATCCTTATGGCATTGCCGTTGCAGACAGCCATGTTACTGTTGTCAGATTAGACCGAAACATCATGTTGCCAGAATTTTTCTATATGTATTGGGCAAACCCAAGCGTTCAATTCGTGATTGAGAGTCAAGCAACAGGTTCAACAAAACAAAAGGAATTGGGGCTGAAAACCATCCAGAGTTATCTAATCCCCGTTCCACCTATCGAGGAACAAACAAGAATTATAGAAAAACTACACACGTTGCTACCGGCGTGCGAGATGTAACCATGTGTAGGCAAGAAAGGGCGTGAGAGTATGTATTCGAGAACAGGTTGGGCGTATAGCAAGGAGTTTTTCTGCGGAGCCGATACAAGAAACTACTTTGCATCTTCATATAACAACATAAAGAACGAAGTGGAACAAATGAGCGATGCCGAAATTGTATCCTGTGACTTCCAAGAGTGGTCTACCTACCTTGCCGATAAGTACGCTATTACCCCTATTACGCTTTTTGAAACAAACATCGAAAGAACGTTGACCGAAACCAAGGTCAAGCGTGCAAACCCTTTTCGTGGACATCCCCTCGAAAGGGACTTCTTTGAGATAGATGGAGTTTGTGTAACTTTCAAAATACCCTTTGACGGCAATCCAGACTTGTTTGAATTACAGCCGAGCAGTCGAATTCTTACAAGATTCAGAACTGAGCGATTTGTTGCACCGCATGGAGATGACTGTGGTAGCTTCACACTTGATTTTGAATATACCAGACAGGAGCTTCAAGATAAAGGCGAGAAAATGCTTGAATATGTTCAAAAGCAGTTCGACCATAATTTTGGAAGCTACAAAACGATGATTGGTTATGTAAACGCAGAAGTAGCTTCATACAACAACGGATTGAATGCTTCAGCTTTGAAGCTATTGGAAGAACGAAAGAAAAAAGCAGATTCTTTTTCTGCTATTAGTGCTGCTTTGCAAATTCCATTGACTACCAGCAAGAACGCACCAAATACCAAACCGATACCGTTAAAGAGGATTGTTCGTCAGCCATCTGCAAAACCTACAATCCCTCCCACTCCTACTGAGCCATACATTAGCGATGGAGATTATGAGAACATCAATAACATCATCTCAATGTGTGGTACGACAATGGAAAAAACCGCACGAACATATTACGCAAATACCGAAGAAGAACTCAGAGACCATCTGTTAGCCGCTTTGAATACACATTACGAAGCTGCTACTGGCGAGACTTTCAGAAAAATCGGAAAAACGGATATTCATATCGAGTTTGAAAACAAGGCAGCGTTTATCGGCGAGTGTAAGATTTGGCACGGCGAGCGTATGTTCCAAGATGCAATTCAGCAGGTTATCAACTATTCGACATGGAGAGATCTGAAAGTCTCTGTGATTATTTTCAATAAAGAAAATAAATCATTCCAGCCTATTCTCGCTAAGATCCAATCGTGGGTTGATACAAATAGCGCATCTTACACGCAGCCGCAAGCAAACATTTGGAAGTGTAAGTATCATCGTCAAGATATGAATGTGGACATTCAGTTGACAATTTTGGTATTCGACCTTTATGTGGACAAGTCTCAGTTCAAAGACCCACGATACGACAACTAAATAAATGACCAAGACAAAAGGCACGAGCTTTTTATAGTTCGTGCCTTTTGTCATATCGGTTTTGCGTCCAATACATCATTTTGATGCATTGCCGTCCCTGCCGCAGCAGTGTGGCGAGAGAATTCCCATGTGAGAGAGCACGGAATTTTTACTCGTCACATCACGGCACAGCTTGAAATTTTTGCAATGTTCCAACAAAAAAAGAGAGCATGTGCTGTGACATTTTCGAAAAAATGGTCGGACATGGGAAAACGCAGTTTTTCTGTGTAAGCACCATTTGAGAGAAAATAACAGGGTATCCAAAGGGGACTATCCCCTTGGCTCTGGGTTTCCAATAGGGGCGAGCAGCACCCCTGTTGGCACACGATTTTCCGCAGGAAAGTCTAGTGTGTTATACCTTTGCTTCCGGCTGACGCCGGGAAGGGATTGGCTGCGGCATCTGCAATCTGGGCAGATGGACGGTAGACAGACGCTTCCCGGTGGCAGTAGGGCAGGCGGATTTCGTACACCCATGGATGAAATCAGGATTTGCACAGCGGACAAAATCCGCCTGACCGGAAAAGGAAGCAGAGGTATATCAACTCCCGTCCCGCCGCAGCGACAGCACCCTCGTTAGTTCGTTTCCCCCTTGGATTTCTCACGGCTTTTGTAGACATTATATTGGTTCTTACACCGGGCACTGCAAAATGTAGCGTTGGATCGACTGCCCAGAAACACCTTCTGGCAGTGCTTGCACAGGCGTAGGGGCTGGTCATCGTCCACCAGCATGAAACTGAACATTATTTGGATGCCCAACAGAAGCGAATGAAAGTCCCAATAAATGGTGGGCTTATCCAGCAGCTCGATGTGGTAGCTGGGGGCGATTCCGCCGAAGGCAGCCATAGCCTTGCGGTACAGTCCCCGTGCATCTTCATCTATGGAGTCATAATCATTGTAGTAGAGAATGGACGTGGACAGGGTGAATGCCCAATCCTTGAACTGCTGGGCAACCCAGTCGTAGGGTTCCGCATATTCCCGCTGGAAGCTCATGTTCTTCGCCATCGGCTCGTCCATGAAGGTCATGGTCAGGGCAACCATCGTACGGTCACCGGACACATTCCATGTGGATTCAATGCCCTTCTTCACCACGTCCAGCTGGTCGAAGGGGTAAAACAGGGACAGATATTTGTCTGTCGCCATGGATTCTTCCTTAATGAAGTGGTTTTTTGGCAGGTATACCGCCTCATAGTCCATAAAGGACGGCGTGGTGGGCAGGGCGGTCATCAGCCCCAACAGGCCGTACCGGGTGATAAACTCCATTATCGTCTTTTCCACTTCTGCTTCCGGCTTGCGCCCCATCATCAGCATCCCCACATTCAGCGCATCCAGCACAATGTTGGGGACCTCTTTCAGCGGATTGTAGACATCCGGTTTTGCACTCTTGCCGGGGGTGATGTACTGTTTGCCATCTTCCGCTGTTTTCATCTCATAGTGATCGTACCGCACCCAATGGGAACGGGACTGTTCAAATAAATTTTTCATCATACACGCCCTTTCTCCTTAATCGTCCCAATTATCAGGGGCGGTTTTTCTTTTTTCTGCGCTTGGTCTTGTTCTCCCGCCGGATCAC
>URDK01000029.1 GCA_900546485.1 uncultured Eubacteriales bacterium
ACGTGCTGACCAACGTTGACAAGGTTGCTTACAGCCCCAACGTCACCAGCTACGTCTACGGCATCCAGGGCTACGAGACCGTCAACGGCATCGGCCACACCCTCGGTGAGGACGTCTACGGCCTGAAGAATGTCGAGGGCATCATCATCGACAACGAGGGCATGGGCTCCAAGGCTACTGTCCTTTCCAAGAACTACAGCACCTCCGGCAAGTTTGCCAGCTTCGCTGCCGACACCGGCATCGACATGATGTACCACGCTGCCCGCGTCTGGTATGTCGGCAACAGCTCCGTCGTGTTCACCCACGACCTTGCTAAGACCACCGACGCCAGCTGCCTGAAGATCAATGCCACTGCCGCTCAGCTCGGCAAGGACAAGAGCGTCAACAGCTTCAACATTGGCAAGACCACCGGCACCGTTGCCTATGAGTACAGCTTCATCGACAACACCGCCTATGCGAAGAACAGCTACGCTGACGTGACCTTCTGGTACACCACTGGCGTTCTGGGCCAGCGCAACAACTCCGCCAACACCACGGTCGTTGACGGCAGCACTGTCAAGAACAGCCTCATCAAGACCGACATTTCTGCCATCCACAATGGCAACATGATCATCTATATGCAGGCTGGCAACGCTTACTATGTCTACGCTCCCACTGCGACCACCGGCCTTGTTAAGACCATCAACAACGCCAACAAGACCATCACCCTGAGCGACGGTACCGTCCTTGAGGCCTCCGCCCTTTGGGATGCAAAGTGGGTCAAGACCAGCGCTCACCCCGAGCTCGAGATCGGCATGACCTATGCCTTTGTTCTCGACACTCACGGTCACTTTGTGACCTGGAGCACTGACAGCCTCAAGTCCGTTGCTTACTTCACCGGCACTTGCAGGTATTCCACCGCTCAGGACGCTTGGTTCTCCGACTATGAGTACACTGCTCAGTTTGTGAACGTCACCACCGGCGAGATCACCGAGGTTCCTGTCAGCTCCACTTGGGCCCGCGCTCACTGGAACGTTGCGGGTGGCTACTATGACATCGGCCAGGAGAATCTTGCCACCAGCAACTACACCCCGACCGATCTTAGCTATCGCGACAACGTCTATGGCGGTAAGTACATCTTCCGTGATGGCAAAACTACCTTCAATTTCAGCAGCAGCAATTACAAGATCAACTACAACCTCAATGGCAACACGAACAACTATGTCTACTTCGACAGCAACAATGTCAACTTCGTGATTGCCAGCAACAAGGGCAACAAGCTCGTAGTTGATACCTATGATTCTCTCAGCGAGCTGCTCAGCGCCTACAACGAGAAGTATCACACCAACCTCAATTCCGTGACCTTCACCAACGTTGTCATGACTGTTGACAACAACGGCACCAACTATGCTGCCAATACTGTCTTTGCCTTTGACGACAACTACAGCATGGACGGCGGCGTGCTGTTCTTCCCTGTGAACGTCAGCGAGAATGACTGGATCCGTGATTCCTCTGTCAATGGCTACAAGTACATCGGCGTTGGTTACCTGAACGGTTCCTCTGAGGCTTCTGAGATCACTGTTGCCAGCAAGAAGTCCTACGACCGCGGCTTCTACACCTACACGGTTGATGCTTACGGTCTCTTCACTCTCACTCCGTACACCGATTACTCCTACGTTGCGCGCGACTACAAGATGACCAATATCGGTGAGCGCTACTGGCTGAACGACGGCACCAAGGAGATCGAAATTGACACCGCCAATGTCAAGATCGTTGACCTGCGCGACGTCTCCAAGCCGATGGCTATTGAGGACCTCAAGGCGCTGCTCAATTACGACAACGTCCCCGAGACTCTGGCCTACACCTACGCTTCCGGCAAGATTGACGTTATCTACGTCGTCAACGCTGGCCTGAACAACACTGTTAAGGTCACCCTCAGCAACGACCTCCTGAAGGCCGGCTGGTCTCTCGAGCAGAGTGTCTGGACCGACCTCAAGGATGACGGCACTGCTGACATCAAGGTTGTTCTTGTCAACAAGAACTCCAAGCTTGGCATCCACGACGACGCCGAGTATGATGTGACTGTCAACAATACTCCTGCGAAGGCGAAGTACGAGGCAGGCAATAAGCTGGCAATCACCATCGAGGACATCCAGTTCACCACCAATGACGTCGAATTCAAGATCGATGGTCTTAAGCTTACCGGCACTGTCAGCCTCAACAGCGCGCTGACCAACATTAAGCTGGTTTCCGGCGGCACCTTCGATGTCGTTCTCGGTGAGTCCATCGAGTTCACTCTGAAGGACACCAGCACTGCGGAGCTCAAGTATGAGATGACTGCCATCCTCAATGGCGCTGATTACGAGAGCTACACTGTCGTTGCCGATCCCGTCAACAACACTGCAACCTTCACTATCTACCCGATAATCTGGGGCAACTACGAAGTTACTACTTTCGCCCCCAGCTACAGCCTGTGAATTAAGCAAGTGTTGTTCTGAATAAACTCTAAAGGTTTTCCGCCCCCGGTTCTCCGGGGGCGGTTTTTTATTATACGGGTCAATGCAAACTGCGCGTGAACAAACGCTGAACATTTTACTAAGACATTATGTGTCTGAAACGCCAGAATTTGTGCATGTTGTCGCTTGACAGAAGCCTTGAGCGGTGATATGCTCAATGGCACAGCCAAAGGCAGTGAAGGAAAGAGTAGCTCGCGGGATGCGGCACAGAGAGCCCCGATTAGGTGGGAGCGGGGCGCGCTGAAGTGAGTGAACATGGTTCCAGAGCCGCGCACCGAGCCGGACATCCGGTAAGGCTGCGACGGGTGCGCCCGTTAAAGCGTCAGGAGTATGATGGTACTCCGTGAGGCCCATGTCGTGAGGCATGGGTGAACTAGGGTGGTAACACGGCTTATTACGTCGTCCCTGATGCATTATGCATCGGGGACGACTTTTTTATTCGGGGTGATTTTCTTGGCGCTTATCGAAATTCGCAACCTCTGCAAGACCTTCGGCACCGGCAGCACCGCCGTCCACGCTCTCGAGGACGTCTCCCTCGACATCGAGGCGGGCGAGATCTTCGGGATCATCGGCCTCTCCGGCGCGGGCAAGAGCACGCTGGTCCGCTGCATGAACCTGCTCGAGCGGCCAACCAGCGGTACCGTCACCGTCGACGGCGCGGACATGACCGCGCTCTCCGAAAAGGAACTGCGCGCCGCAAGACACGAGATCGGCATGATATTCCAGAGCTTCAACCTGCTCATGCAGCGCAATGCCCTCGCCAACGTGCGCTTCCCCCTCGAGCTTGCGGGAGTGCCGAAAAAGGAGGCCAACAAGCGCGCACAGGAGCTGCTGGATATGGTCGGCCTCGGCGACAGGGCCGAAGCCTATCCCGCACAGCTCTCCGGCGGCCAGAAGCAGCGCGTCGCCATCGCCCGAGCCCTTGCGACCAAACCTAAGGTCCTGCTCTGCGACGAGGCCACCAGCGCCCTCGACCCCACGACCACTGAGAGCATACTCGAGCTGCTCAAGAGCCTCAACCGCCAGCTCGGCGTCACGGTCGTCGTGATAACGCACGAGATGCGCGTTGTGGAGCGGATATGCTCCCGCGTCGCCATCATCGCGGACAGCCGCATCGCCGAGATGGGTCCTGTGCAGGACGTTTTCCTGCATCCGCAGACCGAGGCCGCCAAAAAGCTGGTGCTCCCCTCCCGCGCGGGCAAGCTCGAGGGCTTTGCCTCCGACAGCGAGAACCGCGCCGTGGACGAGTGCCGCGGCCGCCTCATCCGCCTCGCCTTCGACGGCGAGACCACCGACCGGCCCATTATCGCCGACATGATACTCTCCTGCGGCGCGCCCGTCAGCATAGTCTATGCCGACACCCGCAGCATAGAGGGCCGCCTCTACGGCCACACCGTTCTGCAGCTGCCCAGCGACCCCGCCATAGCTGAAAAAATGTGCCGCTGGCTCGATAACGAGGGCGTAATCTTTACGGAGGAGGAATAAGGATGCTTGATCTGGTACTCAAGGGCCTCTGGGAGACCATATACATGACCGTGGGCGCCACGGTGCTGGCCTATATCGTGGGATTGCCGCTCGGGCTCATCCTCGCCGCCACCGCAGCCGACGGCGTTCGCCCCAACCGCGGCGTCAACCTCGTGCTCGGCGCCATAGTGAACGTGCTCCGCAGCGTGCCCTTCCTCATTTTGCTCTACACCGTCATCCCCGTGACCCGCTTCATCGTGGGCACGGCGATAGGCACGAAGGCGACCATCGTGCCGCTCTTCATCTCCGCCTTCCCCTTCGTGGCGAGGCTGGTCGAATCCAGTGCAAGGGAGGTGGACCGGGGCGTTGTTGAGGCGTCCCTATCCATGGGCGCGAGCGTGAGACAGGTGATCTGCAAGGTCATACTCCCCGAGGCCAAACCCAGCCTCATAAACGGTGCGGCCATCGCGACCACCACCATCCTCGGCTACTCCGCCATGGCGGGCGTGGCCGGCGGCGGCGGCCTCGGCGCCATCGCCATCAACTACGGCTATTCGCGATACAACACCGCCGTCATGCTCACCATGTGCGCTGTCATCGTCGTCGTAGTGCAATTCTTCCAGAGCGCGGGCACGCTGGGCTCAAGACTCAGCGACCGGCGCATCAGATAATAAATTTTTGAAGGAGAAAATGAAAAATGAAAAAGCTGCTTTCCATCCTGCTGTGTGCCGCGCTTGTGCTCGGCCTCGCCGCCTGCGGCACCGCCGCCTCCGACCCCACCGACGCCCCCGAGAGCGAAGCTCCCGCCAGTGACGCCCCCGCCACTGATGCCGCCGAGACTCCCTCCGGCGAGCTTGAGAAGATAGTCGTCGGCGCTTCCAGCACCCCGCACGCCGAGATCCTCGAGGCCGTCAAGGGTGAGCTCGAGGCCCTGGGCTATGAGCTCGAGGTCACCATCTTCGACGACTACGTCATGCCGAACCTCGCCCTCGCCGACGGTGAGATCGACGCGAACTACTTCCAGCACGAGCCCTACCTCCTCAACTTCAACGCCGAGAACGGCACCGAACTCGTCTCCGCCGCGGCCATCCACTACGAGCCCATGGGCATCTACGGCGGCAGCAAGAGCTCCCTCGATGAACTCGCCGAGGGCGACATCATCGCCGTGCCCAACGACGGCACCAACGAGGCCCGCGCGCTGCTCCTCCTGCAGGATCAGGGCCTGATCACCCTCAAGGAGGGCATCGACGCCTCCACCGAGACCGCGACCATCCTCGACATCGCCGAGAACCCGAAGAACCTTGAGATAGTTGAGATGGAGGCCAAGAACATCCCCCACAGCCTGCCCGACGTGGCCTTCGCCGTCATCAACGGCAACTATGCCCTCCAGGCCGGCCTGACCGGCAATGACGCCCTCGCCAGCGAGAGCGCCGACTCCGACGCCGCCCAGACTTACGCCAACATCCTCGCCGTCCGCGCGGGTGAGGAGGAGAGCGCCAAGACCCAGGCCCTGGTCACCGCCCTCACCAGCGAGACCTGCCGCCAGTTCATCGAGGAGACCTACTCCGGCGCCGTCGTGCCTATATTCTAATAAGGTATAAACGCAAAAATCCCCCGGTCATCCGACCGGGGGATTTTTGTTTGGTGCGTATCAGTCTATGCCGCTGAGGTCGTAGGCCTCGAGCCACTTGCCGGCGGCTTCGGCTATGGTCTTCATCGCTTCCTCGCCGAAGGGGGAGTCGAGGCCGGCTCCGGCGACGAGCTCCTTGAAGGTCTTTGTGCCCGCGGGGCGGGTGTAGGCCATGTACTTCTCCCAGGCAGCCTTGGAGTCCTTCTGGATCTCCGCCCAGAACTGGAGGGAGACGGTCTGTGCGAGGCAGTAATCTATATAGTAGAAGGGGCTCTCGTAGATGTGGTGCTGACGCTGCCAGGCGCGGCCCTCGCCGTAGAAGGGGATATCGTCAAGCTTCATCCAGGGCATGTATATGGCGGTCAGCTCGCGCCAGGCGTCGTTGCGCTCGGCGGGGCTCATGTCCGGCTTCTCGTAGACGAGGTGCTGGAAGTGGTCGACCATCGTGCCGTAGGGGATGAAGGTCAGCGCGCCGGAGAGGTGGGTGTAGCGGAACTTGCGCGCGTCGGAGCCGAAGAAGTACTCGGCCCAGGGCCAGGCGAAGAACTCCATGGACATGGAGTGCACCTCACAGGCCTCCAGCGACGGCCACTGGCACTCGCCGGGGACGATGAAGCGGCCGGTGAAGTTTGCAAAGGCGTGGCCGGCCTCGTGGGTGATGACCTCAACGTCGTGGGAGGTGCCGTTGAAGTTGGCAAAGATGAAGGGGCAGTTGTAGCTGCCGAGGGTGGTGCAGTAGCCGCCGCCGGCCTTGCCCTTGCGGGAAAGGACGTCAAGCAGCTCGTTATCGTACATGAAGTCGATGAACTCGGCGGTCTCGCTGCTCAGCTCGTGGTAGAACTTGCGTCCGGCGGCGAGGATGTCGTCCGGCGTGCCCTGGGGCTTCGGGTTGCCGCTGCGGAACTCGAGGGCGTTGTCGGCGTAGTTCATCGGGTAGGCCTTGCCGAGACGCTCGGACTGGCGGCGGTAGATGGCGTCGGCCAGGGGGACGATGTGCTTGACGACGGCCTTGCGGAAGGCTTCGACGTCCTCCTTGGTGTAGCAGTTGCGCTGCATGCGGTCGTAGCCGAGGGGGATGTAGTCGGCATGGCCGAGTTTCTTGCCCATCGTGTCGCGCAGGTGCACCAGCTCGTCGTAGATGGAGTCGAGTCTCTCGGCGTTGGACATGTACCAAGCGCCCTCGGCTTTCCAGGCGGCGAGGCGCTTGGCGTCGTCGGGGGACTGCTTGAAGGGGGTCAGCTGGGAGAGCGTGTACACGCCGCCGTCGAACTCTATCTGGGCGGAGGCGAGGAGCTTGGAGTACTCGGTGCACAGCGCGTTTTCCTTCTGCAGCTCGGGGACGATCTCGGGGGAGAAGGTGCGCATGTCTATCTCCTTGTTGAGGAAGGCGATGGAGCTGTACTTCTCCTCGAGCTGGGGCCTCCAGCGTGTGGAGACGAGGCTGCGGTTCCAGCGGTCGACGTACTCCTGCAGCTCGGGCCCGACGCGGTCCGAGAACTCGACCTCGGCGTCGTAGAACTCGTCGGCGGTGTTTATGTCGTGGCGTATGTGAGCGATGGTGAACATGGTGTTGAGCTCCGTGCTGCGCTTGTCCACCTCGACGAACACTGCGTCTGCGGCCTCGAAGCTCTCGGCGGCGTCCAGCCTGGCGGCGGCGTCGGAGAGGAACTGCTTTGCAGCCTCGACATCGGGGCGCTCATAGGGCATTTCCGGGAATTTCAGCATTTTACAGACTTACCTCCTGATATTCAGGCCCGTATTCAAGGGCCGTTTCTACGATTGCCGGTGATTCGGACGGTTCCGCCTCATTGAGCGAGCGCATGTACGCCCCAGCTATGAGCGAGCCGGCGATGATGACTACTGATATTATTGCCAGGACTATGTACGGCTGCCAGTTCCGGTGGTGATATATGCCGCAGTAGGCGCCGTCCGCGTCGAAGTTGAGGGTCAGCACAAAGATCCCATCACTCCAGGTGGCGCGGAAGCCTTCGCCTATATCGGAGAAGGTGCAGCTTCGCTTTTCCTTCGGTTCGCCGCAGGCGGCGACGATGCTGTTGTAGTTGTGATGCGCGAGATTTCCGAGGGCAACCATCTTCTTGTGGAGCTTGCTCATTGACCGGCCTCCATTCGCTTTTGAGTCTTCTCATTTTATACCTTTGCTGCCATTTTGTAAATCCCCGCTATGTTTGGGCTATGGATAAACACTTAAAAAACCCGTCGAAAACGGTCGAAATTGTTCAAAAAGCCAGTTGCGCGGGGCGGGAAGATGTTGTATCATAGAAATGGTTTTTTTACCGGCTGTAGCCGTTACTTTGGGGATGGGAGTGAGCGCCTTGCAGCTTCTCGAGCGCCGTATCGCGGAGGACGGGGTTGTCCTGCCCGGCGGTATTCTGAAGGTCGATGGTTTTCTGAATCACCTTATGGATCCCAAACTGTTTACCGAGATGGCGAAGGAGCTGTATCGCCTTTACGAGGGCGAGGGCGTCAATAAAATACTGACGATCGAAGCATCGGGCATCGGACTGGCCTGCATCACAGGCCAGGTTTTCGGGTGCCCTGTTTTGTTTGCCAAGAAGAACCGCACCCGCAATCTCTTCGGGGATTTCTGGACTGCGACGGTCCACTCCTTCACCCACGGCAACACCAACACCATCCTGGTCTCGAAAGGCTACATCGGGCCGGAGGACAGGGTGCTTATCGTTGACGACTTCCTTGCCAACGGCGCGGCGCTGCACGGGCTGATCTCGCTGGTGCGCCAGGCCGGAGCCACGGTGGTCGGCGCGGGCATCGCCATAGAAAAGGCCTTCCAGCCCGGCGGCGAACTCATCCGCTCCGAGGGCGTCAGGGTCGAGTCCCTTGCCAGGATAAAGTCCATGACGGACGACGGGAAAATAGAATTCTGCTGAAATTTTCGCTTTCAATCTAATACCGAATGCCGATATAAATTGGAAGATATGGTTCCGAGGTCTCTACCCGGCCGCCGTAAATGGCCGGACTATCGTTGCGGCGCGGGGGCGCCTTCCGCCCCCGGGCTCACTATGTGCGGAGACCGTCGGGTTTCCGCTTTTTTCGTTCTTTAGGCAGCAGCCTTTAGATAAACATTTACTTTATGGAGGAGAAAAAATGAAGAAGTTTCTTGCGCTTCTGCTTGCACTTGTGATGGTTTTCGCCCTCGCCGCCTGCGGTGAGGCCGAGACCCCTGCCAGCGACGCCCCGGCGAGCGACACCCCTGACGACAGCGCCGCGAGCGACGCCCCCGCCAGCGAGGCCCCTGCTACCGAGGGCATTGCCCTTGAGGACATCAAGGTTGGTTTCATCTTCCTGCACGATGAGAACTCCACCTACGACCTCAACTTCATCAACGCCGCCAAGGCCGCCTGCGAGGCCCTGGGCCTGACCGAGGACCAGTACGTCCTGCGCACCAACGTCCCCGAGGGCCAGGAGTGCTACGACGCCGCTGCTGAACTCGCCGACGACGGCTGCAACATCGTCTTCGCCGACAGCTTCGGCCACGAGGACTTCATGATCCAGGCCGCCCGCGAGTTCCCCGAGGTCCAGTTCTGCCACGCCACCGGCACCCGCGCCCACACCGAGGGCCTTGACAACTTCCACAACGCCTTTGCCTCCATCTACGAGGGCCGCTACCTCGCCGGCATCGCCGCGGGCATGAAGCTCAACGAGATGATCGAAAACGGTGAGATCACCGAGGACGAGGCCAAGATGGGCTACGTCGGCGCCTTCACCTACGCCGAGGTCATCTCCGGCTACACCAGCTTCTACCTGGGCGCCAAGAGCGTTTGCCCCAGCGTGACCATGGATGTCACCTTCACCGGTTCCTGGTACGACGAGACCGCTGAGAAGGAAGCCGCCAACAAGCTCATCGCCGAGGGCTGCGTCCTCATCAGCCAGCACGCCGACTCCATGGGTGCCCCGACCGCCTGCGAAGAGGCCGGTGTCCCCAACGTCTCCTACAACGGCAGCACCCTCGATGCCTGCCCGAACACCTTCATCGTCTCCTCCCGCATCGACTGGGAGCCCTACTTCGAGTACATGATCAACTGCGTCGTCAACGGCGAGGCCATTGCCGCTGACTGGACCGGCACCCTGGCTACCGGCTCCGTCGTCCTCACCGACGTGAACGAGGCCGCTGCGGCCGAGGGCACCGCTGAGGCCATCGAGACCGCCAAGGCCGCTCTCGAGGACGGCAGCCTGCACGTCTTCGACACCGCCAACTTCACCGTCGGCGGCGAGGCTCTCACCAGCTACATGGCCGATGTTGACACCGACGCCGACTACACCCCCGACACCGAGGCCATAGTGGACGGTTACTTCTCCGAGAGCACCTTCCGCTCCGCTCCGTACTTCGACATCCAGATCGACGGTATCAACCTGCTCGACAGCGCTTTCTAATCTGAACTTTTCCGGCAGACTGCGGCCGCGTGCCGCAGTCTGCCCCCAAAGGACAGCGCAGTAATTTTATTTGCCGCGCTGTCCTTTGGGGCATTTTATGTTTAAGGAGTGACGCCCGTGGACGGCAAAACCGCAGCGGTACAGATGCGGAACATCACAAAGAGCTTCGGCTCCGTCGTGGCGAACGACAAGGTCTGGCTCGACATCTACAGGGGTGAGATCCTGGCGCTGCTCGGCGAGAACGGCAGCGGCAAGACCACGCTTATGAACATGCTCTCGGGCATCTATTACCCCGACGAGGGCCAGATATTCGTCGACGGGCGCGAGGTCTCGATCCGCTCGCCCAAGGACGCCTTTGACCTCGGTATAGGCATGATACACCAGCACTTCAAGCTGGTGGACGTGCTCACTGCCGCCGAGAACATCATCCTCGGCCTGCCCGGCAAGGGGAGACTCGACCTGAACAAGGTCGCGGAGAAGATAAAGTCCATCTGCGACGCCTACGGCTTTGAGGTCGACCCGAAAAAGAAGATCTACGACATGTCCGTCTCCGAAAAGCAGACGGTGGAGATCGTCAAGGTGCTCTACCGCGGCGCGGACATCCTCATCCTCGACGAGCCCACCGCCGTGCTCACGCCGCAGGAGACGGACAAGCTCTTCGCGGTGCTGCGCAACATGCGCGACGACGGCAAGAGCGTGGTCATCATCACGCACAAGCTGCACGAGGTCGAGGACCTTTCGGACCGCGTGGCCATACTCCGCCGCGGCCAGTTCGTGGGCGACATGCTGACGAAAAAGACCAACGCCGCGGAGATGACCAACATGATGGTCGGCCGCCCCGTGTCGCTCAATATCGAGCGCCCGGAGCCCAAGGACCCGCAGCCCAGACTTGTGGTCGAAAATCTCACGGTGCGCGACGAGGACGGCGTGCTCAAGCTCGACGACGTGTCCTTCACGGCGAACTCCGGCGAGATACTGGGCGTGGCGGGCATCTCCGGCTGCGGCCAGAAGGAGCTGCTGGAGGCCATCGCCGGCCTGCACAGGGCTGAGGGCGGTTCCATACGCTACATCGAGCCCGCCACCGGCGAGCAGGAGGAGCTCATCGGCAAGGACCCTGCGGATATCAGCGACATGGGCGTGGCCCTCTCCTTCGTCCCGGAGGACAGGCTGGGCATGGGTCTCGTGGGGAACATGGACCTCACGGACAACATGATGCTCCGTTCCTTCCGCCGCACGAAGGGCGTGTTCACGAACCGCAAGGCACCGCACGACCTCGCTGAGAAGGTCGTCGAGGAGCTCGAGGTCAATACGCCGAGCGTCTCGACCCCTGTGCGCCGCCTTTCCGGCGGCAATGTGCAGAAGGTGCTCGTGGGCCGCGAGATAGCCTCTGCCCCCACCGTTCTGTTGACGGCCTACGCCGTCCGGGGACTGGACATCAACTCGTCCTACACCATTTATGACCTCATAAACAAGCAGAAGGAGCGCGGCGTCGCCGTCATCTACGTCGGCGAGGACCTCGACGTGCTGCTTGAGCTCTGCGACAGGATACTCGTCCTCTGCGGCGGCAAGGTCAGCGGCCTGGTCGAGGGCCGCGGAGCCACCAAGAGGAAGGTCGGCATGATGATGACAAGGCTGGGAGGTGCGAAGGAGGATGAATAACAAAAACCGCGTGCCCCTCGTGCACATCTCCAAGCGCGCGGCCCTGCCCTGGTATAAGGCCTGGGCCATACGCGCCGCGGCTATCGTGCTTGCGCTCATCGCCTGCGCGGTCATCACCATGCTGCTCACGGGCGAGGACCCGATACAGGTGTACGCCGCCATGATCAAGGGTGCGGTGGGCACGAAGCGCAAGACCTGGGTGCTGCTGCAGAACCTTGCTATACTGCTGTGCATTTCCCTCGCCGTCACCCCGGCGTTCAAGATGCGATTTTGGAACATCGGCGCCGAGGGACAGGTCCTGGCCGGCGCGCTGGCTGTCGCCGCCTGCATGATACTAATCGGTGACTCCGTCCCAAGCTGGCTGCTCATAATCATTGAGGCCGTCGCGGGTATTGCCGCGGGCGCGATATGGGCTTTCATTCCCGCCTTCTTCAAGGCGAAGTGGAATACCAACGAGACGCTCTTCACCCTAATGATGAACTACGTCGCCACCCAGCTGGTGGCCTACTTCGTCATCATCTGGGAGGTCCCCAAGGGAGCGGGCAAGGTCGGCATCATCAACCAGAGCACTATGGCCGGCTGGCTGCCCCAGATCGGCACAAACAAGTACCTGCTCAACGTCATCATCGTGGCCGTCATCACGGTGCTCATGTACATCTACCTCAAGTACAGCAAGCACGGCTATGAGATAAGTGTCGTGGGCGAGAGCGAGAGGACGGCGCGCTACGTCGGCATCAAGGTCGACCGCGTGATAATGCGTACGCTGCTGCTCTCCGGCGCCATCTGCGGTGTGGCGGGCCTCCTGCTCGTTGCCGGTACCGACCACACGATAACCACCACCATCGCGGGCGGCCGCGGCTTCACGGCCGTCATGGTCTCCTGGCTCGCCAAGTTCAGCCCCGTGTTCATGGTGCTGACCAGCCTGCTGCTGGTGTTCCTCGAGAAGGGAGCAAGCGAAATATCCACCTCCTTCGGGCTCAATAACTCCTTCTGCGATATCCTCACCGGTGTCATACTGTTCTTCATAATCGGCTCGGAATTCTTCATAAGCTACCAGCTGCATTTCAGAAAGCGCGAGGGAAAGGAGGAGAAGGCCAGTGTTTGACTTTGTATCCTTCATACCCAGGGCCGTTGCCCAGGGCATACCCCTGCTCTACGGCAGCACGGGTGAAACTCTGACCGAGAAGTCCGGCAACCTCAATCTGGGCCTTCCCGGCGTCATGTATGTCGGCGCCATCTCCGGCGTCATAGGCTCCTTCCTCTACGAGCAGTCGGTGCCCGCGGAGGAGATGAACGCCTTCCTCGCCATCGGCATCCCCGTGCTCTGCTGCCTGGTCGGCAGTCTGCTCATGGGACTGCTGTACTGCTTCCTCACCGTCACGCTCAGAGCCAACCAGAACGTCACGGGTCTTGCCATGACCACCTTCGGCGTCGGCTTCGGCAATTTCTTCGGCGGTTCGCTCATCAAGCTCACAGGCAGCGAGGTGCCGAACATAGCCCTCTCTGCGACAAGCGCGTACTTCAAGACCAGCCTGCCCTTTGCCGATGATCTCGGCTGGTTCGGCCAGCTGTTCTTCTCCTACGGTATGCTGGCCTACCTCGCCATCGTGGTGGCGATCTGCGCTTCCTACTACCTCAACCGCACTCGTCCCGGCCTCAATCTGCGTGCCGTGGGCGAGAGCCCGGCTACTGCCGACGCCGCGGGCATTAACGTCACCAGGTACAAGTACGGAGCCACCTGCATCGGCAGCATGATCGCCGGCCTCGGCGGCCTCTACTACGTCATGGACTACGCCAGCGGCGTATGGTCCAACGACGCCTTCGGTGACCGCGGCTGGCTTGCCATCGCGCTCGTCATCTTCACGGTCTGGAGGCCTGCGCTGAGCATCCTCGCCTCCATCCTCTTTGGCGGACTGTACATCCTCTACCTGTACATCCCCTCCGGCATGAACCTCGCAGCCAAGGAGCTCTACAAGATGCTGCCTTACCTCGTGACAATTGCCGTGCTCATAATCTCCTCGCTCAGGAAAAAACGGGAAAATGACCCGCCGGCCAACCTCGGCCTCGCATACTTCAGGGAGGAGAGATGACCCTCAAAAAGCTCGCTCCTTATGCAGGGAGCGAGCTTTTTCGATATAAAGCCGCATATGTGGTTTATTGACTTTTAGCACGAAAAAGTGATATAGTAGTAGATAATTTCGATGCCCTTTGACGGGTAGTTCGTACATTGAAAGGCGGAATCGGAGAGAATGTTCAAAATAGCAGAAAAGTACCCGCTCAATACATCAAAGACCATTTTCCGCGTCAGTATTGAGGCCCCCCTCATCGCAAAGAGCGCGCAGCCCGGCCAGTTCGCCATTTTCAGGCTTGACGAGTATGGCGAGCGTTTCCCGCTTACCATCGCGGACTATGATCCCGAGGTCGGCACTGTTTCCTTTAACTTCCAGCCTGCGGGCAAGAGCACTCAGATGTTCTCCCTCATGGAGCCCGGCGACTACATCGCCGACATCGTTGGCCCCCTCGGTCGCCCTGCTGAGATCGACCCCAACGCCAAGCGCGTCTGCGTGGTCGGCGGCGGCACCGGCTGCGCCATCAACTACCCCGTCGCCAAGGAGCTCAAGCGCCTGGGCATCGGTGTGGACATGATCTGCGGCTTCCGCAGCAAGGACATCGTCATCATGGAGGACGAGTTCCGCGCGGCCTGCGACAACCTCTACATATGCACTGACGACGGTACCTACGGCGAGGCCGGTTTTGTAACCAACAAGCTCAAGGCACTGCTCGAGTCCGGCGTGCAGTACGACAGCGTGCTCACCTGCGGCCCGGTCATCATGATGAAGTATGTCGCCGAGGTCACCCGTCCCTACGGCCTAAAGACCAACGCCAGTTTGAACCCCATCATGATAGACGGCACCGGCATGTGCGGCGGCTGCCGCCTCACTGTCGGCGGAGAGCGCAAGTTCGCCTGCGTGGACGGCCCCGAGTTCGACGCCCACCTTGTCGACTGGGACAGCCTGCTTGAGCGCAACAACTTCTACCTCCAGGAGGAGGCGGACCAGAACGAGCACATCTGCCGCATCACCGGCGGCGTGCGCCGCGGCGAGTACAAGCCCTCGGCTCCCGAGGCCGATGAGAACCCCGCCAAGCGTATGACCAAGCACCCCATGCCGGAGCAGGATCCTGTCGTCCGCGCGAAGAACTTCAACGAGGTCGCTCTCGGTTACAGCGCCGAGGTCGCGCGTCAGGAGGCCATGCGCTGCCTGACCTGCAAGGACCCCCAGTGCGTCAAGGGCTGCCCGGTCAACGTCCGTATCCCCGAGTTCATCTCCAAGGTCAAGGTCGGCGACTTTGAGGCCGGCTATGAGGTCATCGCCTCCACGAACTCCCTCGCCGCCGTCTGCGGCCGCGTGTGTCCGCAGGAGCGCCAGTGCGAGAGCAAGTGCATCCGCGGCATAAAGGGCGAGCCCGTTGCGATCGGCCGCCTGGAGCGTTTTGTCGCCGACTTCCACCTCGAGCACGGCGCACCCGTCGAGGAGGCCAAGGTGGAGTCCAACGGCCACAAGGTCGCGGTCATCGGCTCCGGCCCGAGCGGTCTTTCCTGCGCGGGCGACCTCGTCAAGAAGGGCTACGACGTTACGGTCTACGAGGCGCTGCACAAGAACGGCGGTGTCCTGGCCTACGGCATCCCCGAGTTCCGTCTGCCCAAGAGCATAGTCGACCGCGAGGTCAAGAACCTCGAAAAGCGCGGCGTTAAGTTCGTCAACGACTGCATCATCGGCCGCACCATGCCGCTCGACACGCTGCTCGAGGAGGGTTATGAGGCCGTGTTCATCGGCTCCGGCGCGGGCCTGCCCCAGTTCATGAACATCCCGGGTGAGAACCTGCTCGGCGTCTACTCCGCCAACGAGTATCTGACCCGTATCAATCTGATGAAGGCCTACCGCAGCGACTACGACACGCCCATCAAGAACAACGCAAAGCGCATCGCCGTCATCGGCGGCGGCAACGTGGCGATGGACGCGGCGCGCTGCGCCAAGCGCATGGGCGCGGACGAGGTGTTCATAGTCTACCGCCGCGGCCGCGACGAGCTGCCCGCCAGGGCCGAGGAAGTCCACCACGCCGAGGAAGAGGGCATCGAGTTCAAGCTCCTGAACAACCCCGTTGAGATCCTGGGCGACGCGGACAAGCACGTTGTGGGCCTCAAGTGCGTGAAGATGCGCCTCGGCGAGCCCGACGCCTCCGGCAGGCGCGGCGTCACGCCCATCGAGGGCAGCGAGTTTGTCATCGTGGCGGACGCTGTCATCGTGGCCATCGGCACCACGCCGAACCCGCTGCTGCGCAGCACCACCCCGGGCCTCGAGAGCAACCGCAAGGGCTGCCTCGTGGTGAACGAGGACACGCTGGAGACCTCCCGCAAGGGCGTCTTCGCGGGCGGCGACGCCGTCACCGGCGCTGCCACCGTCATCCTCGCCATGGGCGCCGGCAAGCAGGGCGCGGCCTCCATAGACGAGTACATCATGGGCAAGTAAGCCGCAAAAACCAATAACAAAAGCCCCCGGCCACACGGCCGGGGGCTTTTTGCGCTTATTCAAATACGTATACCCGCAGCTCGTAGGGGCGGGCGGTGAAGCTGTTGTTTATGACGAGGTTCATCTCATAGTTTTTGAGCACCAGTTTGCCGGAGAGAAGGTCGAAGCCCTCGGGCGCGGTAAAATACGTCTCCTTGTCCGCAAAGGAGCAGATGACGAGCAGCCGCCGGCCGTCCGACTCGCGGGAGTAGACATAGAAGTTCGGGCTCTGCCTGAGGTGCTCCTTGTATTCGCCGTCCATGACCAGGGGCTCGCTCTTGCGGAAGGCGATGAGCTCGCGGTAGAAGTTGAGCAGGGAATCCGGGTCCTTTTCCTCGACCTCGACGTTGACGTCGCGGTAGTTCTCGTTCACATAGAACCAGGGGCGAGTCTCGGAGAAGCCGGCCCAGGGCCCGCCCGTCCACTGCATGGGTGTGCGCGATGAATCGCGGCAGGAGCGCTGAGCCAGCTTGAGCACGGTCTGGGCGGGCAGTATTTTCGAGGCGATGCGACAGTTATTCTTGAGCATGACGTCCACGTACATGTCTATGCGCGGCAGGCGCAGATTCGTCATGCCTATCTCCTGGCCCTGATAGATGAAGGGCGTGCCCTGCTGGAGCATGTAGCAGGCGGCGAGCATCTTGCCGGACTCGGTGCGCCAGCGCTCGCTGCCGTAGCGGCTTATGACGCGCGGGTGGTCGTGGTTTTCGATGTAGAGCGCGTTCCAGGCCTTGCCCGCGAGCTTTTCCTGCCAGTCGGAGAATGCGCGCTTGAGCTTCTTGAGGCTGAAGGGCCGCTGGAGGAAATCCGTGGCCACGCAGTCGGCCTCCATATGCGCAAAGCCAAATATGAGGTCCAGCTCGCCGGACTCGAGATAGGGCAGGGCCTCCTCGGGCTTCATGCGCGTGCCCTCGCCGAGGAGCATGCAGTCGTAGTCCTCGACCGCCTCGCGGTATTCGCGCAGATAGTCGTGTATGTGCGGGCCGTTCATGTACTTGGACATGCCCGTCGCCGCCGGGAGCTTGGGATATGCGTCCGGCAGGCCGGGGGTCTTGGAGATGAAGGTGATGACGTCCTCGCGGAAACCGTCAACGCCCATGTCCAGCCAGAAGCGCATAATGCTCTTGACCTCCTCGCGCACGGCGGGGTTGTCGTGGTTGAGGTCGGGCTGCTTCTTGGCGAAGATGTGGAGGTAGTACTCCCCGCTCTGGGGGTCAAGCTCCCAGGCGCCGCCCTCAAAGAGGCTGTCCCAGTTGTTAGGCGGCTTCATCCCGCCCGAGCGCGTGCGGCGGCCCGGTCGCCAGAAATAGTAGTTCCGGTACGGGCTGTGCGGGTCGCGGCTCTGCTTGAACCACTCGTGCTCGTCGGAGCTGTGGTTCACCACGAGGTCCATGAATACGCGCATCCCGCGCTCGTGCGCGCCGTCGAGGACTTCCTTAAAGACCTCGAGGTCGCCGTACTCGGGGTTTATGTTCTTGTAATCCGCCACGTCGTAGCCGAAATCGGCGTTGGGCGTGGGGTAGAGGGGCGAAAACCAGATGGCGTCCACGCCGAGGCTCTTGATGTAGTCGAGCTTCGACAAAACGCCCCAGAGGTCGCCTATGCCGTCCCCGTTCCCGTCGCAGAAACTCCGCGGCCAGATCTGGTAAACGACCATGGACTTGTACCAATCGTTCTTAGCCATAGCATCAGCCTCCAAGCAGAGTATACCAGAGCCTCCGCCCGTTTACCAGCCTAAAATAAAGCGCCCCGCCTCACAGGAAGCAGGGCACATTTTATTTCGCGTACATCATGCCGATTATGCGGTTGGAGAGCCGGCGGGGGAGGAGCTTTGCGGCGGCGGCTGCGGCCTTGTAGGGGAGGCCCAGGGCGATGAGGGGGCGGCTGTTTTTCCTGAGGGCCGTTTTGGCGATGAACTCGCCGGCGGCCTCGGGGCTCATGCCCGTCTCTTCGTCGTGCTCCATGCGCGCTACGCTCCGCGACACGCGTCCGCCGTAGGCGTCCTCGCGCAGCGTCTTTTTCCGGTTCGCCGTGAAGCCGGAGGAGATGTCGCCCGGCATGACGGCGCAGACACTGATGCCGAAAGGCCGTACCTCGTTTTGCAGCGCCAGCACGTAGGCGTTTATCGCGGCCTTCGAGACCGAGTACCAGAGCTGGAAGGGTATGGGCAATATGCCCGCGATGGAGCTCATGCACACGATGCGCCCGCCGCCCTGGGCGCGCATGACGGGGATGACCGCCCGCGCGGCACGGTCCGCGCCGTAGAGGTTCAGCTCCAGCTGCGCGTGTGCGTCCTCCGGGGCGGTGTACTCCGCCGCGCCCGAGATGCCGAAGCCCGCGTTGCACACGAGAATGTCTATCCGCCCTTCGCGCCGCTCGACTTCAGCGACTGCGGCCTGGACGCTCTGCTCGTCCGTCATGTCCGCCGTCAGGTGCTCAACTCCCGGCGTGCCCTCCTTAGCGTGCCGCGAGAGCTCGTAGACCTTGCAGCCGGCCTTTGCCAGCGACATGGCCGTGCAGCGGCCTATGCCGCCCGAACCGCCTGTGACTATTGCAACTTCACGCTCTTTCATCCTTGCCCAAGACCTCCGCAATTATGTCCATCGCCTCGTCCAGCAGCGCCTCGGTGTGCGTGGCCATGCAGCTCACGCGCAGCAGGCACTCGCCCGGCGCCGCCGCGGGAGGCAGGACGGGATTTACATACACGCCCGCGTCATAGAGCCGCTTGGCGCTGACGAGGGTGTTTTCCATCTCGTATGTGTAGATGGGGATTATCGGCGTCTCCGACTCTATTATCCTCAGGCCTCTGGCCTTCAGCCCGGCCCTTGCATAGGACGCCAATCCATTCAGACGCTGCGGCAGCTCCGGATGTTCCTTCAAAAGCCGCAGAGCCGCGAGCGCCGCGGCACAGTTGGAGGGCGGGATGGAGGCCGAGAAGATGAAGGGGCGCGAGTTGTGGCGGACGTAGTCGCAGACGAGCTCGGACGCCGCCATGTAGCCGCCGAGGCTGGCGAGAGATTTCGAGAAAGTGCCCATGATGACGTCGACCTTGTTCTCGAGCCCGAAGTGGCTGGCCGTACCGCGGCCGCCCTCGCCTATGACACCGAGGCCGTGGGCGTCGTCCACCATGACCCGTGCGCCGTATTTTTCCGCAAGCGCGCAGATCTCGGGCAGCTTTGCGATGTCGCCGCCCATGGAGAACACACCGTCGGTGACGATGAGGCAGCCCGCGGACTCCGGCACGGCGCGCAGCTTGGCCTCGAGGTCGTCCATGTCCGCGTGGCGATAGCGAAGCATTTTGCCGAAGGAGAGACGGCAGCCGTCGTAGATGCTTGCGTGGTTCTCGCGGTCGCAGATGACGTAGTCGCCGCGGCCGACGAGGGCGCTGATGATGCCGAGGTTGGACTGAAAGCCCGTCGAGAAGGTGACGGCTCCGTCCATGTGCACGAAGTCGGCCAGCTCACGCTCGAGCTCGAGATGCAGCCGGAGCGTGCCGTTGAGAAAGCGCGAGCCGGAGCAGCCGGTGCCGTACTCCGCGAGCGCGGCCTCCGCTGCGGCCACGACTTCCGGCGCGGCCGTGAGGCCCAGGTAGTTGTTGGAGCCGAGCATGATACGGCGCTTGCCCTCCATCATGACCTCGGTGTCCTGTCTTGACTCGAGCGCATGGAAATAGGGGTATATTCCCTTTTCCCTGCACTCGCGCGCCGTGGTGTAGGCGGCGCATTTTGCAAACAGATCCATGAGAGCCTCCCAAATACTTAAAATATTTTAATTAAAAAGTTTTAAGTATTATACATCCGGGAGGCGGCTGTGTCAAGGCGAAGACGATCAGCGCAAAGCAGCTCTCAGAAGCCTATATCCGGCAGGGCGGCGAAGCCGGCTTCGAGGTCGGCGTCGGTGGGGATGTAGTCGTCCATCGCCCCGTCGTTGAAGCGCTGATAGGCGGTCATGTCGAAGTAGCCGGTGCCGGTCAGGCCGAAGAGGATGGTTTTTTCCTCGCCGGTTTCCCTGCACTTGAGTGCCTCGTCGATGGCGGCACGGATGGCGTGGCTGGATTCCGGAGCGGGCAGGATGCCCTCGGTGCGGGCAAAGTAGGTGGCGGCCTCGAAGACCTGAGTCTGACCGACCGCGCGAGCCTCCATGTAGCCGTCGTGATAGAGCTGGGAGAGTACGGGGCTCATGCCGTGATAGCGCAGACCGCCGGCGTGGCTGGGCGAGGGGATGAAGCCGCTGCCCAGGGTGTACATCTTCGCCAGCGGGCAGACCTTGCCGGTGTCGCAGAAGTCGTAGGCAAAGCGGCCGCGGGTGAGGCTGGGGCAGGAGGCGGGCTCGACGGCGATAAAGCGGTAATCCCGCTCGCCGCGGAGCATCTCGCCCATGAAGGGGGAGATCAGGCCGCCGAGGTTGGAGCCGCCGCCGGCGCAGCCGATGATGATGTCGGGCACGACGCCGTATTTGTCCAGCGCGGTCTTGGCCTCAAGCCCGATGATGGACTGGTGCAGCAGCACCTGATTGAGCACGCTGCCGAGAACGTAGCGGTAGCCCTCGTGCGTTGCCGCGGCCTCGACCGCCTCGGAGATGGCGCAGCCCAGCGAGCCGGTGGTGCCGGGGTGCTCGGCAAGTATTTTCCGGCCGACTTCAGTTTCCGTGGAGGGGCTCGGCGTGACGGATGCGCCGTAGGTGCGCATCACCTCGCGGCGGAAGGGCTTCTGCTCATAGGAGCACTTGACCATGTACACCTTGCAGTCGAGACCCAGGTATGCACAGGCCATGGAGAGCGCGGTACCCCACTGACCGGCGCCGGTCTCTGTGGTGACGCCCTTGAGGCCCTGGTTCTTGGCGTAATACGCCTGGGCCACGGCGGAGTTGAGCTTGTGGGAGCCCGAGGTGTTGTTGCCCTCGAACTTGTAGTAGATGTGAGCCGGAGTGTCCAGCTTTTCCTCTAGGCAGTAGGCACGCACGAGGGGGGAGGGGCGGTACATCTTATAGAAGTCGCGTATCTCCTGAGGTATGGGGATCTCGCGCGTCTCGTCGTCGAGCTCCTGACGTATGAGCTCATCGCAGAAGACGCCGCGCAGGTCCTCGAACTTCATGACCTCGCCTGTGGCGGGGTTGCGCAGCGGCGCGGGCTTCACTTTCATATCGGCGCGGACGTTGTACCACGTCCTGGGCATCTCCTCTTCGCTCAGGTAGATCTTGTACGGGATTTTTGCTTCGGACATGGTGTTTTCCTCCTTGTAAGAATAAAAGATAAAAATAAAAAAAGCCCCAAGTGATTTAAAAAATCACTTGGGACAGATAAACATATCTGCGGTGCCACCCAAATTGCGGAGACTTGCTCCGCCGGCTCTGCCCGCGCCATCACGCGGCGGCGCTGTAACGGGCGCACACCCGGGAGTTAGCTTCGCTCCCCTCCTGAGTCCATTCACCGGCATCCGAAACTGCGGCGCTCACAGCAAACGCACCGCTCTCTGAAAGCCCTGATATCCGGCTACTCTTCTCAGTCATCGGTTTCTTCCCTGACAACATAACACCGGAGCGTTCGTTTGTCAAGCGTGGATATTTATTTACTTCTGTTCAGCTTCCGGCATAAGCTCCCGGCTCATTATGCCCAGCATCTCCGCAACGCGGTCGAGCTCCTCGGCTGGAAAGCGCTCGCGCATGCGCCGCATGACTGTCGAGACATAGTCGCGCATCATGCTGATGTAGCCGTAGTACTTGTCCGAGAGCACCAGATAATACTCCCGTTTGTCCGGGCCGGAATTCTCCTTGTACAGATAGCCCTTGCGTATAAGACTGCCGACCTTGTAGGTGGCGTTCGACTGCGAGATGTTCAGAAACTCGGCAAACTTGCCGATGGTCGGGCGGCCGAGCTGGTTGATGACTTCCAGCGAGAAGGCCTCCATGGCCGTCAGCGAGCCCTCGCGTTCGTGTACCTGGGAGAACACCTTGCGGTAGAAGCTGAACTTGAATTTGTCGTAGACCTCGAGAAAATTCTGCTCGAGAAGGTCCTTTTCCGGCCCCTCCATCAGTGATAGAGCACCAGCGCCACGAGCTCCAGCGGCTCGTCGCGGAGGTTTTTCATGCTGTGGCCCTCGCCGTCGTCGGTGAAGCAGACGTCGCCCGCGCGGACGGTGGTGACGGTGCCGTTGTCGTTGTACTCGCCCTCGCCGGAGATTATGAGGAAGGTCTCGCCGTCGCCCTCGTGGATGTGCCAGCCGATCTCGCAGTTCTTCTCAAGCCTTACGACGTTGAAGATGCGGCCCTTGCCGTACATGCCGTCGGCGGGCAGAATGACGCGGTTGATGAGGTAGCCCTCGCCGCCCTTGAAGTTCTCCTTGCGCTCTACCTGCCTGTCTTCGTACCTTGTTACCATTATTTCTTCCTCCTTATTCTCCGCACAGCTCTGCTATCGCCAGTGCAAATATTTTGCATGCCGCGAGCGAATCGCGGATATTTATGCGCTCATTCGCCCCGTGCAGATTGGAGGCGAAGCCCGGCATTCCCGCGCCGAAGGCCACGCCGCCGGCTATATCGTGGACGTAGGTGCCGCCTCCGGTGGCGAGGCACTCGCCCTTGCGGCCCGAATAGGTCTCATAGCAGCGCAGGAGCGTGGAGACGAACTCGCCTTCCGCGGGGGTGTGGTGGGCCGGCAGCATCTCGGCCTCGACCTCAAAGCCGAGGGGGCAGAGCCGGGACTCAAAAACCTTTTTGCAATTGTCGGCATTCGCGCAGATGGGCACGCGGCCGTCGAGCCGGGCGTCAAGGCCCGTCTCTCCGAGGCTCAGCAGGTCGAAGGAGATGGTGAGCTCGCCCGAGAGCTCGTCCTTCTGGGCTATGCCGCACGCTTCACCGCGCCAGTCGCCGTGGGGGAAGCACTCGGCAAGCGCACGGACGGCGCGGGTTGATTCGCAGTCTGCGAGGGGCAGGCTGTTAAGCACGGCGAGCAGCGCCGTTATGCCGTTGGAGCCCTCCCAGGGCGAGGCGGCGTGCGCCTGACGGCCGTGGACGGAGAGCTCGGCCCCGCCCTTCACGTCGCAGGCGGAGAGCACGACCCCGCAGCCGGAGGCCGCGGCTCCACCGAGCCTGAGCGCCTCAGCGGCGTCAATGCCGAGCACGGTCGCGCGCGCATCGGAGGGGATGACGTTGATGCGGAAGCCGCCGTCGATCGCCGAAACACGGGGCAGGGCGGTCTCCTCCGCCCAGGTGCGGGTGAGGTGGGGCCTGTACATGCCCTTTTCCACGTTATAGATGGGGAAGCCCGAGTCCGGCGTGAAGGTGTTCGGCGCCGGCTCGTGCTTGGAGTAGTAATAGGGCAGATCATCGGAGCCGGACTCCTCGTCCGTGCCCATTATGAGGCGGCAGCCGTGCTTGAGCGGCAGCCCCAGCTCGCGCACGCAGCGCATGGCGAAGAGGGCCATGACGATGGGGCCCTTGTCGTCGTCGGTGCCGCGGCCGTAGAGGCAGCCGTCGCCCTTGAGGACGGCCTCGTAGGGCGGAGTGTCCCAGCCCGCGCCCTCGGCAACGACGTCGAGGTGGCCGAGAATGTCCACGCGCGAGGGCAGGGCATTGAGGTCGGCAGTGCCGACCGCGCCGCCGTAGAGTTCCGTGGCAAAGCCATACTCGGAGCAGAGGGCGAGGGCCTCGTCCAGGGCGGCTCTCGGCCCGGGGCCGAAGGGCGCGTCAGGCTCTGCCTCGCCGCGCACGCTCTTTATGGCGACAAGGCGGCCGATATCGCGTATAAGTTCAGACTCGTGGGAATCCACCCACTGGGATATGCGTTCTTCAACTGTCATTGTATCAGCTCCCTGGTATATTTTTCGGCTTCGGCGATGATGTGCTCCGCGCTGTCTCCGACGTGGAACTCGCCGTTTTCGTAGAGTATGCGCCCGGCGATCATGGTCAGGCGCACGCAGTCTTTAGAGCCGCTGTAAACGAGATTTTCGGCCGGGGCGATGACGGGTCTCATGCTCGGCCTGGACATGTCGATGACCGCGAGGTCGGCATACTTGCCGGGCGCGAGGCTGTCGCAGTCGGGAAGGCCCATCGCCCGCGCGCCCGCGCTGCAGGCGGCGTAGAGTATGTCCCCGGCAGGGCAGGCCGCAGCGTCCTCGCGCCGGAGCTTTTGCAGCACGCAGGCGAGGTACATTTCGCGGAACATGTCGAGCGAGTTGTTCGAGGAGGGTCCGTCCGTACCGAGGGCGAGGTTTATGCCCTTGTCCATGAACTCACACAAGGGCGCGACGCCGCTGGCGAGTTTGGCGTTGGAGGCAGGACAGCTGACGGCCCAGAGGCCGCGGTCCTTGAATATCTGCATGTCGCCCTCGTCGAACCAGACGCAGTGGAATCCGCCGCCGCCGTAGTCGAAAAGACCGAGGCTTTCGAAATAGCGCGTGGGGCTCATGCCGTGGCGCTCTATGCAGCCCTCGTATTCGGACTTGGTCTCGCTGTTGTGTGTCCAGACCTCGGCCTTGTAGGAGTGGGCGAGCTCGGAGATGTAGCGGAGCAGCTCCTCGTTTGCGGTGTACTCGGCGTGGAAGCCGAGGCGGTAGCCCACGAGGGGGCCCATGGAGTTGTATTTTTCAAAGTCGCGCGCGGCGACGCTCCAGTCCGCGTCTCCCGCGGCGACGGCGCCGCAGAGAATGGAGCGGAAGCCGCTGTCGATGACGGCCTGGACATAGGCGTCGCGATGGTAGTACATGTCAAAGGCCGCGGTCACGCCGCCGGAGAGCAGCTCGAGCACGGCAAGCCGGGTCAGGGCGTAGATGGCTTCGGGATAGAGCCTGGCCTCGCGGGGGAAGACCTGCTGAAAGAGCCAATCGTGCAGGGGCAGGCCGTCGGCGAAGGAGCGCAGGAAGACCATGGGGTTGTGCGTGTGCGCGTCCTTGAAGCCGGGGATGACGAGGTCGCCGCCGAGGTCTATCTCGCGCTCAAAGGCGGGCTGGTCCGCGCGCGGTGGGCCGACGTAGCTTATGCGCTCGCCCTCGGTCCAGAGCTCTCCCTCAATTATGGAGCAGTCGCCGGGGCTGAGCATGGGGATGATTCGGGCGTTATAGAGTCGTATCATTTGCATTACCTCCTTGCAGGGGCGGTCCAACTTCTTCATATCAGATTATCACCGCCAAGGCGCGGCTGTCAATTGCAAAAGCTCAGGGCTCGTGGTAAGATACCATCCTGAGAGGAGCTGATAGCGTTGACGGCAAGGGAATTCATGGACTTTCTGCACGTTTTGGAGAAAATGAAGTGCAACACGCGCCACGGCTGGACCAGCACGGGCAGGCACGAGTCGGTGGCTGAGCACAGCTATCGCCTTTGCGCGATGGCTTTTCTGCTGCGGGATGAGTTCCCGGGCATAGACATGGAGAAGGTGCTGCACATGTGCATAGTCCACGACTGGGGCGAGGCGGTGACGGGGGACATCCCGTCGTTCCTGAAGACGGACGCGGATGAGGCGACGGAGACGGACGCGGTGGGCGGCCTGACGGCGCGGTTGCCCGACAAGAAGGCGGAGCTGGACGCTCTTTTTGCCGAACTCACGGCCCTGGAGACGCCCGAGGCGAAGCTTTACAAGGCACTGGACCGCATCGAGGCGGTCATACAGCATAACGAGGCGCCGCTGGACACCTGGATCGAGTTGGAGCGGACGCTGAATCTCGAGTACGGCGTGGCCGACTGTGCCAATTTCCCGTTCATGGCCGAGCTGCGCGAGATAGCCGCCGACGATACCTGTAAGAAACTCGCCGACGCCGAATAAATCGCCCTTCGCTGCGCGCTCCGCGCGCGAATAAAAGTTTCGTCCACCTTTTCAAAGGTGGCAGGGTCCAGGGACAGCG
>URDK01000030.1 GCA_900546485.1 uncultured Eubacteriales bacterium
CCGAGGCCGATCCGCCGGGGCCGCCGCCAATACATATTACATCATAATCGTACATAACCAAGTTCCTTTCCAACAAAAGATACAGCTTTCGGGCTCAATTTTCCACAGTTCAGGCCTTTTTGCCGCTTGCCGCCGCTCTGATTATCATTATAACACCGAGCAGCGCGCCCACGCCGGCCGCAACATAGAAGGACGCGACGTTCACAAGTCCGCTCGCTCCGCCGAGAGCCTCAGCGACAGGATTGACCAGGAAGGGGCTGCAGAACTGACCAAAGTTCTGCACGCAGGTGGCTATGGACAGCGCCATACCGACCGCCGCGGGGCCGACGGAGTTGCCGACGTTCAGGAACACGCCGGGCATCACGACGGACATGCCGAGGCCGAGCACAAGGCAGCCCACGTAGAACACCGCGATGCTCGGGGCCAGCGCCATAATGGCGTAAGACAGCGCCATTACCACAAAGCCCACACCCATGGTGTAGTCCTTGAGCGCGTTGGCCAGTTTGCCGTAGAACAGGCCCATCAGGATGCCGCCGGCGCAGAAGAAGGCCATGCCGAGGCCGGAGGCCGCGGAGTCGCCAATGCCCTTTTCGACCAGCAGATAGGCGTTGCCGTTGGAGTAGATCTGGCCAGTGCAGAACACGAAGAAGGCGATGATCATCCAGACCCACATTTTGCCCGTGAGCTTGCCCTTTTCAGCCGGGGCGGAGCCGGCGGCCTTCGCAGGAGCAGAGGGCTTCACGTTGGGCAGGCACACCAGCACAACGACGAGGGAGATGACGCCGATGATGTGGACGTAGAACACCACGTTCCATCCCATCGTGGCGAGCCAGCCGCCGACAAAGACCATGATGGCGCAGCCGAGCATCTGGAAAGCCTGCAGGTTGCCCTGGACCCTGTCGCGCTCAGCGCCCTCGAAGTTCTCGGCAACGAGTGCGGTGCTGACGACCTGCAGTATGCCGACGCCCGCGCCGAACACGCCGCGCAGCACCTGCAGGGCGAGGAAAGAGGTCATGAAAGCGGGAACTATGCCGCCGACGAGGAACAGGATGATGCCTATCACCGCGAGCAGCTTCTTGCTCATGACCTGCATAAGCTTGCCGACGATCAGGGTAACCGGGATAATGACTATACACGGGATGGAAATGAGCGTCTGTACGTCCGTCTGACTGAGTTCAGGGAAGTTAGCGCCGATAACGCTGATGGCGCTGGCAATGCCGACGACGCCCATCATCAGTACCGCTATGAGATAAATGCCTACCTGGATCTTTCCTTTGGACTTTAGCATATCAAATCTCCACCTTTTTTTATTGTGTCAAGGTGGCGCTGGACGTGAATTTACGTCGTATACATTAACCGGCATTGTTAATATATTATCTTTTGAAACGCCTGTCAAGCTAGTCAATCCATCACGTTTCTCACACAATCACGCGCAAAATACTTCACTTTTTGGTGCAGAATGTGGCGTCAAAGGGCAGTTTTTATCGGATTTTCGAATAATATATACTATGTAAATTATCGTGATTACGGGGTATTTGCGCAAAAAATCGCCATTTTAGTCAAAATATAATGCGCATATTGATTGAAACTGACAAAAATGATTTTACCTATTGATTCTTAAGCGAAGAGATGATATCGTTACAAATGTGTCAAGCAACCGGCGCCTGACGTAAAAAAATATCCCGGCTATCTGATATTTAAGGAGGTCTCTTTAGAAGTGAAGGAGATTTTGCAAAAGCTTGACAAGCTGTCAAATGCGCGCCCCCTGGAGATCATCCAGAAAAAGAAAGAGGGCAAGAAGGTCGTCGAGTACTTTGGCGATTTTGTGCCTGAGCAGTGGATAACTGCGGCCGGTGCAGAGTCCTACCTCATCTGCAAGGGCGGCGATCCCCAGCCCCCCGAGGCCACCCTCGACTACATGCTTCGCTTTATGAACCCTCTGGCCGCCACCATGGCCGGCTCCTACCTGCTTGGTCTCGACGCCGTCATGCCCATTGCCGACACCGTCGCCATTCAGCAGCATGACAGCCACTACGGCCGCATGACCGAGATACTGGAGTACAAGGGTCTGCCCGTTTACAAAGTTGGCGTCCCCGCCGATTACACGGTTGAGATTTCCCGCGAGTACTACCGCAATGAGCTGCGTGAGTTCCGCGCCAAGCTGGAAGAGCTCGTCGGTCACCCCATTTCCGACGACGACATCCGCGCCAATTACGCCAAGACCAACAAGATAAACGAGCTGCTCCGCAAGATAGACGAGCTTCGTAAGCGCGACAACCCGCCCATCACCTTCAGCGACTTCATCAAGCTCAACCACTACACCCTGCGTGTGGACTACGATACGAGCATCGAGGCCCTCACCCAGATCTACGAGGAGCTCAAGGACGCCCCCGGCGCGCACGCCGCGGACGCTCCCCGCATTCTCATAATGGGCCGCGCCGTGGCTCTGGGCGACTACCAGGTCCCCACCATCATCGAGAACGCCGGCGGCTCCATCGTTTGCGAGTTCCTGGACGAGGCCATCAGGCCCTTCAAGTACGACATCTCCACCGAGGGCGATGTGGTCGACGCCTACGCTTCCGCCATGTACGACAACCGCGTCCCGCAGTGCATCTTCCAGCCCGCCTGGGAGACCAGATTCGAGTACCTCAAAGAGCTCATCAAGGAATACCGCATTGACGGCGTGCTCTGGTATCAGCTCGCTTTCGACGAGATCTACGACATGGAGCACACCTGCCTGTCCAAGTGGATCGCCGAGACCGGCGTGCCCCTCATGAAGCTCGAGTCCTCCTATGAGTACTCCCGCGAGGCCGTCGCTCCTCTGACCACCAGGCTCGAGAGCTTTGTTGAAAGTTTAAAGGAGGCTAAATAATGGAAAGAGACCTGAACCGCGAACTGCTCAAGCTCGCCGCTTTCGAGGGCGATGAGCTCGAGGCGTTTCTCCCCCAGTGGCTTGAGACCGCTGAGAGGGTAAAGATCGACGACGAGACCCTCATCTATGCGCTCGATACTTATATCCCCCAGAACTGGGATATCAAATACCTCGGCGTCCGCAAGATGATCGGCGCTTACCTGCGTGAGCTCAACGACATCGTGCACACCCCCGAGATGAAGGCCAAGGGCGTCAAGATCCTCTACGGCATCCTGCCCGCCATCGCCAACTACTACTACGCCGCGAAGAACGCCGGCGGCGAGGGCATCTTCATCGGCTTCCCCGACCTGCTGATGGTCAACACCCTGAACTCCTTCTTCCACGGCGCCGCTCCCTTCCTGAACGTCGCCGAGCAGTACGGCTTCACCTACGGCTGCCGCCACTGCCCGCTGAACAAGATGCGTCTCGGCGCCTATGTCACCGGCACCATCGCCGCCCCCGACCTGATCTGGAGCTGGGGCTTCAACTGCGACGAGGGTCCCAAGACCGACGAGATGATCCAGGGCATCACCGGCAAGAAGTGGAAGTACCACGTCTCCCGCGTCCCGCATGACTCCTGCTTCAACGAGGAAGAGGACATGATGGAGACCCGCCTGAAGTTCATGAGCGACCAGATGAAGCTCGGCGTCAAGGCCATCGAGGAGGCCACCGGCTTCACCATCACCGACGAAGACCTCATCCAGGCCAATAAGGACGTCGGCAGGCTCGGCTTCAAGTGCGGCATGCTGACCAACCTCTGCACCAACGCCGATCCCCCGGTCCTGGGCGGCGAGACCCTGACCATGCTCCAGCAGGTCCTGACGGTCCCGTTCAACACCGGCTTCAAGTACATGGAGGACGCCATCGACACCCTGACCAAGGAAGTCCGTGCCGCCATCAAGGCCGGCGAAGGCGTCATGCCCAAGGGCACCCCGCGCGTCGGCTTCTACAACCTGCCCTTCTGCATTCCCTGGGTCGGCAAGTTCTTCCGCGACAACGGAGTCATCACCGCCTTCTCGAGCGCGCTTACGCACTCCAAGAAGGAGATGTCCGCCACGAAGTATCCGGACGACCCCTGGATGTCCGCAGCCGAGAGCTGGGCTCGCAACGGCATGTGCATGAACCTCAACGGCGAGGCGAACAGCATGATCGAAAAGATCGAGCTCTGCAACCCGGACGGCATGATCCTCGGCTTCTTCGACTTCGACCGCTGGCTCGGCGCCCAGCAGAAGATCATCGCCAAGATAGTGCAGGAGCGCACCGGCGTGCCCTCCTACTACATCGAGGCCGACTTCTGGGATGACCGTGACTACAGCCCCGAGGCCCTCAAGACCAGGATCGAGTCTGTCTGCCAGATCATCAAGATGCGCAAGGCCATGCAGTAAGCAGGCCCCAGGCTAAAGTAAAACAAAAAAGGGAAGGCCCGTCGGCCTTCCCTTTTTGCAGTTTTCAAAGCTGTACGCAGAGGTTATCCACCCTCTCCAGCACACTTCCGAACATTGCGTTCTCGCACCAGAAATCGGAGTCGAGGAAAAGCGTTCTCACGCCGTACTCCTCCGCCAGTATGCGTCTTCTCAGCGGGTCGGGCGCACCCATCCAGCGGTCGAATGCGAAGGCGCCCGTGAAGTACGCACAGCAGCCCATACGGCGCATCTCCTCCGCTATTGACCTACACTCGCGCCGCAGGCCGCCGGCTATGCTCATGCCCGAGAGCCAGGCCGCTGCCGCGCCGCCCGTGCCGAAGCCCGGCGCGCCGGTTGTGTACAGAAACGCCGCGCTGCCCAGCAGATCTACGCCGTTCTCCCGAAAGCGCCGGTCCAATTCCGGCTGAAGGAAGGGTATATAGAAGCAGTAGAGTCGCTTCCGCGGCTCGCCGGTCTCAGGAGCGGATTCAAGCTCCGAGCACAGCAGCTCCAGCGCATCCACCACGCGTTCAGGCTCGTCGAAGGCCATGAGCTGCACTGTCTGAGCCAGGGCCAGGCTGTTGCCGCAAAGCGGCCTGCGTCCAGGTCTGGCACACAGCCTCAGCAGCTCGGCCTGGGCGCGCAGAAGGCGCGAATAGAGCCCCGCAGCGAACTTCCCGTCCCCCCGCTCACGCCGGAGCCCCAGTCTCTCCTCCGCCTCCGAGGCAACCCGGGCGGATTCCTTTGAGATAAGGGACAGCCATTCCCGCTCGCCCTGCGCTCCCCGCTTTGGGAGCACGGCGCACACTCGCCTCTCGGCGGGCAGAAGGCCCTCCCCTGTCTTTACGCATTCATCGCAGAGCGCCCCAAACTCGAGCAGCAGTTCCGGCTCAGAGCCGCCGGGCTTATCCCGGAACAGGCGCTCGCGCATTTTGTTCAGGCCGCAGCGTCGCTTGGAGCAGCTGGTCATGTCCAGCGGCTCGCGGCTCAGAAGCAGCCCGCGAAGCAGCACCTGCTGGGCCAGCGCGCCGGTCTGGAAACGCACTCCGCCGCGCCGTGCAGCCGACTGGAGCTCCAGCACCAGCTGCGGTGGGGCGGGAACGCTAACCTCGCAGACTCGTCTGCCGTCGTCCGTATCAAAGGGCCGCAATGCCTCGCGCAGGTATTCTCCCAGCAGCAGCCTCACTCCGCAGTATTGCAGGTCGTGATGTTCCGGCAGCAGCTCCGCCGCGCGTTGGACTCGCTCCGGGCCCAGGGCGTAGTGGGAGCAGGCAGCGGCAAGCGTCTCCGCCCGGCAGCCGCTCTCAGGCAGCAGCGAAAGCAGTCCGGCACACGCGGCCTCCAGCTCATTATCCCGGTATCCCGTCACAGAAGATGCAGTCCTTTCCTATGCACTCGCTGTTCATGGCCTGGAAGGAGCATTTGATGCGCTCGGGGCGCGGCAGTGCGACCCCGGTCAGCTCCTCCAGCGCGGAAACGGCGGAGGATATCGCCGCAAGCGTCGTGCGCTTGCAGCAGCGCGGACCGCGCGTACAGGAGGCGGCTACTCCGGACTGGACACGGGCCGTGAAGTTGTTTATGATCTGCCACTCCGTGCCCGAAAGGTAGGTAGCGCCCAGGAGCTCGCTCAAAAACGCGCCTGCGGCCAGCGTATCGCCGCAGACGCCGTAATAACCGCAGACACCGGCGGGTATCTGCGAGCAGCGTACGCGCAGGCGCTCCAGCCTCGGCCGGGCATCGTCCCGGCGCTCGCCGCACCAGGCGGCGCAGAGCGCGGCGGCGGTGAGAAAGTGGTGCTCCGGCCCGTGCATTCTCAGCACGCCGGGCTCCGACATAAGCGCGCAGGCTATTTCTTCGGGAGAGTGCCCGCCCTCGCGCGCGCACTCGGCACAGTATTCGAGGATACGCTCCTCGGCTTTTTTAATGTCGTACATCATAATACCGTTTAATATATCAAAATGAGGCGGAATGTCAACTCCGCCTCATTTTCAACATTCAGTTTGCGCGATATCTCAGGCCTTGTTGGCCTTGTCATACTCCTTGTGCGCCCTGAGCGCGGCGCCGAGGGCCGCGGTGGACTGGGGCAGCTTGACAGCCGTCACGGGCTTGCCGAGCAGCTCGGCAAAGATATCCGTAATGGCCTCGTTGTTGGCCACGCCGCCGGAGAAGACTATGGGCTCAAGGTACTGTATCTGCGCCGAGCGGCCCATGGCCAGGATTCGGCGGGCGATCGACCGGCCGGTACCGGCCGCGATGTCCTCTATGGGCACCTTCTGCGAGAGGTAGGAGATGATCTCAGACTCCGCGAAGATGGTGCACATGCTGGAGATGGTGCACGCATTCTTCGACTTCTTCATGAGGTCGGAGAGCTCCTCCATCTGGATGCCGAGCAGCCTGTGCGTCAGCACCTCGAAGAAGCGGCCCGTGCCGGCGGCACATTTGTCGTTCATCTCGAAACGCTCGACAACACCCATGTCGCTGAGCTCGATGACCTTGCTGTCCTGACCGCCGATGTCGATTATCGTGCGCGTGCCGGGCATCATGTGCCAGGTACCGAGACCGTGCGCGATTATCTCCGGGATGTTCATATCCGCCCTCAGGAAGGACTTGCGGCCGTATCCGGTGGACACCAGGTAAGCTACGTCGGACTCGGCGGCTCCTATCTCGTCGAGAGCTATTTTGAGGATCTTCTCTCCGCTGACATTGCGGTCATACTCGGTGGGTATGTGGCTGAATACGAGCATCTTGTCGTTTTCGTCCACGATAACGCATTTCGCAGTTGTAGAACCGATGTCAACGCCCACAAAAAGTTTCATATCCATGCCCTCAAATCAAATTATCTTATTTGCCCTCAAGCATCTGCTCCGCGGAGGAGAGCTGGTCGGCCACGAACTCGCCGTCGAGATACTCGGCGCCGCACTCGGGGCAGCGGTAACCGCAGGCATCGGGCAGGGAAAGGTCCTTGTAGAAGATCTTGACATCGTCGACTTCTTCCATCTCAACCTTGCACTTATAGCACTTCCACATGATCATTTACCTCCCCACTCGTTACTGGTCCTCGGAAAGCAGCACAACGTGGCTGTATACGTTGAGCACTTCCACGCTGTCGCCGTTCAGGTTGTACTCCACATAGGCGGAGAAGTTGCCGATGCGCTTACGCGCAAGGTAGTGCTCCTCGCCCTCGACGTAGAGCTTCTTGCCCTCGCTCTCGGCATACTCGAGAACCGCACGGATGTCGTCCTCGTTTATGCCGCGCTCTTCCATGGCGTCCGCAACGCCGTCGCCATAATTGATGGCGGCTGTCTTGAAATCCATATATCTGTTCCTCCTATTACAAAAATAACTCGAAACAAATTCAGTCCCTGCACAGGCGGCCAACAAAGCTCTCTATCTGGGTCTTTACAAGGCTGAGCTCCTCGCGGGTATAGGAGTAATTCGTCTCCAGTCTCAGCAGAGGCACTCCCAGCTCCTTGAGCTCATTAGCCACGCAGGTGTATTCCATATCGTAGATCTCATCATAGGCCAGCTGATACCATATGACGCCGTCGGCCCTGTACTCGTCGATGAGCTCCTTGAGCCGGCGCATGCGCACATGCCAGGCAGGCTGGAAAATATCTATCGGCGTCTTGTCCAGATAGCGGTTGCGGGCGAAGTTGAGAAGCAGGTCGCCTTCAAGCTCCACGTCCTTTTCGCTCGCCCTGACGCCCTCGTCGAGCAGCTCAGCCACGACCTCCGCACCGCATCGGTCGATGAGCGAGATAAGCTGATAGTCGCCTATCGCGATCACCCGGCCCATGATGATGAGCCGCGGCGCACCGTGGCCGACAGCCGTGGTCTTTTCCAGCCGGTCGCAGAGGCTCTCAAGCTTCGAGGCCGTAAGAGCCGTATCCCCGACGATAAAGCTCAGGTGCTGCAAACGCATGTAGTCCTTGAAGGATATCGGAGGATCAGGCCGCTTTCTGAGCTCGTTTATCCGACGGAAAGCCGCGTTGATGCGGTTCGTCTCGGAAAAATACCTTCTTGCCAGCTCCATGTCCGCCGGCTTTCCGGTGAGCTTTTCTATCTCAACCATCATTTTGCGCAGGGAGCGGACATAGTAGTCAAAGGCGATGTCCTTTTTCCAGTCCGGAGGCACGCCCACCTTGGTCGTTCTTATCCCCTGGAACTCCAGCAGCTCGCTCAGCCTGCCGATATGACAGTCGGTAACTGCGGTTACCACAAGGTCGGTATGCTCGGACACCTCGTCGTTCCCGAGTCTGAATCCGCCCACTATTGAGCGTGCAAGCGGATTTATGCAGCTTAGCATATCGTCCAGCACCGCAGCAGCAGCCTCCTGCTGACCTCCGCTGCACATTAGATATGTGTTCGCGCCCGCTGCACGGATGAGCTCCTCCGGTATGAAGGTGCTGCTGTACTCCACAAGCGGAACACCGCTGCTTCTGCTGGCGACAAGCTCGCCCGCCCGCTGGGCAGCAAGCTTTTCAAGCTCGGACAGGATCTCGTTCAAGAGCAGCTCACCTTCCTCACTCCAAAGGTCTCAACCGTAAATATACACCGTAAATTATAATACAGCATCGTCATATTATTGTCAATAGCCTGAGCAAATTAATTCTTTACTCGCTCATGCAGCCCTCAAGATAGAAGTCCATATAACCCAGAAACTCCTCCTCGGAGCAGACGCTCACGCCTGTGCAGCTCTGGTAGGACAGGTAAAACACCAGGGTCTCAAAGAGCTTGCAGCTTTTCTCTCCGGAGCGCCAGTCCCCCTTGCTGCTCTTGCCTCTTTTCATGAACTTTGAAAAGAAGGCGTAGAAGGGCCTGACCTCGGCGTCCGCGTGAAAGGCCTGACGCCCCTCCGTGAACATGTACTTGAACATCTCCGGATTGTTTCTGGCAAACCTGAACACTTCCAGCGCGATAGCCCGGCAGAGCTCAAGCCGGCTCTGTGTCGCGGGGAGTGCGTTCAATGCCTCATATATGCAGCCGTACATGCGGTCAAAGCCGCTTATCAGCACGCGCTTTTTTACGTCACAGAGGTTTTCTACGTAGTTATAGATGGTCATGGAGGAGACTCCCAGCTCCTTCGCTATCCTGCGAACGGAAACGGCCTCCATGCCCTCCTTGTCAACTATGCTGACAGCAACCCGTATTATCTCCTCTTTGCCGCATAATACCTTCTCACGAGCCATTATAAGCTGACCTTACTTTCCTACCGCAATGCCTGAGATCTTAAGGCAGTTGCAGATACTTCTAATCATGGAGAACCTGTCCTCGGGCGAATACCTTCCGCTGTTCCAGAAATCAGACTCAAGATAAAAATGAGGTATGCTCGTCTTTTCCTCCACCACGCGGATCATCGCCTTTTCAAGCGCGCCTATCCAGCGGTCGAAGGAGAAGAAGCCGTACAGGACGCCGTCGACCGTGTACATCTGGAGCTGTTCCGTGACCATTCTCGCCTCATCCAGCATGTTTACCGTGTTGGGCACAGACAGGCGCATCCTGGCTGTGCTCGTGTATATGTCGCTCTCATCAATGCGCCGCATCAGGAAACTGGCCGGCGGGAACATACGGCCCAGGGTAAGATTCACCCCATTGTCCCTGAAGGTCTTTTCTATCCACGGCACGTTGAGCGGGTTGAAGTGGCAGGCCAATTTCGGCGCGCCCTTTGGCAGCACGCCTTTTCCCTGGCGTATAAGCTCCTCGACCTCGGTTATCGCCGTATCTATGGCATCGTTGAGATAACCCAGCCCCGTATTGAAAGCCGATTCCATGCAAATGCCCATGAGAGCGAGCTCATTTCCCGTCAGCGGCTGCGGGTCGGCGTTCATTACCAGGTCTGTCAGCCGCTCCATGCGCCTGAGATAGCCCATGTATTCGGTGAC
Organism: uncultured Eubacteriales bacterium; assembly: GCA_900546485.1. Lineage (GTDB taxonomy): Bacteria > Bacillota > Clostridia > Oscillospirales > Oscillospiraceae > Scatomorpha. The sequence goes on from URDK01000030.1 coordinate 10,197, forward strand.
GGCAGCGCGCAGATGCTCCTCACGCACCTCGATTCCCGTGTGCTGGGTGACCTGCTCCTGCGAGACGCGTATCTCCTCTTTGAGATACTCCACGCGCTCATCGTCATCCGCCTCCGAGTCACCGAGAGGGGCGTCGTGCGGCATGGTTGTAAGGACGTTATCCCATTCTGTATTGCCCAGGCTGAAGATCATCTCGTCGGTCTTGGGGCTTTCGTTGCACTGAAGGCCCCAGTTCCATGTCACGGTGGGCTTTGGAATCAGCCCGCTCAGCACAGAATCGGCGCGCATGCAGTTCATGCCGCAGTGATGGCAGTGAGGGTCCATGCACGAGCCGGAGAAGAGCTCATCCGTGTCCTTGTTGAAGAAGGCGCCCAGGACCGATGTAACGACAAAATATGGATAGGAGATGTGCAGTTTACCCTCGCCCGCGAGTTTGTTTGCGGTTATGCAGACCGGAGATGAAGGCATGGTGCTGTAAAGCACCTTTTTCCCTTCCTGAAGATAACGGCCCATCTTCGCAACATCAGCCGCCTCGCGTATGCATGCCGCGACACTCTTCCGTACACCGGCCAGCGAGATGTTCCAGTATGCCGGGATCCACTCTTCAACTGCACGCCGCACATCTCCATCTGTCAGCTGCATAAATCTCGCGGCATTTATCCAATCCGGCAGGAACTCCTCAAGCTCCTGTCCCTCCCAGCCGAGGGTTTCAAGGAATTTTCTGTGGATACCGTCAGACATATGCAGCTCTCCTTTTCACGCGGACGCAGGACTATCCCGGCCCGCAGCATTGATATTATTGCAAAATACCCCTTCGATTTTACCAAAGCACACATGATTTTGCAAGCAAATGACTCTACGGACGCAAAATTATTTACATAGTAAATAAAGCTTCTCTGCTTCGCATGTCCACGCCTCTCAAACAGTCACATGAAAATTCGCATCCGATTTTTCCCGACGTGGACAAAAAATAAAAATCGGGGCAAGCTTCAACAGCTTGCCCCGTTATGGTGCGCGAGGCGGGACTTGAACCCGCACGTGCGTAGTGCACACTAGAACCTGAATCTAGCGAGTCTGCCAATTCCACCACTCGCGCATTTGGAATGCTCGATTATAATAGCACCTGCGCGCAGAAATGTCAACAAAAACTTGGCCGTTATTGACACATCCGCCGCGCAAGTGATAACATAGTCCCACGCCGGTGTGGTGGAACTGGCAGACACCTGGGACTTAAAATCCCATATCCGCAAGGATGTACGGGTTCGAACCCCGTCACCGGCACCAGGCGGCGCCTGGGCCCAGATCGCGCTCTCTGCGTGGTCTGGGCTTTAATTTTTTCCAGCGTTCCGGCACTTTCAGCCCAGGTATCGCTATTGAACAGCAGCGAAAAAGAGGTTAAAATATAGATAGATGTCAGATTTTGCGCGTGGATGGAGGAGACTCGCGCAAAATGGCTACTCCGCCGTTTTTATCTGACCTCTATAAAACTATGGATATGAGGGGGCGACTATATGGATGGCAAGACATACAAAAGCTATGTAGCAATACTGGAAGAAGAGCTGATACCCGCAATGGGATGTACGGAGCCCATCGCTCTCGCCTACGCTGCGGCACTGGCGCGCAAAACCCTCGGCGCACTGCCGGAAGAGGTGGAAGTCACCGTAAGTGCCAACATCATCAAGAACGTAAAGAGCGTGGTTGTGCCTCACACTGGTTCCATGCGCGGCATAGAAGCCGCAGCCGCGGCCGGTATCGTCGCGGGCGACGCGGAGCTCGAGCTTGAAGTGCTGTCCCGGGTCACGGAAGCCGATGTCGCCGAAATGCGGAAATATCTCGACACGCACACCGTGTCGGTCAGAAGATCGGAAAGCGGCTACATATTCGATATTCAGGTGCTTGTCAGGCGCGGGCCGGACAGCGCCTTTGTCCAGCTCGCCGGGAACCACACCAATGTGATCCGCATAGAGAAAAACGGCGAAGTGCTCAGCTCCCGGGACTTCTCCGAGGAGGGGCAGGATGAGATGACCCCCCGCGATATCTTAAATGTGGAGGATATCGTCGCCTTTGCGGACATGGTAAACATAGACGATGTCAAGGAGACGCTCGACCGTCAGATACGGTACAACACCGACATCGCGAGGGAGGGCCTGACCGGCAAGTGGGGAGCAGCGGTCGGCTGCGTTTTGCTCAAGGCCTACGGGAACGGCGTTGCAAACCGCGCCAAGGCCATTGCTGCGGCCGGTTCGGACGCACGTATGAGCGGCTGCGAGCTGCCGGTCATCATCAATTCGGGCAGCGGGAACCAGGGCATGACCGCCTCTCTCCCCGTCATCGAGTACGCAAACGAACTGGGGGCGAGCGACGAGCTGCTCTATCGCGCGCTCGTGGTCAGCAATCTCATCACAATCCATCTCAAAAGCGGCATTGGGCGTCTGTCCGCTTACTGTGGAGCCACCAGTGCAGGCTGCGGTGCAGCGGCCGGCATCACTTACCTGTATGGGGGCAAGGCAAATGAAATAGCCCACACCGTGGTGAACGCCGTAGCTATCGCCTCCGGCATGATCTGCGACGGCGCAAAGCCAAGCTGCGCCGCCAAGATCGCGTCTGCGGTAGAGGCGGGGCTGTTGGGCATGCAGATGCAGATGCAGGGCAAGGAATTCCTCGGCGGCGACGGCATCGTCGTCAAAGGCGTGGAGAACACCATAAGAAACATCGGCCGTCTCGCCAGGCAGGGCATGGCCGAGACCGACAAGGAGATCATAGACATGATGATCTCGCCGCAGTGCTGAGTGCGGGGCGCAGCCCTGCCCGGCCGGAGATATAAAAACGCCGGAGCAAAGTTTCCTTTGCTCCGGCGTTTTGCTGTTTATGCTTTTGCGGCGTTTACCAGGATGTCCACGCACTGGTCTATGCCCAGGCGGCCGGAGTCGAGGCAGATGTCGTAGTTCTCGGCAAGGCCCCACTGGTGGCCGGTATAGTGGCGGTAGTAGGCGCGGCGCTTGTCGTCCTTCTCCTTGAGACGCTTCTCAGGCTTTTCCGGGCGCTCGCCGTAGAGCCGTACGATACGGTCGGCACGGAACGCGTTGTCCGCGTGGAAGAACGTGTGCAGGCAGTCGTTTCTGTCCCGCAGTATGTAGTCCGCGCAGCGGCCCACGATAACGCAACGCTCGTGCTCCGCGAGGTCCTTGATGATGTTGTGCTGTATAATGTAGAGCTGGTCGGATATCGGCAGGCTGCCGCTGCGCGCGCCTTCCGCGTTCATGACCCAGTTGAACAGAAAGCTGCTGGTGGAGCAGGCGTATTCGCCGCTCTCGAGTATGTAGATCTCCGCAAGGCCGCTTTCCTCCGCTATTTTCTTTACGAGCTCCTTGTCGTAATATGCCCAGCCCAGCCGCTCGGCAGTTTCCTTTGCGATGGTCCTGCCGCCGCTGCCGAACTGGCGGCTGACGGTTATGATCCTTATGCCCATTTCTGCGCCTCCTTCTTCTGGCCCCTTACGGAGCCCGGCCGGGTCTCCCCGGCAAAACCATTATACCACGTTTTTCCGCAGATTCACATATTTTTTCTGTCCCGCGCCGAAAAAATAAGGGCCGCCCTCCCGGACGGCCCTGTTTTCAGCTCATGTACTCCCCAACAGGATAGTCATTATACTGCCGCTTCAACTTAAGAACGATCGAGCCGTCCTCAAGCGTGTTCTCGCTGAGTATCGAGTATTTTATCCTGCGGCGATCCATGAGCGCCTTGTAGTGGCTTACTTCGGCTGCCACGACTTTTGCTTCAGCCGCTCGGTCTTCGCCGTTATCCTTTGGGGTGAAATAAACGGTCTGCTCCAAGCAGGCTGCCTTTATGCGCTTCATGGGAACACTCCTTTCCGTTTGAGCTAATTTTACTCCAAAAAGCGAACTATTTTCAAACGGAAATTGGCTTTTATAAAAACAATTGTTCATTTTGCGCATATATTGTGGTCGCATGCTTGTGCAGCTTTTTTCTCAATCTACCACGCCGTAGCGCAGCTTGTAATAGGCCCAGCAGCGCATACGGCTCACCAGCTCGGACTGTTCGGCGGTGGGCTCCGTCGATATCACGCCGTCGGCGCTCTCGTAAAAGCCGTTGTGCAGCACTGGCAGCTCGCGGCGCATCTCGTTGAGGAAGGCAAACCAGGGCGAGGCCTCGCCCCTGCCCGTGAGCTCAAGCACGGCGGCGCCGAGATAGCAGGCGCTTATGCGGCCGTCCTCCGGCAGGTCAAGCGCGTCCACGGCGTTTTCAAAATCCAGCGCCTCGGCCGCCGCGTCGTTGCACCAGATGAGCACGGGTGCGGTATAGGCCGCATAGGGGTCCTCCCCACCCACTATCTCAGCTGCGGGCAGACCGAGCTCAGCGTAGCCCTGCCTGTTATCGCCGAGGTACGGCAGATGGTCGCCGAAAAACACCAGCAGCACCGGCTCGCTCTGAGCGGAATAGAACTCTGTCAGCGATTCGAGCAGCGCGTTCGCATCCCTTATGCCCTCGGCGTAGACGTTCACGGCGGTCTGTATCTCGGGCGAGAGCTCCGCCGTCGTCTCCACCTCGGGACAGACATAGTCGCCGTACTTGTCCTCGGTGTAGGACATGTGGTTCTGAATGGTGACGGCGTAGGTGAAGTCCAGCCCGCCTCCGGCGCTCTTCTCCTCAAAGCGGCTCTCAAGCATGCGCAGCACGCTCTCGTCGGTCACCCAGTCCCCCTTGTACTCGGCGTCCTCAAAGTCCTCTACAAAAAAGCTCTCGTCCGCGCCGAACCAATCGTAGACGTTCTCTCGGTTATAAAACCAGCTCTGTCCCGGATGCATGAAGCAGCTGGTATAGCCGTCCGAGCCGAAGACGCGGAAGATGCTGTCGAGGTTGCGGTTCACCGTGCGGAAGGCCGTGAGCGAGGGCGAGGCGGGATTGAGCAGATTTGTCTGCATGCCCGATACCACGTCGAACTCGGTATCCGCCGTTCCGCCCGCGAAGTAGGGCACCACTATGTGCCCGGCCCAGGCGTTTTCACTCTCGGCGAGGCTGTTGTAGACCTCCATCGGGTTCTCACCCTCGGGGAAGACGAATACGTCCTCGTTCAGAATGTCGGAAAAGGCCTCGTTCATTACGAACACGACGTTCACATCCGCGGCGTCCTGCGCCTGAACATAGCCTGTCTCCCATGAGGCAGCCTCGTCCCGGTCAAAGCCCTCCGGCTTCTCTATTTTATATGTAGAGAAGTGGTAGCAGAAGTAATATACGAAGCCCAGCTCGTTGTTTACGGAGCTGAGATTGTAGGGCTCCGTTGTCTCGAAGGAGTTGTAGAGCTCGGTCGAGCTGTATACGAGGCCCACAGCGCTCACGAGCACCGCCGCGCAGAGCACGAAGCCGACTATACGGACAAGCGTTTCACGTTTTTTCGGCGCATTTTCGGCCTTTTTGAGCGGCAGAAGCACACCGAGCACTATAAAGGCCGCCGTGAGCACCAGCAGACAGCCCGCCTGGAACCAGGGCAGCGTCATATCGTAGCTGCCCGCGGCGTCCGCCGCCTCCTTGATGAGCGTGATGTCCCGCGGCACGAAGGGCTCGCCGCGGACGGTGAGCTTAACGCGGTTTATGAGGGACATTACCCCCACTACCGCGCCCACGGCCGCAGAGCTCCAGAAAACGTTCCGAAACGCGAAGGCGAAGGCCGCGATGAGCAGCGCGACCGGCAGCCAGTTGAGCACAAGGATCAGGGGCTGATGCAGCATCTTGCCAAGCATGGCAAGCACGGACACAGGGTGCGCCCAGAGCGCAAACAGCGTCACCACGACGCTGCACGCAAAGCCGAGCAGTATCGTCGGCAGGAGACCGATGGGTCTGGAGTATCGTTTCAAGTTTTATCCTGCTTCCTTTCTGCGTATTGCGCGGGCATCCGTGTCAGATAGTACTGCGGACGTCCCACGGAGGCGCGGCCGTATTCTATGGCGCGTACCGGGCAGGCGTTTATGCACGCCATGCAGTGTATGCACCGTCCCTGCCAGGCCGGGCGGCCGCCGCTCAGGTCGATGTCGTTCACAGGACAGAGCCTCGCACATTTTCCACAGCCGGTGCAGGCGTCGGACACGCGGAAGGGACGGTCCTTTATGCAAAAGGCATGGAAAAGCCGGTTCACCGGCCCGCTCTTGAGACGGTCGAGCAGACCGGCAGAAGGGTCGGTCAGTGGCCGTCCGGCGGCTATGTCCCGCGCGGCCGCTTCTATGCCCGGTACGGCGCGCTCGATTATCAAAGCGGACTCGGCGCCGTCGGGCGTCGGGAACATGGCGAGATAGTTTTCAGGCATGACGGCCGCGCCCAGGCCCATGTATTCCATGCCGATGTCCTCACAGAGACGGCGGCAGTATTTGGCGGCATCGCCGGGCTCGGAGCCGCAGGTCAGGAAGAAGTACATTCTCCGGCAGCCCTCCCACCTTGCGCGGCGGAGCATCGCCTCCACGGAGGCGGGCAGCCGCCAGCCGTGCGTCGGCGCGGCAACCACGAAAGGACGCTCCGACGAGAATGCGGCGGGACCGCCGTGTTTGAGACGGTCATTGAGCGAGACGATCTCGTCACCGGTGACGGCGGAGATGAGCCGTGCGGCATACAGGCTGTTCCCCGTTCCGGAAAAGCAGAGTATCATATCCTCTCCTCCTTTGTCCCATGATGATATCACGAAGAGGAAGAATTAACAAGTTTTTTGCGCGGTGAAGATTTTTTAGCTTACATCGCTGCTCGAAATGTGATAAAATGTACACAGAAATATCTACTTACAGGTCATTTAGAATGGAAGAGAGGCAAAAATGTATCAAATCGGTGATTTAATAGTCTACGGAAGCACCGGCGTCTGCCGGGTAGAGGCGGTGGAAACTCCCAGGCACCGGCCGGGCGAGGAGGAGAGGCAGTATTATCTGCTCCGCCCCCTCTATCAGGACGGTACCATACGCATACCGGTCGACACGAAGGTGTTCATGCGGCCTGTCATCAGCCGCGAGGAGGCGGAAAAGCTCATAGACGCCATACCCGGTATGAATGCCGAGGTCTATCACGAGCGCAACTTCACCCAGCTCGCGGCCCACTATCAGGAGGCACTCGGCTCGCATGAGTGCTCGGACCTAATAGAGCTCGTGATGTCCATCTACGCGAAAAAGCAGGATGCTGAAAGCAAAAAGCGCAAATTCGGCCAGGTGGACGCCCGCTTCATGAAACGGGCCGAGAGCCTGCTTTACGGCGAGTTTTCCGTGGCCCTCGGCATTCCCTTCGACGACGTGCAGGGCTACATAGCAAGCCGGGTCTCCGGCGGAATAAAAAGCTGAAAAAAGTCCCCGGATCTGCGTCCGGGGACTTTTGCTTTATTTGTGAGCTGTCAGGCGGCGCGCTTGCCGGTGAGCTTGCGGACGATGACACAGAGGACCATCGTTATGAGCATGTCGGGCAGGGTGTTGCCGACGACGATATCCACCGTCATCAGCACGCGGTAGAGCACGAAGCCCACCAGCCAGACGGCCAGGTTCACCCAGTCGAAGGCCAGCTCGAAGCTCGAGCGCTTCAGGATGAAGTTGTCGGCGAGCTGCACGGCTATCATGGGAGCGAACACGGAGCCGATGAGGTAGAGGAAGTTCGTGATGTCGTCCATCGGGAAGAGTATCGCCGCCACGGTGCCGATGACCGTCACGACTACCGCCACCCACTTGCCCGGGAGCTTCTTGGAGAGGCTCTCGGAGGAGATGCCCGCGCTCCAGGCGTCGAGGAAGGTGGTGGTAACCGTCGAGAGGATGAGGATGACGAGCGCCGCTATGCCGAGGCCGGCCTTGACCATGATGAGAGCTATGTCGCCCTCGCCGGTGTAGATGGCCGCGCCCATGCCGATTATGTACATCCAGCAGGACACGAGGCCGTAGGTGAGAGTGCTGGCCAGGGTCGCCGCGAAGGGCTTTTGGGCCTCGCGGGTGTAGTCGCTCACGAGCGGCAGCCAGGAGAGCGGCATTGCCACCGCGAGCTCCACAGCCGCGCCGAAGCTCATGGCCTCGCCGAAGGCGGAGGTGTCCGCTCCGGGCGTACCGTCAAAGAAGATGACCTTGCAGAGCACCAGCGTAAGGATGAACAGCGCAGCCATGGCGATCTTGTTCACCCAGCCGAGGTTCGTGATGCCTATGAGTATCCACACGACGATGAGCACGCCGATGACGAGGCACCAGACCCAGGCGCCTGTGTCGAAGATGCCGTTGGTGGCAAGCGCGCCGTCGTATATCATGATGGCCGTCCAGCCCACGAGCTGGAGGACGTTCAGGAAGGCAAAGAGGAGCCCGCCTCTCTTGCCGAAGGACATTTTGACCGTCTCCATTGCGCTCAGGCCCGTACGGCCGCCGATGAGTCCGGCAAAAAAGAAGAGAGCGCAGCCGATTATGTGTCCGACGACGATGGCGAGGATGCCCTTAGTCATGCCGAGCGGGGCGAAGTAGGTGCCGGTCAGTATCTCGGCGATGGACACGCCCGCACCGAACCAGATGAGGCCGTTCTGGAATGTGGAGGTCTTTTTCATGCGCGCGCCTCCATTTTGTACTCGGCCTTTATGTCGAAGGCATGGTCCATGGGCCCGGAGCCGTGTCCGAGGTCGAGCATCGCGGCGAGGGCGCCGGAGAGGTAGGTCTTGGCGCGCTCAACGGAGTCCTCGAGGCAAAAGCCCTTGGCGAGGTTCGCCGCGATGGCGCTCGAGAGCGTGCAGCCCGTGCCGTGGGTGTTCTGGTTGTCGATGCGTTTGCCCATGAACCAGCGGGTGCTGCCGTCCGGGTGGCAGAGCAGGTCGTTGGCGTCGTTCGTCTGGTGACCGCCCTTGCAGAGGACGGCGCAGCCGTATTCGGCGCTTATCTTCTTCGCCGCAGCCTCCATCTCCTCCGCGCCGGAGATGCTCATGCCGGAGAGTATCTCAGCCTCGGGAATGTTGGGCGTGACGACCTCGGCCAGGGGCAGCAGCGCGCGTTTTAGAGTGTCGATGGCGTCGTCGCGCAGGAGCTTTGCCCCGCTCGTCGCCACCATTACGGGGTCTACGACGATGTGCTTTGCGCCGTATTCACGGAGCTTCGAGGCGATGAGCTCGATGAGCCCCGCGGAGGAGACCATGCCTATTTTCACCGCGTCGGGATAGATATCCGTGAACACGGCGTCTATCTCCTCGGCCAGGAACTCGGGGGTGGCCTCCATGATGTCTGTGACGCCGGTCGTGTTCTGGGCGGTCAGGGCCGTTATGGCGCTCATGGCAAATACACCGTTGAGCGTCATGGTCTTGATATCCGCCTGGATACCGGCGCCTCCGCTGGAGTCGCTTCCAGCGATAGTCAATGCTGTTTTCATACTTCTCTTCCTTTCCAAGCATTGCTTTTGTATAGCGGCGCAAGGTGGTGCCCCCAATGCACCGCTTGAAAAACGGGTCTTCACCCGGTTTTCAGCGTGTTATTCACTTTTCCGCGAGCTTTTCGCAAAGCGGCAGCAGCTCGCGCGCGGCTGCCTCAACATCCGGCTGGGCAAAGAGCGCGGAGACTACGGCGACGCCCGCGAGGCCCAGGCCGTTCAATTCGGAGATGTTCTCCCTCGAGATGCCGCCTATGGCTACGACGGGGATATCCACCGCCTTGACAACGCTTCTGAGACCCTCGGGGCCTATTGGCGCGGCGGTCTCCTTGGTGCTGGTGGCGAAGGCAGCGCCGGAGCCTATGTAGTCGGCGCCCGCGGCCTGGGCGCGCCGGGCCTCCTCAGCGTTGTGCGCCGAGACGCCGATTATCCTGTCCGGGCCCAGCCGCTCGCGGGCGAGACCGGCCTCCAGGTCCTCCTGGCCGACATGCACGCCGTCCGCGCCGCTCTCTATGGCGATGTCGACGGCGTCGTTTATGACGCATTTCACGCCGTGCGCGCGGCAGATGGCGACGACTTTTTTGGCCTCGGCCAGAAACTCATCGTGCTCCAGGTGCTTCTCGCGCACCTGCACAAAGGTCGCGCCGCCCCTGATGGCGGCCTCCACCTGACGGCAGACGCCCTCCGTTCCGTCCGTCCAGGCCCTGTCCGTCACGGCGTAGAGCCGGAGCTCCGCGGGATCTATCTTCATAGCGATTCCTCCCAAAACAAAAAACGCAGGCACGCCAAAATAAGGCAAGCCTGCGGCAAGTGCTGCAATATTTCCCTACGTTGGCATTATCCAAATCAGGTTGGGTCGAGGCCTTTGCCTCCTCTCAGCCCTCATCGAGCTCCCCTGTTGACGCAAAGTATTATACGCCCGCCGCCACAGCTTTGCAAGCGAAAACTTGACAATGCAGCGCGGTGGTGAGATAATAGGCGCGCAAAAAACAGGGGAGCCGCAAGGCTGAGAGGAAGTATTCGCTTCGACCCTATGACCTGATGCGGGTAATGCCGCCGGAGGGAGTCATTTTCGCCTGTCGGCTCCCGTTTGGGAGCCTTTTGTTTTTTGACGCTCTTTAAAAGGAGGCGCGAGGGGAAAAATTTCGGCGTGCCGGCCATGCCGGCGGCGGATGGAGGGGGAGCGCCCTGCGTCCGGGCCAGATATGCAGCGATGGGAAGCCGTGTTCCGGCGTGAGAGGAGGCCAGCAAGCCTCGACCGACCTTGTATTCTACGGGGGAAACGCCGCATATCGCCGTTTTTCTCCGCCGTCTTGATGAAAAGGAGTGTCGAAAATGAGAAGCAACAGCACCAAAAAACTCGCCATAGCCGCCATATTCGTAGCGCTCGCCGTAGTCGGCAGCGCCTTTATCCAGTTCCCCTTCCTCGGCAGCAACTGCTCGCCTACACAGCACATGGTGAACGTCCTGTGCGCCGTGTTCCTGGGGCCCTGGTACGGCGTGGGCGTGGCCTTCTGCGCCAGCCTCATCCGCAACCTGCTGAGCCTCGGCTCGCTCATGGCCTTCCCCGGCAGCATGATAGGCGCACTCTGCTGCGGCCTTGCTTACAAGGCGCTGCGGAACAAAAATGAGATCGCCGCCATACTCGCCGCTCTCATAGCCGAAATGCTCGGCACCGGCGTCCTCGGCGGTCTCTGCGCCTACCCCGTAGCCACACTCTTCATGAACGTCGACGCCGCCACTCTGGCCGTCACCGCCTATATCGTGCCCTTCCTCATTTCCACCGTCGTCGGCTCCATCATCGCCGGCGTGCTCGTCTTCGCCCTCAGGGCCGGAGGCGCGCTCAAGATACTGCAGAGAAGTCTGGAGCTGAAATAAATGCCCGAGCTCACCCGCCTTGATGATATACGCCGCCGCCGGCCGCTGCTGCACTGCATATCCAACATAGTCACCGCCAACGACTGCGCCAACATAGCCCTCGCTCTGGGCGCCAGCCCGATGATGGCCGAAGCGCCGGAGGAGATGGCGGACATAGCCCGCATAGCGGACGCGGAGGTGCTGAACACCGGCACGCCCTCCCGCGCGAAGTTCGACGCCTGCCTCATAGCCGGGCGCGAAGGCTCGCGGCAGGGCAAGCCCGTGGTGCTTGACCCCGTCGGCGTCGGCGCCAGCCCCTGGAGGCTGGCCGAGGCGGGCAGGCTGCTGGAGGCCTTCCGCCCCTGCATCCTGCGCGTGAATCTCTCCGAAGCGCGCGCCCTGCTCGGCCTCGCCGGGCGAGAAAAGGGCGTGGACAGCGCCGGGAACGCAGACCGTCAGACCCGCGCCGCCGTCGCCGCGGAACTTGCTTCGACATACAGCTGTGTCGTGCTGCTCTCCGGCGAGGAGGACATAGTCGCAGACTCGAACCGCGCCGCTGCCATAATCGGCGGCAGTCCGCTCACCCCGCTCGTCACAGGCACGGGCTGCATGCTATCCGTCCTCTGCGGTGCCTTCGCCGCCGTGGAGCCGAACGCCTTTGATGCCGCGCTCATGGCCTCCGTCTTCTGGAAGGCCTGCTCAGAACGCGCCGAGCATGTTTCGGGCGGCGCAGGCCCCGGCGCGCTGCGCGCCGCACTCATGGATTCCGCCCACGTTCTGGTCCCCGACTCGCCCTGCTTTGAGGGACGGATCCAGGCCATCTGAATACGCAATTTCAGCAACTCCCGGACGTTGAAAAACGCCCGGGAGTTCTTTGTGTCCGCTCTTTTTGCACTCTAGCGCAATTTTACAGAAAGTTTGCTTTATTTTTCACATACTTGTGCTATACTACGAGCGACCCATATGAGGAATAATAACAAGGTCTGATGAAATCAAAGGAGGCATTTCAATGTCGGAGATTTTCAGGAAGCCCGCAACCGAAGAAGAGCTTGCCGCCATGGACAGATACTGGCGCGCCGCCAACTATCTCTCCGCCTGCCAGCTCTATCTGCTGGACAATCCCCTGCTCGAGAAGCCGCTCAGCGAGGACGACATCAAAAAGAAGATAGTCGGACACTGGGGCACGGTCCCCGGTCAGAACTTCATATACACCCACCTCAACCGCGTAATCAAGGAATTCGACCTCGACATGATATACATCTCCGGTCCCGGCCACGGCGGCAACGCCATGGTGGCCCAGGACTGGCTGGACGGCAGCTATCAGGAGGTCTATCCCAACATAACCCGTGACCGCGAGGGCATGCAGCGCCTCTTCAAGCAGTTCTCCTTCCCCGGCGGCATCCCGAGCCACGTCGCGCCCGAGACCCCGGGCTCCATCAACGAGGGCGGCGAGCTGGGCTGCAGCCTCGCGCACGCCTTCGGCGCCGTGACCGACAACCCGGGCCTCATCGCGGCCTGCGTGGTGGGCGACGGCGAGGCTGAGACCGGTCCTCTCGCCACCAGCTGGCAGCTCAACAAGTTCGTGAACCCCAAGACCGACGGCGCGGTGCTGCCCATACTGCACCTCAACGGCTACAAGATAGCCAACCCGACCGTTCTGGCCCGCATCAGCCATGAGGAGCTCGAGAGCTTCTTCCGCGGCTGCGGCTGGGAGCCGCACTTCGTCGAGGGCAGCGACCCCGCCGAGATGCACCGCAAGATGGCCGACGCCATGGACGAGTGCGTTGAAAAGATACTCACCTTCCAGGCCCGCGCCCGCGAGACCGGCGACCTGAGCCGTCCCACCTGGCCTATGATCGTCCTGCGCGCCCCCAAGGGCTGGACCGGCCCGGACTACGTCGACGGCGCGAAGGTCGAAGACTATTGGCGCGCCCATCAGGTGCCCATCCAGCCCGACACGCCGGAGCATATCCGCCAGATCGAGGACTGGCTGCGCAGCTACAAACCCGAGGAGCTCTTCGACAAGGACGGCCACCCGATGCCGGACATCCTCGCGCTCGCTCCGGAGGGCAAGCGCCGCATGGGCGCGAACCCGCACGCCAACGGCGGCCAGCTCCTGCGCGACCTGCGCATGCCGGACTTCCGCGACTACGAGGTCAAGGTGCCCTTCCCCGGCGCGGTCGAGGCTCAGGACATGACCGCAATGGGCTATTTCGTCCGCGACATCTACCGTCTGAACTCCACTGAGCGCAACTTCCGCGTGTTTGGGCCCGACGAGACGGCCTCGAACCGCCTCTCCCCCGTCTTTGAGATAACCGACCGCGCCTGGAACGGCGAGACGCGCGACATCGACGACCACCTCGCCCCCGACGGCCGCGTCATGGACTCCATGCTCTCCGAGCACGTCTGCCAGGGCATGCTCGAGGGCTATCTGCTCACGGGCCGCCACGGCTTCTTCAACAGCTACGAGGCCTTCATCCGCATAGTCGACTCCATGTTCAGCCAGCACGCCAAGTGGCTCAAAGTCTGCAACCAGCTGCCCTGGCGCGCCGACATCGCGAGCCTCAACTACGTCCTCGCCTCCAACGTCTGGCAGCAGGACCACAACGGCTTCACGCATCAGGACCCCGGTTTCCTCGACCACGTCGCAAACAAGAAGGCCGACGTCGTGCGCCTCTACCTGCCCCCCGATGCAAACTGCCTGCTCAGCTGCTTCGACCACTGCATCCGCAGCCGCAACTACGTGAACGTCATCGTCGCAAGCAAGCACCCGCGTCCCCAGTGGCTCACCATGGAGCAGGCCGTCAAGCACTGCACCCAGGGCATAGGCATCTGGCAGTGGGCCTCCACCGACGAGGGTCAGGAGCCCGATATCGTCATGGCCTGCTGCGGCGACACGCCGACGCTTGAGACCCTCGCGGCCGTCACCATACTGCGCGACGCCTTCCCCGAGCTCAAGATCCGCGTGGTCAACGTGGTCGACCTCATGCGCCTGCAGAGCGAGGAGCAGCACCCCCACGGTCTGAGCCAGCAGGAGTACAACGCGCTTTTCACCACCGACAAGCCCATCGTGTTCGCCTTCCACGGCTACCCGAGCCTCATCCACGAGCTGACCTACAAGCGCGTGAACAAGAACATCCACGTGCGCGGCTATATCGAGGAGGGCACCATCACAACGCCCTTCGACATGCGCGTGCTGAACCGGCTCGACCGCTTCAATCTCGTGCAGACCGCCGTCTACAATCTGCCCCAGCTCGGCAACCGCGGCGCCTACCTCATCCAGCAGATGAAGGATAAGCTCGTCGAGCACAAGCAGTTCATTGCCAAGTACGGCGTGGACCTCCCCGAGGTCGCGAACTGGAAGTGGACCTCCGCAAAATAAAAACACAGCAAAACGCCCGTCCCCCACAAGGGGACGGGCATTTTTTGTTTGCTTTGGTTATTTGCTCTGCACCTCTCCCGCGCCGGAGAGGGAGGCGCTGAACTTCCAGCCCTCGGGCACGTTCGGGCGC
>URDK01000031.1 GCA_900546485.1 uncultured Eubacteriales bacterium
GGTGGTCGGTAATCTGGCAGTCGACGCACCTGGTAGTCTCCGCCGGGGGCGGACGCGCCATCTTGACGGCTAGGGCAACTGTTTACGGCAAGTACAACATAACGTGCGGCCCGCTATCAAAAAGACCCGCACCAAAGGCCGCTTTTCTTTGGGGCAAACCCCGTTTCTTTTGGCAAGGGCAAAAGAAATGGGGTGTCTCGCAGCAGGGCTTACCGCGAGCACCCAACGTAACGGCGCACACGTAGAAGCGTAAAGAAAGAGGGGGAACCCCCGGCGAGGGTTCCCCCTTAGACCCCCTCCTGCGCTTTTGGGAGCACAAGGGGGGTTCCGCGCTCTGCGGAGCGCGGCCAGAGGCTTTGCCTCTGGACTCCACCACCTTTGAAAAGGTGGACGAAACTTTCAAACACGCGCGGCGGGGCGTCACGCCGCAAAACAGCTGTTGCCTTGTGCGCAAAAATTTGTTATGATATATCCCAAAAGGAGATGATACCTCTGAAAAAATCTCTTGGCGAGATACTCACAGCCCTTCGCCGTGAATCAGGGCTCACTCAGCCCCAGGTCTCCGAGCTGCTTGCGGCCGAGGGTATAGATATAAAGCCCGCCGGCATCAGCAAGTGGGAAAAGGACATGACCCTGCCCAACGCCGTGCAGTTCCTCGCGCTCTGCGGTATCTATGGCGTCATTGACGTTATGTCAACCTTCACCGGCTCGGGCGGGAGCACCGCGGGGCTCAATTCCGAGGGTCGCAGGCTCGTCGCGGACTACATCCGCGTCCTGCTCGCCAGCGGACTGTACGCGGAAACGGAGGCCCCGGAAAAGTCTGGGCGCGTCCTGCCGCTCTATACCCTCGCCGCCTCCGCCGGCACCGGCCAGTTCCTAGACGGCGACGACTGCGAGCCCATAGACGCCTCCGCCGCCCCGGAGGAGGCGGATTTCGCCGTCCGCATCGCAGGCGACAGCATGGAGCCCGAGATACACGACGGCCAGATAGTCTGGGTCCGCCGCCGCGAGACGCTCGAGAGCGGGCGCACCGGCATCTTCGTCCTCGGCGGCATGGCCTACTGCAAACGCCTGCACGTCGACGAAAAGGGCGCCTGCCTCATCTCGGTCAACCCCGCCTACGCGCCCATAGCGCTCACGCCGGAGAGCGAGTTCCGCGTCTGCGGCGAGGTCGTGGGCTGAGGCTCACTCGCCCGTCGCGTAGCGGCAGACGTGGGCCACGCAGCAGCCCTCGCACTTAGGCGCGCGGGCCGTGCACACCGCCCGGCCGTGCAGGACGATGCGGTGGCAGAAGTCGGAGCTCTTCTCCGGCGGCAGCACGGCGCGCAGCGCGGCCTCTATCTTCGGGGGGTCCTTGGTGTCCACAAAGCCCATGCGGTTCGAGAGCCGGATGCAGTGCGTGTCCACCACCACGGCCCCGGGCGCGTGGAACACGTCGCCGAGGATAAGGTTCGCCGTCTTGCGGCCCACGCCTGGCAGGGCGAGCAGTTCGTCCATGCTGTCCGGCACCCGGCCGCCGTGCTTTGCGAGCAGCACCTGCGCGCAGGCTACGATGTCCCGCGCCTTGGTGTGGAAAAAGCCGCAGGAGCGTATGTACTGCTCCACCTCGGCCACGTCGGCCTCGGCGAAGTCCTTGAGTGTGGGATACCGCTCGAAGAGCGCGGGGGTTATCATATTCACCCGCTCGTCCGTGCACTGCGCCGCAAGGCGCACGGAGAAGAGCAGCTCATAATCCTTGCCCCAGTCGAGCGTGCAGTCCGCGAGTGGGTAGGCCTCCTCAAGCCGGGCAACTATCTCCGCAGTCTGTTCGGGCGTTCGCATAATATCACCGCTTTCGCATTTTTTACAGCATTTTAGCACCATTGCGCATATATTTCAACGTATTACGGAGGTCAAGCCATGCACAGACCCTTGGCAGACGAGATAAGGCCGCTCGAGCTGGACGACGTTGTCGGGCAAAAGCACATACTGGGCCCCGGCGGGCTGCTCCGCCGCGTCATCGACTCCGGCAGCATACCCAATATGGTGTTCTACGGGCCCTCCGGGACGGGCAAAACCACCGTCGCCAACATCATAGCCCGCAAAACCGACCGCAGCCTGCGCCGTCTCAACGCCACAAACGCCTCGCTCGCGGACATAAAGGCCATCATCGCCGAGCTCGACACCATGCTCACCCCCGGCGGCGTGCTGCTCTACCTCGACGAGATACAGTACTTCAACAAAAAGCAGCAGCAGAGCCTCCTCGAGTTCATCGAGGACGGCCGCATAACGCTCATCGCCTCCACCACCGAGAACCCCTATTTCTACGTCTACAACGCCCTGCTCTCGCGCAGCACCGTGTTCGAGTTCAAGTCCGTGCCCCCCGCCGAGGTCGTGCCCGCGGTCAGGCGAGCAGTTGACATAATATCGAAGCGCGAGGGCATAGAGGCCGTCGTGGAGCCGGGTGCGGCGGAGCATATCGCCCAGAGCTGCGGCGGCGACGTGCGCAAGGCGATGAATTCCGTGGAGCTGCTGTTCTCAGCGGCGCCGAGGAAGGACGGAATGGTTAACATAACACTTCAAGACGCGAAGGACGCGACGCAGAGCAGCGCGATGCGCTACGACCGCGAGGGGGACGAGCACTTCGACTCGGTCTCGGCTCTTATGAAGTCGCTGCGCGGCTCGGACCCGGACGCGGCGCTGCACTATCTGGCGCGGACGCTGGAGGCGGGCGACCTCATCGGGGCCTGCCGAAGGCTGCTGTGCTCTGCCTCGGAGGACATAGGGCTGGCGTATCCTCAGGCGGCGGCGATAGTGAAGGCCTGCGTGGATTCGGCTCTGCAGCTGGGCCTGCCGGAGGCGCGGCTGCCGCTGGCGGAGGCTGCGCTGCTGCTGGCTACGGCGCCGAAGTCGAACTCGGTGGTCATGGGCATAGACCGGGCGATGGCCGACGTGCGCGCGGGCAAGGCCGGGCCGATACCGCGCGAGCTTCAGAACGTCCACGCCGACGGCGCGGGCTTCGAGCGCGAGCAGGGCTACAAGTACCCGCACGACTACCCGGGTCACTGGGTCGAGCAGCAGTATCTGCCGGACAATTTGAAGAACGCGCACTACTATGAATACGGCGACAACAAGACCGAGCAGGCCGCGAGGGCCTACTGGGAGCGCATCAAGGGGGAGGGCCGCTGATGGACATACGTGTAGGCGACACGCTGGTGATGAAAAAGCAGCACCCCTGCGGCTCATGCCGCTGGCAGGTGCTGAGGATAGGCGCGGATTTCAAACTGCGCTGCGAGGGCTGCCGCCGCGAGGTGATGGGCCCGCGCTCGAAGTTCGAGCGGAACGTGAAGGAAATAATAAGGCCGGAGACGGCGGAGGGGTGACGACATGTCGGTATACGGAACGGATCTGAAGGAGCTGCAGCGCCGCGCGGCGCGCAAGGTGCAGATAGGCTCCCAGCTGCGCGAGCTGGAGGCGCAGCGGCGCGAGCTTGAAGCCAGGGTCGAGGAGCTGGCAGCCATAAGTCACGACGAGCAGGCAGACGTGGACCGCCTGGAGGCGGGCGGCCTGACCGCGTTTTTCTACTCGCTGCTCGGCAAGGGCGAGGAGAAGCTCAGCAAGGAGCGGCGTGAGGCCGCGGCGGCGGCGCTCAAGTACGAGGCCGCGGCGCGTGAGCTGGCGAACGCGGAGGACGACCTGGAGCGTCTCCATGCCGAGTACGCGGAGCTGGCCGATGCGGAGGAGGAGTACCGCCGCGCGCTTGAGGAGCGGGCGGCCGAGCTCAGGAGGGGCGGCAGTGCCGCGGGGCGCGAGCTGCTGCGCATCGAGGCGGAGATTGCCGCGGAGGAGAGCCGGAAGAAGGAGCTGCTGGAGGCCATAGCCGCGGGCAGCGACGCGCTGAACACGGTGAACGTCATCCTCGACGAGCTGGGCGACGCCGAGGGCTGGGCCACCTGGGACATGTTCGGCGGTGGGATGATCTCCGACCTCGCCAAGCACAGCCATCTGGACAGCGCGCAGCACAACGTATCGCTGCTGCAAAGCCAGCTGCGCCGCTTCAGGACGGAGCTTGCGGACGTGGGCTCGGCGGCTGACGGCATGCAGGTGAGCATCGATGGCTTCATGCGCTTTGCGGACTATTTCTTCGACGGGTTCTTTGTGGACTGGATGGTCCTCGACCGGATACAGCAGTCGACGGAGCAGGTGCAGAACGCCTATGCGCGCATCCACAGCGTGCTGGACTGGCTGAACAAGCAGCTGGCGCAGGCCAACGCAAAGGCTGACGAGCTGCGCGCCAGGGCGGACGCCGTGGTGGCGGACTCGCAGCCGCGTCAATTGCAATAACAGGAGGTAAAAGACATGTACCAGAGCCACGAATACTATCTCAGGCGGGCGATAGAGGTCTCGAAGGCCTCGCGCGCGGCGGGGAATACTCCCTTCGGCGCGCTGCTGGTGGACGCCGAGGGCAACATCCTGATGGAGCAGCAGAACATCGAGATAAGCGAGCACATCTGCACCGGCCACGCGGAGACGACGCTGGCGGCGAGGGCCTCGCAGGCGTATTCGCGAGACTTTCTCTCGCACTGTACGCTGTACACGACGGCGGAGCCCTGCGCGATGTGCGCCGGGGCCATCTACTGGGCCAACATCGGCCGGGTGGTGTACGGCATGACGGAGCGGCGGCTGCTCCAGCTCACGGGCAGCAACGAGCAGAACCCCACCTTCGACCTTCCCTGCCGCGAGGTGTTCGCAAGAGGCCAGCGCAAGATCGAGGTCATCGGCCCATTCCCTGAGCTCGAGGAGGAGGCCGCCGCAGTCCACGAGGGCTATTGGAACTGACAGGGACACAAAACTTCATGCGCCCGGCGCGCACCACTGAATATAAAAAAAGCAGGGCCCCCGCGGGGGTCCTGCTCATTTTTTTGCTTACGCGCCGAGAGAGGCGACGATGCTCTCGTACACGCTGTCCGCGTTCTCGCACATCACCATCACGATGGTGCCGTCCTCAAGGGTCTCGAGCTTGGCGTTCTTCGCGATCTCGTACTGGTCGGCCAGGTAGGTCTCGAAGTTGGCGCACTGGGTGTCGATGAAGCCCTGGAGCCCGGCCTTGACCGTATCCGCGCAGCCCTCGGCCGGCTTCACGACCACGATGCCGTAGGCCTTGACGTTGATGAGCGACACGCTCATCGCGATCTCGTCAACGTCGGAGGAGGTGAAGCCCACGACCTGGTAGTACATATCCTCAATGGCGTCCTTGTCGCAGAACACCGGATAGGCCTCGTTATCCTCGTCCGTGCGCGCGGCGGTTATCGCGTCGCCCAGAGCGTTGGTCACAGGAGCCTCGGTCTCAGGGGCCTCAGTCGCAGGGGCCTCGGTCTCAGGGGTCTCGGTCTCGGGGGCGGTGCTCTCCTCGGGCTCCTCGCTCGGCTCGGCGCTCTCTTCCGGCTCTTCGCTCGGCTCGGCGCTCGGCTCGGTGCTGGTGACAGGCTCGGTGGTGTCGGTCGGATCGGGTTCGGTTTCGGTCCCGCAGGCGCTCAGAAGGGCCAGGCACATGGTCAGGCAGAGTACTGCGGCAATGATCTTTTTCATTTTATCATTTTCTCCTTGGATGTATTTCGGTGGTCTGCCCACCGTGCGCATTAGACTTATGTCCGCCGAAAAAGTTCCCGCAAATTTTCAGTTAATTTTTCTTTCGCTTGCCTGTGCCTGCCCGCGATGTTAAAATCTCTTTATATTCCCCCCTGGAGGCCGCCATGAACAAAGCCCGCACGCCCTGGTACCGCATGGATAACGCCAGCTTTATGTACTCCTCCATCCAGCGCGAGGAGTTTTCCGCCATATACCGCTTCTCCGCCGTCATGACGGAGGAGGTCGACCCCGCGCTGCTTCAGGCCGCGGTCGACCGCACGCTGCCGCGCTTTCCCGGCTTCGCCGTGAAGATCTGCCGGGGCTTCTTCTGGTACTACTTTGAGCCGAACACCGCCCCCGGCCCCTTCGTGCGCGAGGACGTGGCCGACCCCTGCCGCCCCGTGCGCTTCAACGAGGACAACGGCTGGCTCATCCGCTTTTACTACTACCGCCGCCGCATCTCGCTGGAGGTGTTCCACGCCCTCGCGGACGGCGCGGGGGCGCTCACCTTCTTCCGCAACCTGCTGGCCGAGTACCTCAGGCAGTGCGGCGCGGACATACCGCCCGGCGAGGGCCTAGCGGACCTCGACGAGCCGCCCCGCGCGGCCGAGAGCGAGGACGCCTACCTCCGCTACGCAGGGCCCGCCTCGCGCGCCCTGCCGCGCATCCCCCGCGCCTACCAGAACCGCGGCACGCCCGAGCCCTTCTACACCTTTCACGTCACGATGGGCTTTCTCTCCGTCTCCGCCCTGCGCGAAAAGGCGAAGAGCTACGGCGCCTCCATCACCGAGTACCTCGCTGCGATACTCCTCAAGCTGCTCATCGAAAAGCAGCGCAGCGAGCGGCCCATACGCGAAAAGCCCGTGGCCCTCGCCGTGCCCGTCAACCTGCGCGCCTTCTTCCCCACCGAGACGCTCCGGAACTTCATCCTCACCGTGCAGCCGAGCGTCGACCCCACGCTGGGCGACTACGAGTTCCCGCAGCTCGTCGCGCTGGTGCACAACTACATGCGCCTCACCGCCGAGCCCGTAAAGCTCCGCGCGGGACTGACAAAGGGCGTGCGGCTGCTCTACAACCGCTTCCTCATCCTCATACCGCGCGTCATCAAAAACCCCATCATGCTGCTCAGCTACGCCCTCGCGGGCGTGCGGCCGTACAGCGCCATCTTCACCAATCCCGGCCCCTTCCCCGTGCCGGAGTGCATGCGGCCCTACATCGACCACATGGAGGTCGTGCAGGGTCAGGCCACGGTGGCGCGGCCGCACGTCTCGTCCATCAGCTACGGCGACACGATGGAGATAACCTTCTCCGGCGTGCAGAAGGAGACCGACCTCGAGCGCGAATTCTTCCGCTTCCTCGTGCGCGAGGGCCTGCACGTGCGCGTCGAGAGCAACCGTCAGGGGGTGTAATGATGTCATACTGTGTAAACTGCGGCGTGGAGCTAAATCCCGCCGCGCGTGAGTGCCCGCTCTGCCGGACGCCTGTGCTCAATCCGAGCTGCCCCGTGGACGCGGACGCGCCAAGCTTCTTCCCCACGCGGCGCGAGGAGGTCGCGCCCGTCTCCCGGCGCGAGGCGGCGCTGCTGCTCACGGCTATGCTGCTGAGCGTGGCCATCTGCTGCACGCTGCTCAACCTGGTGTTTTACAGCGACGTGTGGTGGTCCTTCTTCATCGGCGGGGCCATGGCGATGCTCTGGGTCTGGTTCGTGCCGCCGCTGCTCTCACGCAAGCTGTTCATCTGGGTGCGTCTCACCCTGGACGTGCTCGCCGTGGGGGTCTATATTTTACTCATCGCCATAGCCCTCGACGGCATGGACTGGTTCGTCGGCCTCGCCCTGCCCATCGTGGCGGCGGGGGTGCTGGTCATTCCGGTGCTGTACTGGATAATCCGCACGCGGCGCTGCTCGCTGCTGGTCTCGGCGGTGCTGGTGCTGCTCGCGCTAGGGCTCTTCGCGGTGCTCACCGAGTTCCTCTGCGACCGGTATCTCAAGGGCGTCTGGCTGCCCGGCTGGTCCATGGTGGTGCTGGCCTCCTGCGTGGGGCTTTCGATACCGCTAATCATAGTCCGCCGCGTGCCCTCGCTCCGCGAGGAGGCGCGCCGGAGATTCCACATGTAGGAGGTAAACCGAATGCTTATGCTCTCTGAGCGCGAGCTCATCGCGGAATACGGGCGCAAGATGTCCTCTGCGGGCCTCTGCCCCGGCACCAGCGGCAATCTCAGCGTATATGACGCCCGGAGCGGCCTCATGGCCGTCAGCCCCTCGGGCATTGACTATTTCGAGACGCGGCCGGAGGACGTGGTCGTCATGGAGCTGGACGGAAAGATAGCCGAGGGCGAGCGCAAGCCCTCGAGCGAGTGGGGCCTGCACGCGGGCTTTTACCGCGCCAAGCCGGACGTGGGCGCGGTGGTGCACACGCACTCGGTGTACTGCACGGTGTTCGCCGTGCTGGGCCGGGAGATAGAGCCGGTGCACTACGCCATGCTGGCCTCGGGCGTGGAGCGCGTGCCCTGCGCGCCCTACCGCACCTTCGGAACGCCGGAGCTGGCGGAGGAGGCCGTGCGCGTCTGCGGCGAGGGCCGGGCGGTGCTGCTTGAAAATCACGGCATCGTGCTCTGCGGCGCGGACCTGCCGGGGGCCTTTGCCCTGGCGCTGAACGCCGAATACGTGGCAGAGCTGCAATACAAGGCCCTCGCCATAGGCAGTCCGCGCGTGCTCGGCGCGGAGGAGCTCAAGGCCGCCGCCGCGCGCTTTGAGACCTACGGCCAGCCGGGAGGCCGGAGAGGATACTAAAAAAAGAACGCCGCCGCGGGACACTGAGGTCACGCGGCGGCTTTATTTGGAGGGAGAAATATCGATTATGAGAGCACGCCCGTCGGGCTGCAGGAGAGGGTGACGGTGGTGTCTATGGTTCCTAGCAGCGGGTGCTTGAATTCACCGTTAGCCAGAGCTGTATTTCCCTCGCACCATGCACTGGCGCTGACAAAATACCAGCCGGAGGCATAGATATCGTAGTCATACGAAGCCAGCGTGGCTATGCAGGTGGAACCATTATATTTGAAAGTACCGTGTACCTCAAAGGTAAGCACCAGATCGCCGCCAGCGCTGTAAAGGCTCTGGACTGCCGTGCCGCTCGTGAGCTGCTGAGCACGGGTCTGCACCGAATAAATCTCTGTAACTATGTAGTAGCCATTGTCGAGATACTTGACCTCAGTAGCAACAGGCGACGGACCGTCAGCAAACGCGCAGACCCCCATCGAGAGCATAAGCACTGCCGCCAGTGCCAGACACAAGAACCGTTTCATCAATAACGCCTCCATAATAGTTTTTATAGATATCCTTATTGGAAATCTCAACTCGGCTGTTTGCAAAGTACCACACCAGCGCTAGAACTATCAACACCAGTGCAACGCACAATAAAACTAAGGCCAGATAGCTGCGCTGCCCGAAACGTCTGATGCTGGTCTCCTCTCCGGGGCCGATATATTGCCGCAGCTCCTCAGCGGCCTGCTCGGGCGGGCCAAAGGCTGCAATTATCTCCGACATGGAGCAGTCCCCGCCCAGCGTTTCGTCTATCTCTGCGGCAAGGCCATCCAGCAGCCGCCTCCGGGTATCGCGGCGCGCGGGCAGCCGCCGGGAAACCTGGCGGCAGTATTTTTCCACGCTATTCACCCTCGGCGCCCCCCTTCAGCAGCTTTAAAAAGACGGTCGACAACTCCTCGTATTCCCTCGACGTCTCGCTGAAATATGCGGCGCCTTCCGGCGTGATGGCATAATAAGTGCGCGCTCTCCCGTCTACCACTTCCGTTCTGTCTTCGCGGATATACCCCTGCTCCAGCAGCCGGTACAGCACCGGATAGAGTATGGACAGCGCATACCTGCCTCCGCTCCTGCGGTTCATTTCCTGTGTGATTTCATAGCCGTACATCGGCCGCTCAGACAGCAGGCTCAGTACGACCAGCGGACTCGTCGCGCGCTTGAAAAACGCCTCAAACGAATGTCCGGTCGTGTCCTTTTTCATGCTAAAGCACCTTGGTCATTATACGACCGATTTTGACTTTCGTCAATAGTTATTTTGCATTGCTATATATTAAAATATACATACAGCCCGTAAGGCCATCCACAAGAACGCTGAGAAAAATAAAACTGCCCTCCGAACATACATCCGGAGGGCAGTTTTTGGGAGAAAGCAGTGCATTCAATTCACGTTGGCCGACATCGAATACACCGTAAAGTGCGTATTATAAAGGTTACTTGCTTCTTGCCAGGACCTCTTTGAGGAGCTGGTAGGTCCGGGCTGTGGAGGGGATACTCAGGTGCTCTCTGGGGGTGTGCACGTCCGCCATATCCGGGCCAATGGACACGCAGTCGAGATTGGGGATGCTGTCGGCGAAGAGGCCGCACTCTATGCCGGCGTGCACGGCTTCGACCGTTGCTTCCTTGCCGAAGAGGTCCTTGTATGCAGCCAGGATGGTGTCTTTGACAACGGAGTTCGGGTTGTACGACCAGCCAGGGTAGCTGCCCGAGATTTCCGTCTTTCCTCCGGCCAGAGCCACGACGGCGCTGACCTTATCCAGAATCCACAGCTTCTGCGTGGTCATGGAGCTGCGCACAGTGTTGGCGCAGTAAAGCTCCGTGTCACGCAGCTGCAAGATACCGAAATTCAGCGAGGTCTGCACCAGTCCCGGCATATCCACGCTCATGGCCTGCACGCTGTCCGGCAGGGCAAGCAGCACCCGCGTGACGAGCGCCGTGCTCTCTGCGGTCAGGGCGTTCACCGTCTCGACTGCCAGCGCCTTCGCGGTAAGGCTCAGGCCCGGCTCAGCAGTAGCGTATTCCTTTGCGAACACAGCGGCGCAGTCCTCTACGACCTTCACGGCCGACTCGGCATCGCCCTCTGCCACGCCTATGACCGCTGTGGCCGCGGACGCTATGGCCGTCTCGCGGGAGCCGCCCTCCAGCTTGACCAGCCGGTACGGGAGCTTCTCGCCCAGAGCGCCCAGCACACGGCCCATGAGGACGTTGGAATTGGCCCGTCCCTTGTGTATCTCCACGCCGGAGTGGCCGCTCGCCAGGCCGCCTATGTTAAGCTCCACAAGCTTAAGCCCAGTCTCTTCCCTCTTGACAGGTATGGTGGAATAAGCATTTGCGCCGCCGGCGCAGCTGCACATGAGCACACCCTCGTACTCGGAGTCGAGGTTTATGAGCTTGTGCCCCGTCAGATGCGAGCAGTCGAACGCAAAGGCGCCTATTAGCCCTATCTCCTCGTCACTGGTGAGCAGCGCCTCGATCTTGGGATGCTTAAGGTCCGGGTCGTCCAGCAGCGCAAGGATCATCGCCACGGAGATACCGTCATCCGCGCCCAGAGTTGTGCCGTCGGCCCTGATGATATCCTCCTCAACAACGAGGCGGATGGCGTCCTTGGTAAAGTCGAAATCCACACCAGGGGCCTTCTCGCAAACCATATCCGTGTGGGCCTGGAGGATAACCGTGTCCGCCGCCTCATAGCCGGGGCTGGCAGGCTTGGTCAGCACTACGTTGTTTGCCTCATCCCGGTACCACCCAAGGCCCCGGTCCTGGGCGAACTTTACCAGATAATCAGCGATCGGTCCGGTGTTTCCTGAACCGTGCGGGATGCCGCAGATGGTCTCAAAATAGCTGAACACCGCTTTGGGTTCCAGCTGAGCCAAAACGCCCATGGGGTTTCCTCCTTATCCGTTTGATAAAATCGACTCAATAGCGAACCTGATCGCCCTTCATGCCGACACGCTCAAGCTCAGGCAGCCAGCAGGTGTAGGCCTTGTGGTCCTCGTCCCACCAGTGCGGATGCGCGGGGGTCATGGTGACCAGGAGACGCATGCCGACCTTGGTATCCGCATTGGTCAGCGGGGTGAGGGTGTCGAGGTCGATGGTGCCGATGCCCTCGGGCGCGGTCAGGCAGGTCTTGCCGTTCTCGTCGCGCAGGATGAGGTTCTCGTTCTTGAAGTCTATGTAGTAGAGGTGCCCGTCGTCGCCGCGGATGACGGTGGTACCGAAGTCGAAGCCGCCCTCGGCCTTGAGGTCGAGCTTCTCAATAGTGCCGCGGCAGAACTCGCGGATCTCAACAGCCTTCTTCAGCTCGTCCATGACGTCGGTGCCGTTCGCACGTGCGGCCAGGATGGCCTTGCCGATGTTCTGGGCCTTGGTCACGCAGCCGATGTCCAGCGCCTCTTCCATCTCGGCCTTGTTCATGCCCCAGGTGGCGAAGCCTATGCGCATCTTGTAGAGCATGCACATCTGTCTGGCTATCTGCTCGCCGGAGTGGTCCGTTACGGGGTAGACGATTATCTCGTCGCCGTTGAGGCTGCCGAGGCCCATGGGCTTGGGGGGATGGCCGTAGTAGGCGTTGAGGGTGGTGTTGAGCTCAGGAACGGCGCGGCCGTTGCTGTCAACGTCCAGGAACTTGATGCGCTTGGCCGGGTCCTTGTCGGAGAGTATGGCCACCAGCATCGGGATGAAGGTGTTGAAGCCGCCC
The DNA here is from genome assembly GCA_900546485.1 of uncultured Eubacteriales bacterium. Taxonomy (GTDB): domain Bacteria; phylum Bacillota; class Clostridia; order Oscillospirales; family Oscillospiraceae; genus Scatomorpha. Next base: position 12,120 of record URDK01000031.1, read on the forward strand.
ATCTCGCCGGAGTAGAGGTACTTGCACTCCTTGCCCTCCGCCTTGAAAGCGGTCTGGAAGGCGCGGTACGCGTAGACGGCGTCGGGGCCGAACATGGGCAGGTCGGAGTCCAGCATGGCCACGGGGGAGCCGAGGCCGGCCACCATCGCTGCGTACTCGTTGTCGCCTATCTCCGCCAGGTCCAGCAGATCCAGCTCGATCACTTCGCCGGAGTCCTCAAGCCCTTTGAGCATCTTCAGGCCCAGATCCAGCGTGCCGCCGCCGCCTGCGCCCAGCAGCGTCGCTCCGTACAGAATCTCGATTATGTCCTGTTTGTACAGCTTTCTCATGTTCGTTCCTCCTTAATAAAATTCCTGTATCATGATAAGTTATCGCTTTGTATGTTCTTATGCAGCATCTGCCTCGCTGTCCGCGCCCTTTGCCGCGGCCTTCTTGCCAATCAGGGGGAACAGGATGAGGTAAAGCACACAGGCTACCACAATGCCGTTGAGCGTGGGAACCAGCACCGACGGGAAGGCCAGAGCCACAACGGAACCGGCGATCCACGAGAGTATGCCCGCAATATTCACGCCCGGCGTGGGCTTCCAGGTTGCAGGATTCGCCTTGTTGACAACAAAGTAGTCCACTATGACGACGCCGGCCACCGGCGGGATGAAGGCCGCGAGTATGTTCAGGAAGTTATTGAAGTAGTTGGTGATTCCAAGCACCGCCAGCGCCGTACCCAGAACGCCTGCCAGCAGGGTGAAGAAAGCCCGCTTTTCATCTTTGGCACGAGTAAGGCTCAGCAGCGCAAAGCCGGCGGAATATGCGTTGGAAACGTTGGTCGTCCAAGTTGCCAGCACGAGCACCAGCAATCCGAGGACGGGGGAACCGATGCTGGAGAGCATGTTGACGATGCTGGTGGTGTCCATACCAACAGAGCCGGAGTGTATGGCCAGCACGCCGCCCACGAGCATTGTGCCGACGCCCATGGGGATGACGCCGATGACGCTGGAGAGGATAACATCCCGACGGTTTTTGCAGTAACGGGTCACGTCGCCGGAAAGCACGCTGCCTGTTGCAAAACCGCCCACCGCGGAGCCGATTGCCACCACCATGCTGGTGTTGGTAGCTGGGGTATAGTTTGAGATTGCCGCCACAGACTCCGAGTCTTGGAACACCACGATCATGGCGTATACCAGGATGATTATCAGCGCAGGCACGGATATCAGGTTCAGTATTTTAATCCAGTTGATGCCTACCACGGCCGTAATGCACATGACCAGGCCCCACAGGATAGTCGAGACCACGCCGGATATGGGAATACCAAGAAGGTTGAGGATGGCCGCAAAAGCCTCGCCGCAGATGACGGCCTGAAAACCGAACCAGCAGATATAGCAGAATGCGATGATAAAGGATACCACATAGCCTGAGCCTATCTTTCCAAAGGCGCCGGACGCCGCCACCACAGTGGGAATGCCTTTATCAGCGGAGAGAATGCTCATCAATATCATCAGCAGCACACATATGCCGTAGCCGATGCACATGGCCAGAGCGGCCTGGCCGAAGGTCAGACCCATGGTTATGCCTGCGCCCACCATAAGCGCCGGGACACAGCAGACACCTCCGGACCATATAAAGGCTATGCTGAGCCAGCTTTTGCGTTCCTCCGCCCGGAGCTCACCGAGACCAGAGGTTTCAATCGTTTTCTTTGCCATTTTCCTTTCCCTCCCATTGAACAGTTATTCTTGTGTACCATGCGATTTGCACAAATCCTACGTCATTATTTTAGACTGCATTGTATGTTTTGTAATTGTCCGTTCAGACAAAAAAAGAACAGGCCCGCTTATCCGAACAGGACAAGCGGGCCTTCAGCAGATTGTTAGTTCATGGGTCTTCCCCGGATATTCGATTGATTGCTGCCGCTATGTACAGAGAATAGGCGCCGGGCAACTGGGTCGGAGAAAAGCCGGTCAGTTCCTGGACCTGCCGCAGCCTGTACTTCACGGTATTCAGGTGTACATACAGCAGTCGGGCGGTTTCCGCCATGCTTGAGCCTGAGTCGAGCAGATATACGGTCAGAGTGGTTATCAGCTCGGCGTTGGCGTTCCTGAGGCAGGAGAGTATGCGCAGATACTGGTCCAGGTTATCCCGGTTTGCCATGATCTCCTGGCAGAGCTGAGCGAACATCATGTCCTCCGTCCGCAGCACTCCGGCCCTCGGATAGATGCGCCTGGCAGTCCGCCATTGGGCCATGCTGACCAGATATGCCTGACGGGCATCCGAGCTGTCGTTCAGGCAGTCACAACAGACGATTTCATATCGCTGGCGGATACTCTCATATTGTTCGCTTGAGCAGAGCAGCTCACCCTCGACAAATTTACCGTTCTGGTGGGCGTGAATGAAGACTACAAGCGTTTCTTCGTAATAGCTGACCAGCACCGGGTCAGAAAAAGTGGAGAAATAGTCGGTGCATTCGCGCAGAAGCTGTTCGTCATGCCCCGCCTGCTCCTGTCGCGGGATGAACAGCCACATCTGGTTCAGGTCCTGGATTCGGACCTTGAACAGTTGCGCCAGTCTCTGCTTGTGCACCGGCTCGTCGTTAATGATAGCCCGAACCAGCTCTGAAATGACAAACTCCCCATGGTTTTTGTTCCAGATGTGTATAAAAAGCCGCACACATTCGCTGGCCTGCCACAGAGTGTCCTCCGGCAATGGTTCCCTATATTTGAGGATAAACAACCGCAGATTATCGGAATCTCCCAGCAAATACGGGCATCTCTGAAGGTACCCTTCGCCGTCTCCCAAAGGCACCTTGCACTTAGTTCCGCTTCCCAGCTCTCTGAGCCAGCCCGGCAGCTGATCGGCAATCACCGTTCCCAGGGAGCGGGGCCAGAATACCACTGTGTTCAGTTCCCTGCGCTGCTCTGTCAGTATTACCGAAACGCGAAGATGCTCGCTGAGCATCTTCAGCATCGTTTCCATGCTGCGCTGCTGGGCAGGAAGCCCGGAGATGCGGTCCAGCAGCGTGCTGACAAAGAACTGCTCTCTCTGCTGCTCCCTATATACCTCAAACAGGACCTCCCGGATAGTCTCGCTGTATCTCAGGTTCGTCTGTCCGGGCGGCATGCAGATCAGGGGGAAGTCCAACTCGTCGCAGAGGTCCAGCAGTCTTTGGTCTATCTCCGGCACAATGATGCCTACATAGTACAGCACCAGCCCAACAGCTCCCACGGCGTGATATCGGCGGATATTTTCACACTGGGCGTCTACGTCGTCTGCGACGGAAGCCAGAGCAGAGATCAGCAGCTCGTTGCCGTCAAAAGTGTTGTCCCGGAAAAAGCGGTTGAGCACCTCCGTAGGCCAGCCGTACTCCAGAACGTTCACTGACTCAACCGGATAGTTCAGCCCGCCCCGGCCGGCAACCACCTCCGCGCCAACCATGCATGGTAACTTCATAACATCGCTCATGGTCATACTAGCCGCCCCCTGTCTCTCTGTCCCTTACTTGGCAGGTTCTTTACTATAATATACAAAACATTACCATTCTTTGCAAGCACTTTAACCAGCCTTGCACAAAATCACTTGTCTCTCGGTACAGATTTTTCCTTGCTCCATTGTACCCTCAAACAATTACAGCAGGGTGTTTTTCCCTTATAATATTAAAGGGACAAAAAGTCCCCCGGTCTTTTGGGAAAGGCCGCGAAAGGCGTACCGTCCGCCAGCCGGTGTCCGCCGGTGACCGGGGTATCTCCAAATCTTAGGGTGTTCAACGCCAAAACATGGAGGTAGAATGTCTATGAAAGAGTATCCGCTTAACGTCCCAACCCCGCGCCACTGTGCCTTTGCAGTCCGTGACCTGCCCACCGTCACCGTGGAGCAGCGCGAGCGGGCCCTGAAAGCCACACACTACAACGAGTTCGCATTCCCGTCCGGAATGCTGACGGTGGACATGCTGTCGGACTCCGGCACCACCGCCATGACCAACCATCAGTGGGCCGCGCTCTTCCTTGGCGACGAGGCCTACGGCCGCAACACCGGCTATTACGTCCTCCTGGACACCTTCCGGGACATCTTCGAGCGCGGCGGCGAAAAGAACTGGAAAAGATCCATTGACCTGGTCCGCACCGACTGCCGTGACGTCGAAAAGATGATGGACGAGCTCTACCTCTGCGAATACGAGGGCGGGCTCTTCAACGGCGGCGCAGCACAGATGGAGCGGCCCAACACCTTCATCATCCAGCAGGGCCGCGCGGCCGAGTCGGTGCTGATGGAGATAGTGAAGAACATCCTCTCCGCGCGTCACCCGGGCAAGGTGTTCACCATCCCCTCCAACGGCCACTTCGACACCACCGAGGGCAACATCAAGCAGATGGGCTCCATCCCCCGCAACCTCTACAACAAGGAGCTGCTGTACGAGGTCCCCGAGGGCGGCCGCTATGAGAAAAACCCCTTCAAGGGCAACATGGACATCGACAAGCTAGAGCAGCTTATCCAGGGCGTCGGCCCCGAGAACGTGCCGCTGATATTTGCCTGCATAACCAACAACCCCATCTGCGGCCAGGCCGTCTCCATGGCCAACCTGAAGGAGATAAACAGGGTCGCCCACAAGTACAACATCCCCCTGGTGTTCGATGCCGCGCGCTGGGCTGAAAACGCCTACTTCATCAAGACCAGCGAGGAGGGCTACGCCGACAAGTCCATCGCCGAGATAGCCACGGAGATGTTCTCCTACTGCGACGCCTTCACGATGTCCGCCAAGAAGGACGGCCACGCCAACATGGGCGGCATGCTCGCCTTCCGCGACAGGGGCCTCTTCTGGAAGAACTTCTCCGACTTCAACCCCGACGGCAGCGTAAAGACCGACGTCGGCGTGCTGCTCAAGGTCAAGCAGATTTCCTGCTACGGCAACGACTCCTACGGCGGCATGTCCGGCCGCGACATCATGGCTCTGGCCGTGGGCCTCTATGAGAGCTGCAACTTCGGCTATATGGACGAGCGCATCGCACAGTGCAACTACCTGGCCGAGGGCTTCTACAAGGCCGGCGTCAAGGGCGTGGTGCTGCCCGCCGGCGGCCATGCGGTTTACATAAATATGGACGAGTTCTTCGACGGCAAGCGCGGCCACGACACCTTCGCGGGCGAGGGCTTCTCGCTGGAGCTCATCCGCCGCTACGGCATACGCGTCTCGGAGCTCGGCGACTACTCTATGGAATACGACCTCAAGACCCCCGAGCAGCAGGCCGAGCTCGCCAACGTGGTGCGCTTCGCCATAGACCGCAGCAGGCTCACGCAGGAGCACCTCGACTATGTCATCGCCGCTGTGAAGGCGCTGTATGAGGACCGCGAGAGCATTCCCAACATGCGCATCGTCTGGGGACACAATCTTCCCATGCGCCACTTCCACGCATTCCTGGAACCCTACCCCAACGAGGACTGAGCCCCAGCGAAAAATAAATATTTTCTAAGGAGGACCAGAGGATGAACCAGAAGCGCAATTTCAAGCTCACAAGACGAGTGACGTGTCTCATCATTGCAATATGCCTTCTCCTGTGCGTTGCCGCATACGGATACGCTCCGCAGTCGGATTCCATGTCCACCGACGAGCCCATCCTCACGCTGTATGAGGACGGCATACGGCAGCTACTGAAGGGCGCAGCGCTCATGGCCGCCGGCGGCGGAGGATCACTTGAGCTGGGCGAAAGTATGCTCGACGCCTTCAAAGAACTCAATCCCGATGTTGAGGTGAAAATCGACCTCTACGACGTCAATGCTATGCAGGACAGTGAGTCCAGCTTCGGCGTTGCGATAATGGGTTCCCCGACGGCGCACGCCTCCGTGGAGGACCTTGCTTCCATAGCGCTGATGGCCTATCAGGAGACGCTGGCTCTTGCCGAGCGTTCCGGCAAGAACGCGGAATACGCCCTGGCACTTGAGCTCGGCGGCGCAAATACGCTGGTGCCTCTGCTCTGCGCCATGAAATACGGCCTGAAGGTCCTGGACGCCGACATGTGCGGCAGGGCCGTCCCCGGGCTTGAAACCTCGCTCAGCAACGTCAACGGCCTCGCCACCGCTCCCCTCGCCCTGACAGACGCAAAGGGCAACAGCTACGACCTCATCATGGCCGACCCCAACGACGCCGAGGGCGCCGAAAGCGTTGCGGTCGCCATACTCAACCACCTCAATTCCAACGGCGGACTGACCGGCTTCTACTACTCCGGGGCCGAGATCGACGCGGGCATCCCCACCGGCTCGCTCTCCCTGTGTGTGCAGATCGGCCAGTGCATCGAGGAGTTTGAGGCCATGAGCATCGAGGAGCGTCAGGCAAAGCCTCTCTTTGAAATGCTCAACGAGATGAACGTCGGCATCCGCAGCGTCACCCTCACTCCGCGAGCCAGCAAGGTGCAGAACTTCCATCAGGAGCCGATAGCAGGCGGCGCGCGCGACGGCGGCTACTACTATCTCGGCGTGGAAGGCGTGCCCGGAGAATACTTCTACGTCCAGTTCAACAACGAGACGATGGCCGTGAGCGTGCTCAACGAGTCGGGCACCTTCGACTGCCTGGCCACCGCGCCCTGCGTCATCACGATGTACGACGAGCTTACCGGTCGTCCCCTCACCAACGCCGATCTCAAGACCGCATATGAAAACGGCACCGAGCACAAGGTCGTGATGGGCATCATTGAGCTTGACGAGAAATGGTGGAATAATCCCGACAAGGTTGCCGAAGTGTGGACGCCTTATTTTGAAGAGGTCGGCCATATGGGCGGCGTCGTTCGATATGAGTTTGACTGAGTAAAGCAAAATCTACACTTCCAAATAACTCTCCCTCCACAGCAGGAAAAGACAGGGCGTCCCTTCCCTGTCTTTTTCTATGCCCGTTCAGCTCTCCGCCCGGCGATGGGCTACAAGGCCCCCATCCCCCTCGAGAGCCGCGCGAGCGCCTTCTGCCGCAGCGCCTCAAACTCCTCCGGCGAGCGCGGGGAATAGCTTTCCACAGGTTTTTCAACAGCCTCCGCTACGGCGGGGGTTTGTTTTTGTTTTTGATTATGTTTTTGTTTTGTTTTTGTATTTGTTTTTGTTTTGGCATCGGTGCATGCTGTGTCCTCGTCCGCTTCTTCCTCTGCCTCGTCATCGCGCTCCCAGCGCTTCAAGGCCCTTGCCCGCGCACGCTCGCACTTGGCCTCGTAGCGCTTGCGGTCGTTGTCCACATACCTCGCCACAAAGCCCCAGGCCATGCTCATTTCAGGGTCTGTAAACTCCGGAACTTCACCGAACTCCCCATAATTGAGCATCGCGGCAAAGAGCCTGCCCAACTGCTCGAACGACAGCTTGTCTATCGCCGGGCGGAAGTCAAAATACATCATGATACCCGGTAATTTTCCCACGCGGCATACCTCCTTTGCCGCACCAATATAGCGCCCCTCATATATTCCGCAAGGGCGCGGGAGAAAAAAAGTCGGAGCAGGGCTTTCCCTGCTCCGACCTTCGGTTTATGGGCCTTATTGGTTTTTCTCGAGGATGACAAAGGAGACCAGCGTCTCCTTGTGGAGGTAGTTTTCAAGCTTGGGGTCAACGTCCACGGTCTGCGTGTTCATCTGGGCAATGGTCCAGCCATCTTCCAGCAGCTTGTTGATACGAACGAGATATTTGTTTTCGTTGATATCCGTCTGTTCCGTAAAATCGCGGCTGTTGCTGATGTAGACGACCTTTTGCATCGTTTTCCTCCCTCTCTCATTCCAGGCGGCTGGTTCAGAATACAGGAAAGGCCGGAGCGCGAATGCTCCGGCCCCCCGCCTCTGGTACGCCCGACGGGATTCGAACCCACGACCTTCAGAGTCGGAGTCTGACACTCTATCCAGCTGAGCTACGGGCGCATATGCGCTTTGCGCCCGATTATTATAGCAAAACGGCGAGGCAAAGTAAATAGTTAAGTTTGCCTATTTCCGCGCGTTGTGCTATACTCTTGAAAAAAGCAATTTCTCACAGGGGTTTCACGCTTATGAAAACTTTGAGAAAAATCATCGCGGCGCTGCTCATCTGCTGCGCGGCTCTGCCGCTTTCCGCCTGCGGCGAGGTCGAGGCCACGGAAAAGCAGCTCTTTGCCATGAATTCCGCCGTCACCATCAAGGCCTACGGCAAAAACGCAGAGGCCGGGCTCAATTCCGCCGCCTCCGTCATCTCCGCCCTCGACTCCTCCCTAGACCCCGAGCGCGAGGGCAGCACACTCTACAACATCAATTCCGCCGCCGGGAGCGGCATCGTCATCACCGGCCAGATCGCCGAGATGCTCCAGGTCGCCAAGGAGGTCAGCGAGGCCACGGGCGGCGCCCTCGACCTCTCCGTCTACCCCCTCGTCAAGGCCTGGGGCTTCATCGACGGCCTCTACAAGGTCCCCTCCGAGAGCGAAATAGAAAGCCTGCTCACAAAGGTCGGCCTCTCCGCTGTCAGCGTCTCCGCCATGACCGAGACCGACACCTACCTGCTCACCATGCCCGCCGGGATGGAGCTCACCTTCGCCGCCGTCGCCCGCGGCTGCGCCGCCATGTACGCCATGCGCGCCATGAGCCAGGCCGGCGTAGACAGCGGCATCGTCTCCTTCGGCGGCACCGTCATGACCCTCGGCGTAAAGCCCGACGGCTCCGACTGGACCGTCGGCCTCCAGGACCCCATCAACACCGGCAGCTACGCCGCCACGCTCTCCGTCGGCGCAGACACCGCCGTGGTCACCTCCGGCGGCTACCTCCGCTACTTCGTAGACGACGACGGCAACTACTGGCAGCACATCATTGACCCCTCCACCGGCTACCCCGCCGACAGCGACCTGCTCTCCGTCACCGTCATCTGCGACGACGGCACCTATGCCGACGCGCTCTCCACCGCGCTCTACGTCATGGGCGAGGACGACGCGCGCGACTTCTACGAGGACAACACGGGCTTCGAGCTCATCCTCATCACCGCCGACAAGCGCATCGTGGTCTCCGAGGGCGTGCGCGAGGACTTCACGCTCAGCGGCAGCGACTACACCGTGGAGACGCTCAGGAGGCCCTCATGAGGCTCTCTCGCGGGTTCTTTGAGCGCGACGCGCTTGACGTCGCCCCGGAGCTTCTGGGCAAGACGCTGGTCACCACGGCCCCCGACGGCACGGAGCGCCGCCTCGTCATCACCGAGACCGAGGTCTACCGCGGCGAGGAGGACACGGCCTGTCACGCCCACCGCGGCCGCACAAAGCGCACGGAAATGCTCTACCGCGGCGGCGGCGCGGTGTACGTCTACCTCTGCTACGGCATACACTGGCTCATGAACGTCATCACCGGCCCGGCGGACTTCCCCCAGGGCGTGCTCATCCGCGCCTGCGCAGGATACGAGGGCCCCGGGAAACTCACAAAATACCTCGGCATCACCGGCGCGCTTAACGGCGCGGACATCGCCTCCTCCCCGCTCATACGCATAGAGGATGAGGGGCGCGAGGTTTACATAAAAACCGCAAAGCGCGTGGGCATCGCCTACGCGGACGAGGCGGATCGGGACAGGCTGTGGAGATTCATCGGCGAGGTGCGCTAATGCAGCTTGACACGGACATCAGATACATAAAGGGCATAGGCGAGGCGAGGGCGCGCAGCATGGGAAAGCTGGGCATCCACGACCTCGCCGGTCTTGTCTCGTACTTTCCCCGCGCGTACGAGGACAGGACGCAGTACAAGCAGATACGTGAACTCACCGACGGCGAGACGGCCTGCGTGCGCGCGATGGTGGCCGAGGAGCCTAGGCTCTCCCGCGTGCGCCGGGGCATGGAGCTGGTGAAGCTCCGCGCCGTGGACGAGAGCGGTGCGCTGGACATCACGTTCTTCAACCAGGCCTACGTCAAAAGCCAGCTTGTCCCCGGCGAGACCTACGTATTTTACGGCAAGGCCGGAGCGATGGGCTCTCACCGGAGCATGACGAACCCGGTATTCGAGCGCGAGGGGGCGGCCATGGCCGTCACGGGGCGCATAGTGCCCATATACCGCCTTACCTCCGGGCTCTCGCAGAAGCTGGTGATGCAGTGCGTGCGCAGCGCACTCAACTATTGCGCGGACTCGCTTCCGGACTACCTGCCCGCGGAGCTGGCGCTCGCAAACGGCCTCGCCACGGCGCGCTACGCCTATGAGAACATCCACTTCCCCAAGGACGCCGCGGCCCTCGCCATAGCGCGGCGGCGGCTGGTGTTTGAGGAGCTTTTCGTCCTCGTCTGCGCGCTGGGGCTCGTCCGGGGCGGGCGTGAGAAGGCCGCGGGCACGCCGCTCGAGCGCGCGGACCTCGCGGAGTTCACCTCCTCCCTGCCCTTCACGCCCACGGCGGCGCAGATGCGGGCCGTGGGCGATGCGGTGGAGGACATGTGCTCGGGCAAGGCGATGAACCGGCTCGTGCAGGGCGACGTCGGCAGCGGCAAGACCCTCGTCGCCGCCGCCTGCGTCTGGTACGCGGCGCGCTCCGGCGCGCAGTCGGCCTTCATGGCGCCGACGGAGATACTCGCCGAGCAGCACTTCGCCACGCTCTCGGGCTTTCTCGAGCCCTTCGGCATCAGGGTAGCAAAGCTCACCGGCTCCATGCGCGCAAAGGAGCGCCGTGAGGTGCTCGCGCAGCTCGCCTCGGGCGAGGCGGAGCTCTGTGTCGGCACGCACGCGCTGCTCTCGGAGGACGTGGAGTTCAAGAATCTCGCCCTCGTCGTGACGGACGAGCAGCACCGCTTCGGCGTGGAGCAGCGCGCCGCGCTGGTCGGCAAGGGCACGCGGCCGCATCTCATGGTCATGTCCGCTACGCCCATCCCGCGCACGCTTGCGCTCATCATCTACGGCGACCTCGACGTGTCCGTCATCGATGAGCTGCCCCCCGGGCGGCAGAAGGTCGGCACCTTCGCCGTGGACGAGAGCTACCGCGCAAGGCTCAACGGCTTCATCGAGAAGCTCGCGCACGAGGGACGGCAGATCTTCGTCGTCTGCCCGCGCATCGAGGAAAACGAGGAGGGCGCCGACGGCATAAAGTCCGCCGAGGAGCACGCCCAGGCCCTCCGCGCCGCCCTGCCCGACCTCAAGATCGCCTGCATCCACGGCAAGATGAAAGCCAAGGAGAAGGACGAGATAATGAGCGCCTTCGCGCGGGGCGAGACGGACGTGCTGGTGTCCACAACGGTCATCGAGGTCGGCGTGGACGTGCCGAACGCGGCGCTGATGGTCATAGAAAACGCCGACCGCTTCGGGCTCTCGCAGCTCCACCAGCTGCGCGGGCGCGTGGGCCGCGGACAGCACAAGAGCTGGTGCATCCTGGTCTCGGACGCGAAGGGCGAGGAAGCCCGCGCCCGGCTCTCGGCGATGGTGCACATCTCCGACGGCTTCAAAATAGCCGAGGAGGACCTCAGAATGCGCGGCCCCGGCGACTTCTTCGGCTCGCGGCAGCATGGCTTGCCGGAGCTGCACATAGCCGACCTCGGCGCGGACATGGACGTGCTCAGCCGCGCCCGGGATGCCGCCGAGGCCCTGCTCAAATCCGATCCCGGCCTCCGCAGACCGGAAAACGCCTCGATACGGAAGCGCGCCGAGGCGCTCATCCGCCAGTCGGCGGGCACGCTCAATTAGCGGGGTCTTTGTGGGACTGCCTTCCGCATATACTCTTACGAGTACAAGCGGGGGGCAGTCCTTTTATGAAAAAGCGGCTTATTGTGAATACGGCGCTGCTCGCGGGCGCGTCGATACTGATGCGCTGCATCGGCATGGTGTTCCAGGCCTGGCTGGCCGGGCGCATAGGCGCGGCGGGGATAGGGCTCTATCAGCTCGTGATGAGCGTGGAGCTGCTGGCCACGACCTTTGCGATAAGCGGGATACGCTTTGCGGCGACGCGGCTGGTGGCTGAGGAGATAGGCCTGGGCCGGGGCAGCGGCGTAGGCGGGGCGATGAGCCGCTGCGCGGCGTACAGCCTTTTCTTCGGCGCGGCGGGCTGCGCGATACTCTACGCCTTCGCAGAGCCCATAGGCTTCCTCTGGATAGGCGACGCCCGGACGGTGATGAGCCTGCGCATACTCGCCTTCGGGCTGCCGTTCATCGCGCTCTCGAGCGTGCTCTCGGGCTATTTCACCGCCTGCGGGCGCATCTGGAAGCCCTCGCTGGTGCATCTTCTCGAGCAGCTATTCTGCGCGGCGCTGGTGGTGCTGTTCCTCTCCCGCGCGCCGGAGGGCGACATCGAGCGCAGCTGCGCGGCGGTGGCGGCGGGTGTCACGGCGGCGGATATGCTCTCGCTCGTCATGATGCTGGCCTTCTACATAGGCGACCGGCGGCGGCATGGGGAGCGCGGCGGCGGCTCGGTGCGGCTGACGGCGCGGATGTTCGGGGTGGCGGTGCCGCTGGCGGTGTCGGCATACGCGCGCAGCGCGCTCTCGACGCTGGAGCATCTGCTGGTGCCACGCGGGTTCCGGCGCTCCGGGCTCTCAGCGGACGCGGCGCTCGCGGGATACGGCGTGATACAGGGCATGGCGATGCCGATAATCGGCTTCCCGAGCTGTCTGCTCTCGGCGGTGGCGGAGCTGATGATACC
>URDK01000032.1 GCA_900546485.1 uncultured Eubacteriales bacterium
CTGCCTCGGCAGCGTCCCGCGGGTCGTTTTCTGTAAAGCATTGCGGGGGAGGTTTCCGTGACTATATTGTGGACCCAGGTGCGTGAAGTTATGTAAACTAAACCGTCTGCGAAGACACTGAATCATACGGTTGGAGGTAGTCCGCTTTTCCCTTAACGAGGTGGCTGAAAATGCGGCGGAGCTGAGCTTTTCAGACGGCGAAGCCGTTTCCTGGACGCAGGACGGCAACTACTATTTGATGCGGCCCGTCGCAGACAGCGTGTACGTGGCCCGCTCGTATTGGGATGAGGGCTGGGTAGAGTTCATCTGGACAGTGCTGTCCGCCAATGAGAAAATAATCCCCGCCTGAGGCGGGACGTGAAAAAGGCGCCGGCAACGAGAGTTGCCGGCGCCCTTATTTTGACGCGTTCGGATGTTTACTTTCCGAGGTAGCTCACGAGCAGCTCCTGCAGCAGTTCGTCGCGGTCGAGGCGGCAAATGAGGCTGCGGGCGTTGTTGTAATTCGTGATATACGTCGGGTCCTCGGAGATGATATAGCCCACAAGCTGATTGATGGGGTTGTAGCCCTTGACCTTCAGAGAGTCATACACGGATGACAGAATTTCGCGTGTCTCGTTCCGGTTGTCAATAGCTGTGAATCTCCTGGTTGCGTCTTCCATGTCGATACCCCTCCCTGGTCAGGTATGATTGCCTTAACTGACAAACATTATACCAAAAATCCCGGGAGTGTAAAGCACCGCAATATTACGATTCAATTACAAAACGCTCAGCGGATGACAGCGCCGTACTTCTCGTGCAGTGCGGAGAGGATGGCCTGGACGGCCTCATCGGCGTGTGCGTCGGTGAGGGTCTGGTCGTCGGAGCGGAGGGTGAGCGAGAAGGCCACGGACTTCTTGCCCTCGGGGATGTTCGCGCCCTTGTAGACGTCGAAGACCTCGCAGCCCTTGAGGTACTCGCCGCCAGCCTCGCGGATGCAGCCCATGAGCTCGCCCGCCGTGAGGGCATCGTCGCAGACGACGGCGATGTCGCGGTTGACGGAGGGGAAGCGCGGCAGCGGGGTGTAGTACACCTCAGTGGTGCGGTGGTCGAACATGGCCTGGAAGTTCAGCTCGGCGACGTAGAGCTCATCGGCCACACCGTAGTTCTTAGCGACCAGCGGGTGTATCTGGCCGAGCTTGCCGAGGCACTTGCCGTTTACATACAGCGCGGCGCAGCGGCCGGGGTGATAGCTCGGGTCGTCCTTCACGGGGCGGTACTCGACATCCTGAATGAGCAGCGCGTCGCAGAGCTCCTCGACAGTGCCCTTGAGCGTGTAGAAGTCCATGTCCTCACCGTAGGCGCCGAGGGTGAGTACCTTCGGCTCGTCGGCCAGGCCGTCGGGGCGCTTGAGGTATATCTTCGCGAACTCGTAGACCTTCGCAGACTTGTTGCGGTAGTTCCAGTTGCGCGCGAGCACCTCGAGCACGCTGGGCAGGGTGGTGGTGCGCATGCAGCTGGTATCCTCGCCGAGCGGATTGAGGATGCGGATGGCATCGCGGCGCTTGTCGTCGGCGGGCAGACGGATGAGGTCCCAGCCCGCGGGGCTGTAGAAGGAATAGGTGATGATGCCGTTGTAGCCGCAGGCACGGCAGATGGCACCCAGGTGGCGCTCGGCGGCCTGCTCGGGCGTGAGCCCGCCGGACTTCGTGCCGGAGTCCTCCATCATCGTGCTGGGAATGTTGTTGAAGCCGTAGATGCGCGCGACCTCCTCGGCGAAGTCGTTCTGCGTGTACTTCGGGTCGATGTCGAGACGCCAGCTCGGGACGGTGATGGTGTTGCCCTCAACGCCGAAGTCGAGCTTGCGGAGGATATCGCGCATGGTGTCGCCGTCGATGTCGGTGCCGAGTATCCAGTTCACGCGGTCCACATCCAGCTCGCGTACCAGCGGCTCGGGAGGAGCGGGGAAGCAGTCGACATAGCCGTCCACGACCTCGCCGGCGCCCAGCAGCTCGACCAGCTCGCAGGCGCGGTCGACCGCTATCTTGGTGAGGTAGGGGTCGAGGCCCTTCTCATAGTGGGCGGAAGCGTCGGTGCGCATACCGAGGCCCGCGGCGGTACGGCGGATGCTGGTGCCGTTGAAGTTGGCGCTCTCAAAGAGGACCATCTTGGTGTCGTCCGTTATCTCGGAGTTCTCGCCGCCCATGACGCCCGCGACGCCGACGGGCTTGTACTCGTCGCAGATGCACAGCATGCTGGTAGTCAGCTTGCGCTCGTTGCCGTCCAGGGTGCGGATGGTCTCGCCCTCGCGCGCGGTGCGGACCACGATGTGCCCGCCGTCCACGCAGGCGAAGTCGAAGGCGTGCATCGGCTGGCCGTACTCCATCATGACATAGTTTGTTATGTCAACTATATTGTTGATAGGCCTCATGCCCATGGCGGCGATGCGCTCGCGCATCCACTTGGGCGAGGGCTCAATCTTGATATTGCGCACCATGCGCGCGGTGTAGCGGGGGCAGAGCTTGGGGTTCTCGATGTCGACCTTGACATGCTCGTGTATGTCGCCGCCGGAGCCCTTGACTACGGGGGTGTGCAGCTTCAGAGGCTTGCCGAAGGTCACGGAGGCCTCGCGGGCCAGGCCGATGACGGAGAGGCAGTCCGGGCGGTTCGGGGTTATCTCGAACTCGACCACGTGGTCGTCGCGGCCGATGACGGGGACAATGTCGTCGCCGGGCTTGCAGGGCTCCTCGATGACGAAGAGGCCGTTCTCATAGGCGTAGGGGAAGTCGTGCAGCGTGAGGCCCAGCTCCTTGAGCGAGCACATCATGCCCTCGGAAAGCTCGCCGCGGAACACGGTGGTGTGTATCTCCACGCCGCCGGGGAGCGTTGCGCCGTCGAGCGCCACGGGGACGAGGTCGCCGACCTTCTGGTTCTGCGCGCCGGTGACGATCTGCAGCAGGCGCTCGCCGCCCACGTCGACCTGGCAGGTCCACATGTGGTCGGAGTCGTGGTGGCGCACCATTTCAACTATCTTGCCGACCACGACGCGGCTGATGCCCTCGCCCATGTAGGATGTGCCCTCGACCTTGGAGCCGGTCATGGTCATCGCCTCGGCGAAGTCGTGGTCGTTCTTTTCCTCAAGGCTCAGCTCGACGAACTCATTGAGCCACTTTCTGGACAATTTCATTTATATCGAACTCCTTCATACTTCATCCAAATAAGTCCGCACGGGGTTTGTAAAAGACTCAGAACTGTTCGAGGAAGCGGATGTCGTTCTCGAACATGAGCCGCAGGTCGGCTATCTTGAAGCGGCGCATGGCGGCACGCTCGAGGCCCATGCCCCAGGCAAGGCCGGAGTGCGTGGCGGGGTCGATGCCGCTCATCTCATGCACGTGCGGGTTGGTGACGCCGGCGCCGAGGAGCTCTATCCAACCCTCGCCCTTGCAGGTGGGGCAGCCCTTGCCGCCGCACTTGTGGCAGAGGACGTCCATCTCGCAGCTGGGCTCCGTGAAGGGGAAGTGGTGCGGGCGGAAGCGGGTCACGGTGTTGGGACCGTAGAGCTGCACGGCCATGTTGTGCAGCAGGCCCTTGAGGTCGGCGAAGGTGATGTGCTTGTCGACGACCAGGCCCTCCATCTGGTGGAACATCGGGCTGTGGGTGGCGTCGACCTCGTCCTTGCGGTAGCAGCGTCCGAAAACGGCGGCACGGATGGGGCCCTCGCGGCTCTCCATGATGCGCGGCTCCATGGGGGAGGTGTGGGTGCGGAGGAGTGTTTTGCTCTCCTCGTCGAGGTAGAAGGTGTCCGTCCACTCGCGGGCGGGGTGGCCCTCGTCGGTGTTCAGGCGGTCAAAGTTATAGGTGGAGAGCTCGACCTCGGGGCCGTCGTCGACCTCGAAGCCCATGCCGATGAAGATGTCCTTGAGCTCGTCGATGACGATGTCCATCGGGTGCTTGTGCCCGCCCTTGACGCGCTTGCCGGGCAGGGTGACGTCCAGCGCCTCGGCCTCGAGCTGTATCTCGAGCGCAGACTCGGCGAGGGCGGCCTTGCGGCTTTCAAGCTCGGATTCGAGCTCAGCGCGCACACTGTTGGCGAGCTGGCCGATGACGGGGCGCTCCTCAGCGGAGAGCTTGCCCATCTGCTTGAGTATGGCGGTGAGCTCGCCCTTCTTGCCGAGGTACTTTACCCTCAGCGCCTCAAGCGCTTCGGCATCCGCTACTTCGGCGATGGCGGCCGCGGATTCGGCCCTGAGCTTTTCCAGCATCTCTTTCATTTTGTTTCAGACTTCCCCTTTCAGTTTGCGGTACGCACAAAAAAACGGCCCTCCGTCCCCATACAGGACGAAAGAGCCTATCTTCCGCGGTACCACCCGTTATTCGGCGCAGAGGGCGCCGCACTCGTACGCTGTAACGGGCTTACCCGCCGGTGATTGGCCGGAGCTCCCGGGCGAACCAGACTCAACGTGCGCGGGGGGCTTACAGCCGGCGGCCCCCGTTCTCTGTGCGCCGTTTCGGGTCATTTTCCCGTTCACAGCAATAAAATATCTTCAACTGGAATACATTTATAGCACAACGTTTGCCGGAAGTCAAATAAATTGACTTATGAATTTGAAAAATGTATAATGTTATGCCATGAAAACCGAGATAGCAAAAGAGAATACCCCGATTATGCTGCCCAGAAGGGCGCGGGAGAGCTCCAAGCGCGACTACGGCAGGCTGCTCATCCTGGCCGGGAGCCGCGGATACACGGGAGCGCCGACCTTTGCCTCGCGCGCTGCGGTGCGCGGCGGCGCGGGCCTGGTGTGGCTCGGCGTGCCGGAGAGCATCTATGAGATAACCGCCGTCAAAAACGACGAGGCGATGCCCTTTCCACTGCCCTGCGACGAGCGCGGCCGCCTCTCGGCTGAGGCCGTGCCCGAGGTGGAGGAGCGGCTGGAGCACATGAGCTGTCTGGCCCTCGGCCCCGGACTCGGCCGCAGCGAGGGCGTGACCGAGCTGGTGCAGGGCGCGCTGGCGGCGTCGCGGGTGCCCACCGTGGTGGACGCGGATGCGCTCTGGGCGCTCTCGCGGGACATGGGCGTCCTTGAAAACGCGGCCTGTCCCACTGTGCTCACTCCGCATGAGGGTGAGTTCACCTACCTGGGCGGTCGGCTCAGCGGGGATCGCGTCTCCGACGCCCGGCGCTTTGCCGAGCGCTGGGGCTGCACTCTGGTGCTCAAGGGCGAGGGCAGCGTCATAGCCTTTCCGGACGGTGAATGTTATGTAAACCGCACCGGCAACCCGGGCATGGCCAAGGGCGGCTCGGGCGACGTGCTGACGGGGCTTATGGCGGCAATGTTATGTCAACTGCCGTTCCGGGACGCTGTGCGCGCCGCGGTCTATCTCCACGGCCTTGCGGGCGACATGGCGGCATCGGAGCTCGGCGAGTACGGCATGACACCCTTGGACATCATAGCATATCTTCCGGCGGCGCTGAAAACGGTGACGGAGGTTTGAAATGCCATGCGGCGAAGGATAATGGCCGCACTTATGACAGCGCTCATGCTGTTCCCGCTCACGGCCTGCGGAGGAGACGCGGCGAGGTCGGCCTTTGAGGAACTGCGCGCCTCGATGGAGGGCGGAACGGCGGAGCTGACGGCGGAGGTCACGGCCTGGGGCCGGGACGGAACGCAGACGGAATACACGCTCAGCTGTGCGTCGGACGAGACCGGCAGCGAGATAGAGACGCTGGCGCCGGAGCTGATATCCGGCGTTCGGGCGAGAATAGAGAACGAAAACGCATCTCTCGAGTACGAGGGGCTTATCCTGGACGCGGGTGAGGCGGCGGAGGGACTTTCACCGGTGACGGCGCTGCCGAAGCTCTGCGAGGCGATACGCACGGCTTATGTGGAGCTGGCCTGGACCGAGGGCGGTGAGACGGTCGTGAGCCTCGTGCCCGAGGACGAAACGGCGATAACACTGAGACTGGACGAGACCGGAAGGCCCAGCTCCGCGGAATTCACCAGCCGCGAGGACGGCCGCTGCCTGATCACTTTGCGGATAAGCGAGTTTTCCCTCAACTGAATGGAAGGCGAGACCATGATAAACGCAGAAAAGAGGACCTGGGCCGAGATAGACCTCGGCCGCCTCGACCACAATTACAGAGAACTGCGCCGCGTGCTGCCGGAAGGTTGCCGCTTTGCGGGACTGTGCAAGGCGAACGCATACGGCCACGGCGCAGTGACGATAGCCAAGCGGCTGGAGGAGATAGGCGCGGATTACATAGCCGTCTCGTGCTACGAGGAGGCGGCGGAGCTGCGCACATCGGGGCTGAAGATGCCCATACTCATCCTTGCGCCGAGCCCGGCTTTTCTGGCTCCTGACATCGCCCGGTTGAACGTGGAGCAGGCGATAGGCGATATCGACTGCGCCCGGGGAATGAGCCGCGCGCTGGAGGGCACGGGTCTGACGCTCCGCTGCCACATCAAGCTCGAGACCGGCATGGGCCGGACGGGTTTTGCGGTGGGGAGCGAACAGGAGATGGCCGGCGTGCGCGAGCTGCTTACGCTGCCGGGCCTTGAGCCCGCGGGCGTGTTCACGCATTTTGCCGTCTCGGACGAGCCGGCGGAGAGCTTCACGCTGGAGCAATTCGCGCGCTTTACCAAAGCCGTGGACGAGCTGGAAAATGAAACCGGACGCAGCCTCGGCATAAGGCATTGCGCCAACAGCGGAGCTGTGGTAAACTTCAGGGAGACCTGCCTCGACATGGTCCGGCCGGGCCTGCTGCTCTACGGGCTCTATCCGGGCGCGGAGCGCGGCGGACTGGACTTGAAGCCGGTCATGCGGTTGCTGACCCGCGTCGCGGAGATAACGGAGCACCACGCGGGCGACACGATAAGCTACGGCCGCATCTTCACCTGCGAGCGGGACATGCGCCTCGCGGTCATACCCGTCGGCTACGCGGACGGGCTGCACCGGAGCCTCTCAGGCAGGTTCGACGTCGTCATAAACGGCAAAAGAGCCCATCAGGTGGGCCGGATATGCATGGATATGTGCATGGTGGACGTGACGGACATGCCGGAAGTCAAAACAGGCGACATCGTGACGGTTTTCGGCGACGAGCCGGAGGCCACGGAGCTTGCGGACATAGGCGGGACTATTTCTTATGAGCTGCTCTGCGCGATTTCCCCGCGCGTACCGCGCGTTTATATTGATGTATGAATAAAATCGGCCGCTCCGTGTGAGAATAGCATTGGCGGTAAAAGTACCGCTGCCCTACATATGACATATAATATGAACGGGCACTATACGGAGTGTGAAGCCAATGCAAAATCCAGTAAAGCGCGGAGACATCTACTACGCCGACCTGAGCCCGGTAGTGGGCAGTGAACAGGGCGGCATGAGGCCGGTGCTCATAGTCCAGAACGACACGGGCAACCGGCACAGCCCGACGGTGATCGCCGCGGCAATAACCTCGCAGACGGGGAAGGCCCGGCTGCCGACGCACATAGAGCTGTCGGCGAGGAATTACGGCCTGAGCCGGGACAGCGTCATACTGCTCGAACAGATACGCACGCTTGACAAATCCCGCCTGCGCGAGAGAATGGGCCAGCTTGACGGGCCCACAATGGACAGGGTGAACAGCGCCATAGCCGTGAGCTTCGGCCTGGCGCAGTAGACAAAAGCGTCCCCCGGGCTTCGGCCCGGGGGACTGAGAGCCGGGAGGTACATAGAATGAAGAAGTGGCAGATAGTTGTACTTGTCATAGCCGTCGCGGTGCTCGCGGCGGGCATCGGCGCCTACGCCGCGACGAATTACGGCACGCAGTCCGACCCGCTGGTCGCCATGAGCTACCTTGAGGATGTGCTCGGCCCCAAGATGGAGGATGAGCTCGGCAAGCAGATAGACGAAGCGGCCGACGCCCTTCAGGCCCAGTACGGCGCCGCTTCCAGCGCGTTTTCCGTGGTGACGCTATCCTCGGGCGAGACGCTCAAGTGCGGAGAGGGCTGTGAGATAGTCCTTCGCAGCGGTTCCGCGTCTGCGGCCGGGGCTCTCGTCGATGTGACGAGCGGCAACGAGCTCGCATCTGGCGGCTCGCTTACGGCAAACCACCTCTATGTCGGTTCCGGCTCCGGCGTCACCGCCTCCGGAAACAGCACGCTCCTGGTCCGCGGCTCCTATACCGTGGGCTGAAAACCAAAAACGAAGCGCGGACGCTTTTATGCGTCCGCGCTTTTTGTTTATGCTGCCGGGTGCATGCGGCCAGTGTGGTCTATGCTGTATTCGCCGCTGAGCAGGAGCTGGGAGATGGGCACTATCGTGTAGCCGTCGGCCTGAAGTGCCTCTATTATACCGGCAAGCGCCTCGGGCGTGTGCTTGGCGGCATTGTGGAAGAGGACTATGGAGCCCGGCTCCACGCCGCCTACCACGCGGCGGGTTATCTCTGCGGCGTCGAGGTCCTTCCAGTCCAGACTGTCCACATCCCACTGGATGGCGGTCATGCCCATGCCGTTTACGGTGTCGATGACGTTGTCGTCATACTCGCCGTAGGGGCAGCGGAAGAGGGTGGGACGCACGCCGGTTATGGCCTCTATCTTGGCATTGCAGGCGTTTATGTTCTCCACTATCTCACTGGCCGAGAGCTTGGCGAAGTGCGCGTGATCGTTTGAGTGATTCATTACCTCCATACCGGCGTCCGCGAGCTGCTTCACGCTCTCCGGGTACTTGTCGACCCACTCGCCGACGAGGAAAAAGGTGGCCGTGACGCCGTGCGAGGTGAGAATGTCGATGAGCTCCTCCGTGTCCTCGTTGCCCCAGGCTGCATCGAAGCTCAGCGCGACGAATTTGCCGTCCCTCTCCACGCTGTAAACCGGAAGTGAGCGCTGTGTCGCCGAGACGCCCACCACCGCCGGACTGTTGACGAGCGCGAATACCAGCAGCACTGCCAGCACCAGCGCGGCTCCGGACGCCGCCTTCTTGTGCCGTGCTATGAAGTCCAGCGCCCTTGATACCGTGTTATTCATGTATTTACCCCCCGCGGAAATGGTTTTGTACATCCTATGCCGCGGCAGTACGGGCTATGCCGTCGGATATGCCGAAGAATTAACGTTGTTGCGATTTGAGCGGGGAGGTAGTATAATCTAAGCAATTTCCTTAAAGAACAAAAGAAAACAAAGCGTCTGAGGAGGGATAGCATGAAATTATCGTCAAAAATTCAAAAATGTGAGCTGTCACCAATAAGGAAGTTCGCCCCTTATGCAGACGCCGCGCGAGCACGTGGGATAAAGATCTACCCGCTCAACATAGGCCAGCCGGACATAGAGACCCCCGCTGAGTTTTTTGAGGCCGTGCGCGAGTTCAAGAGTCCCGTCCTCGAATACGCGCCCTCGGCCGGTGTCCCCGAATATCTGAAAGCCGTGCACGACTACTATTCGCGCATAGGTCTGGACCTTGAGCCGGACGATATTCTGGCGACTGCGGGCGGCAGCGAGGCGCTCAGCATAGCGCTTGCCTGCATTCTGGACGATGGGGATGAGCTGCTCTCTCCGGAGCCCTTCTACCCCAATTACAGCACCTTTACCCAGATGACCGGCGCGACCATCAGGCCGATACCCACCTTCGCCGAGGAGGGCTTCCGCTACGCCGTGCGCGAGCGTATAGAGCCGCTGATAAACGAGCACACCCGCGGCATACTGATAACCAACCCCGGCAACCCGACGGGCTACGTCCTGTCCAGGGCCGAAATGCGCGTCATAGCCGATATTGCCAAGGAGCATGACCTCTACATCATCAGCGACGAAGTGTACCGTGAATTCGTCTACGGCGGCGAGGAGACCGGCAGTATGCTCGAGTTCGAGGATATGCACGAGAACGTCATCGTTGTGGACTCCGTCTCCAAGCGCTTCTCCGCCTGCGGCGCGCGCGTCGGCGCTCTGGTCTCGCGCAACAAGGCCTTCATGACCGAGGCCATGAAGATATGCCAGACCCGCCTGTGCGTCGCCACGCTCGATCAGGTCGGTGCAGCCGCGCTCTACTCCGTGGAGCCCGGATACTTCGCCTCCGTGCGCGAGGAATACAAGCGCCGCCGCGATACGGCCATGAAGAAGCTCAGGTCCATTCCCGGCGTAGTGTGCGAGCAGCCGGAGGGCGCGTTCTACTTCATGGTGAAGCTGCCCGTGGACAACACAGACAAGTTCCAGCAGTGGCTCCTGGAGGAGTTCAACGCCGACGGAGACACCGTTATGCTCACGCCCGGCGAGGGCTTCTACGCCACGCCCGGCAAGGGCATGAACGAAGCGCGCCTCGCCTACGTTCTCAAGCAGGCGGACCTGGAGCGCGCCATGGATGTTCTCGCCATCGCGATAGAAGAATACAACAAGAGATAAGCAAAAAAACAAGCGGCCGGGAGGCAAACGCCTCCCGGCCGTATTTTTTATGTTCTGTTGCCTCAGGCACGCATGTACTGGAAGGTCACGTCGATGATGACGGATTCCGCGGGCATTACGAAGCTGTACTTCTCGCCGTCGACGCGGACGACCTCGAGCATGTCGCCCGTCGCGGTTATCGCGGCGACGGAAGCTGTCTTATAGCCGCTTGAGGGGTCCACACTGAAGGACACGGTACGTCCCGCAATGCTGTCCGAAACGCTGGGCTGCACCACGCCGCCGGTCTGGGCGGAGGGAATGACACTGAAGGTGTCTGCCGAAGTGTTGTACAGCGCGGCGACGTCTCCGGCAATGGCGTCGGGTTCCCCATCCGCACCGGAGGCGGTGGTCGGGAAGGCGACTATGGAGACGCAGAGGACTGCTATGAAGACAAGCATTGGAAGTGTAACAGTATGTTTTTTCATGGCACAGCTCCGAACAGAAAAGGTTACATAATATCGTTCATAATATGATGATAAACACATTATGACAACTTATCAAGGAAAACTTCAGATACAAATGGTTACAAAATCGACATAAAGATTACAAAAGAGAAAAAATAGAGGCGGGAGCCATGAAAGCTCCCGCCTGTGGAAAACGGTAAAAAATTCAGTTGAGCTTGAGGTCGCCCTCGCGTATCCAGCCGATCTTCCGGAAGAAGAGGCCGAGGGCCCAGCAGAGGACGGCGGGGAGGACGAAGCAGATTAGCACGAGGCCTATCCAGTCCATGGAGGTGGGGGTTATGGCCGCGGCACCCTTGGCCAGCGCGTCGGCGCCCGGCTCGTACCAGCCTGTTATCACTCCTATGGGCCCGCACATGCCGCAGGTGCCCATGCCGGAATTGATGGGCGCGCCGTTCATCTCCAGCTTGAACACGCAGGTGGCGATGGGGCCGGTTATCATGGAGGTGATGATGGCTGGCAGCCAGATGCGCGGGTTCTTCACTATGTTGCCCATCTGAAGCATGCTTGTGCCCAGACCCTGGCTCACAAGGCCGCCCCAGCGGTTCTCCCGGAAGCTCATGACGGCGAAGCCCACCATGTTCGCGCAGCAGCCGGCCAGCGCCGCGCCGCCGGAGAGACCGGTCAGGGTCAGCACCTGGCAGATGGCCGCCGAGGAGATGGGCAGCGTAAGCGCGATGCCCACCAGCGCGGAGACGAGTATGCCCATCCAGAAGGGCTGCAGCTCCATGGCCAGCTCGATGAGGTCGCCCACGTATCCTGCGCCCACGCCGATGGGCGGAGCTATGAGGGCCGCGAGCGCGACACCTATGAATATGGTCACGAGCGGAGTGACAAGTATGTCGATGGGCGTTTCTTTGCTGACCGCCTTGCCAAATTCGGCGGCTATGATGGCCACGATGAGGACGGCAAGCGGTCCGCCTGCACCGCCAAGCGCATTGGACGCCCAGCCTACTGCCGTCAGCGAAAACAGCACGAGCGGCGGGCACTTGAGCGCATAGCCTATCGCCACTGCCATGGCCGGACCGCTCATCGCCGTGGCGTAGCCGCCGACGGTAGAGAAGATGGTCACGCCTGTCTGCGAGCCGAGCGTGTTGAGTATCGTGCCTATGAGCAATGAGCAGAAGAGGCCCTGCGCCATGGCTCCCAGCGCGTCTATGCCGTAGCGCCGGAGCGATATCTCTATGTCCTTCCGCTTCAGAAACGCCTTGAATCCGTTCAATCCGACCACCGCCAATATAAAAGTATCGTTACAAGTGTCAAGACACCTGTAACGATACTTTAAGCTCATTGCGTCCTGTTGTCAACGTTAGATTAGTTTTTCACAAACAGGATACCCGCCTCGTCCAGCTCTTTTACGGTGCGCTCGTAGGCCTCCTCGTCCGGGCAGAGGAGGGTGTGGAGGTGGATGCCGCCGGTGAGGGCGGAGAGGGGTGAGGCCTGTTCGGCGCGGATGCGCTCCATGAACTGGCGCACGTCATGGCGGTTCGTGAGGCGAAGCTCACCCGTGAGCTGGCCGTACACAGCGTGCTCTATGACAACGTCAAGCACCATGCAGCCGTTATCCACCATGATGTTGAGCTCCGTCTCCATGCCCTCGGGGCGGTTGTGGATGCAGGCGACGGTACGCCGCAGCCCGCCGCGGCCGCGCTCCGTGATGTAGCCGCGGGGCGTTGCCGTTATGTCGGCCCCGGAGGCGCGCAGCAGCGCTATGTCGCCGACGATTACCTGACGGCTCACGCCCAGCTTGGAGGCAAGACTGGCGGCGGAGAGCGGAGAGTCCGCCTTCTCGAGCAGGGCGGCAATTTCCGCCCTTCTGGCCGTCCCGTCCGTCATCGTCTTGCGTTGAGCAGGCTGGTCTTTATCTCCAGCAGCTCGTCGGAGAGGTCGACATAGTAATTGTGCGGATAGTCGAAGCGCAGCACCTCGGGCCAGAGCGTGGCCACCTCGCGGCGGCAGTAGGCCTGGATCTCGGGCAGGCTGGGCTGCTTGTAGACCAGTTCGCCGCCCTTGAAGATGGGCACCAGCAGCTCGCGGGCCTTGAAGTTCGTCATGGTCTTCTGCTTCCAGGTGGCGTCCGGGTCGCGGATGACGAGGTCCTTGGTGTCGTCCACGCTGTCGTTGTAAAGGCAGATGTAGTCGGCCTCGGCCATGCCGGTGTCGCGGCCGTAGAAGCGGTAGACCTTCTTGAAATGCGGGTTCGTTATCTTGCCCACGTTCTCGCTGATCTTGATGCGCGGGACGATGGTGCCGTCGGGCTCCTCCACGGCGGCGAGCTTGTACACGCCGTCGAAGACAGGGGAGGTGCGGCTGGTGATAAGCCTCTCGCCGACGCCGAAGGAGTCTATGCAGGCGCCCTGGCGCAGCAGCTCCTTTATAAGGTGCTCGTCAAGGGAATTGGAGCAGGTTATCTTGCACTCGGTCCAGCCAGCGTCGTCGAGCATTTTACGGGCGCGCTTGGTGAGATAGGCCATGTCGCCGGAGTCAAGGCGGATGCCGCACTTGGTGATCCCGAGGGGCTTGAGCACCTCGTTGAAGGCGCGGATGGCGTCGGGCACGCCGCTGCGGAGCGTGTCGTAGGTGTCCACGAGAAGCACGGCGTTCTGCGGATAGGCCTTGCAGTAGGCTCGGAAGGCGTCGAGCTGGGTGGGGAACATCTGCACCCAGGCGTGGGCCATGGTGCCGCCGGCGGTGACGCCGTATATCTGGTCGGAGAGCACGCAGGCCGTGCCTGCGCAGCCGCCGATGTAGGCCGCCCTCGCGCCGAGTATGGCCGCGTCGGGACCCTGCGCGCGCCGTGAGCCGAACTCCAGCACGACCCTGCCGTCGGCCGCACGGACTATGCGGTTGGCCTTGGTGGCGATGAGGCTCTGGTGGTTGATGGTGAGCAGCAGAAAGGTCTCAAGCAGCTGGGCCTGTATGGCGGGGGCGCGGATGATCATAATGGGCTCGCGCCGGAATACCGGCGTGCCCTCGGGCATGGCCCAGACGTCGCCGGTGAATTTGAAGTGCCGCAGATAGTCGAGGAAGGCCTCCGAGAACATGCCGCGGCCGCGGAGATATTCGATGTCCTCCTCGGAGAAGTGCAGGTTCTGGATATAATCTATCGCCTGCTCCAGTCCCGCCGCGATGGAAAAACCGCCCCCGTCGGGCACGGTGCGGTAGAACAGGTCGAAGTAAGTCATCTTGTCGCCAAGCCCGGACTCAAAATAGCCGTTGCCCATAGTGAGCTCGTAAAAGTCGCAGAGCATGGTGTAGTTCAGGCCGTTGTATTTAAGCATGGTGCATTCCCCCAAAGGTGTCTTTACACCTGATTATATGCCAGAGTGCCCCACATTTCAATCTCCGCGGACAAGTTAATATTTTATCTTGTGAGCAGCAAATTTCAAAAAGTACAAGATTTCGTCATAAAGTTCAGTTATAATATAAAATAACCGAAGACCAG
The DNA here is from genome assembly GCA_900546485.1 of uncultured Eubacteriales bacterium. Lineage (GTDB taxonomy): Bacteria > Bacillota > Clostridia > Oscillospirales > Oscillospiraceae > Scatomorpha. The sequence continues at coordinate 14,283 of URDK01000032.1, forward strand.
ACCAAGGAGGAAACGAGATGGAGCAGAAGAAGCCCATACCCCACATAAGCAGCCGGCTGCGCCACCAGATACTCGAAGTGCCGAACGAGGCGCGCGGCGTCAGCGGCATTGTGATAAACGGTAAGAGAATAAAGACGTTGGTGTTCACAACGGACATAGCGATAATCCGCAACTGCTCGGCGGACGCGGTGCTGGCGGTGTACCCCTTCACTCCTCAGCCCACGATATCGGACGCGATACTGCGCTACTCATCTCTGCCCGTCTTCTGCGGCGTCGGCGGAGGGACCACCCAGGGCATACGCACCACACAGCTCGCCTGGGACGCGGAGGCAGAGGGCGCCATGGGCGTTGTGGTCAACGCGCCGATGGGGAATCTGGACATAGAGCGCATCTGCAACTACATCGACATCCCGCTTGTCGTGACGGTGCTCAACGAGCACACGGATATCCAGGCCCGCCTCTCCGCGGGAGCCTCCATCCTTAACGTCTCCGCCGCGGCGCGCACGCCCGAGGTGGTGCGGCGTATACGCGACAAGTTCCCGGACGTGCCCATAATCGCCACCGGCGGCCCCACGCCCGAGAGCATCTCCGCCACCGTAGAGGCCGGTGCCAACGCAATAAGCTACACCCCGCCCTCCACCAAGGAGCTCTTCTCCCGCATGATGGAGGATTACCGCGAGCGGTAAGGGCGCGAGTTCACAAAAAGTTCATAATCATCCCCCTCTGGTGATATAAGCCGGATACAATTCGGTGCTATGTTTTTGCCAAAGGGGGAGATTTTTTATGAAGAGAACGGCGGCATTTCTGCTTGCCCTGGCGCTGATGCTGAGCCTGGCCGCCTGCGGGTCGGCGGGGGAAACAGTCATCGCGCCCGGCGGCAGCCATCCCGCCTAGAACTGCACCTTCGTGACGACGGACGCCTCGCTCGTGCCGGAGGACAGGATAATGCTCATCGTCCCCGACCTCGGCTCCATCCGGGCGACACCCCCTTTGCGCGGATGGAGCTGCTGCACGTCAACGACATCAGCGGCGACGACCAGGAGGCCTTCCGTGCGATAAGGGACATGAATGCCGTTAAATACCATGTTTACCCAGAAGGTTACATGATGCGCGATCCCCGGAGAACCAGAGGGAGCAGGTGCGCGTGTCGAAGCAGGCCGTGAAGCTCTACTAAAAGGCATAAAAAGGCTGAACTGCCCCGGGAAACCAGGGCAGTTTTTTGCAAGAATAAATTGAAAATTTTTCTTGATTTTACAAGATATATCTGCTACACTAATGGTTAGTCAAGACTAACCAGCAACTGACTTAAAAAATAAAAAAAGGGAGGAAAAAACATGACCACGCGCATCAAAAAATCACTCTTTGGATTGTTTACAGCAAGCGCAATGGCCACATCACTTTTCACCTCTGCATTTGCACTGGACGCAACGCAACCCAACGAGGATGTATTGGATCAATATCTTATTGAATCCGGGTATTCTCAACGTTTTATCGATGCAATCGATGAAACCATCAAGTTGAGGCTATATGAAGGGCAGTATGTACACCAGTCTACAGGAACAACCTATGGCGTCTTTACTGAGGAGTATCAGGTTGCATATACATTAAATGACAATGGAACCATAGCAATTGACGACGAGAACTTAAACGAGTTTGAGAGGCTCCTTGAAGACCGACCCATAGTAGAAAAAATTATCGATTCTAACGAATCGAAGGCCAATTTGATTACAAGCTTGGAAGGCTTTGACCTAGACGTTAAGACCGTTCAAGCAATGCCCATAGAAACAGCTCTTCGAACTCTTAGTAATTGGACCGCAGATTGCGTTGTAAGCCACAAATCGTATAGTGGTGGCGTCGCTAAGAAAGAACTCACATACACTTGGCAATGGGAGTATAGTCCTGTGTGGACATTAACTGACAAAATGGCTGTCGCATGGAGTGGAGACTTTACTGCCGACGAAGATTCAATTTACTGGACGTATAAAAAGAACGTAGGGTATACTGGAACTGGAGTATCAGGAAATGCATACACTGATAGCGGCTATGGATATGATGACTATGAACCAAATGCCGGCTGTGCTGTCGGATTTGACATCAAGGGTACATATGTAGGGACTTATGATATATACCACGCTGGCTCTCTATCGGTAAGCCTTACAAAGGTTACAAATGAAAAAACAGCGGAATCAGCTATTGGTAGGTATTATCATGTAAAAATACTTCCTAACCTTTCGCTAGGTTTCTCAAAGTCTGGGCCGAGCATTAGTGTCACAGCGGGAACTTCCTATGACCAATCTCCGGACAGTGCAGCCTCCTTCTGGTCAACGACTTCGGGCAAGCCCTAAAGATTTGGTATGCAGGCTATAAAGAGAATGCTGCTTGGAATAGCGGTTTCCCTGATGGGAATCTCTATTTCCTGCGGCTTTGACTCCAGCGACTTTGTTTTCATAGGTTGGGCTGTCTCGCTATTTGGCTTGATCATCGCAGTTATCGGCTATTATTTTACCGATGATTGAAACCGAACAGGCCCGGGAGCTGTGCTCCCGGGCCTGTTTTCTTTGTGTTCAGTCCTCGACGTCCCTGAAGCCGTCGTCGTCGGGGTCGGCGATTTGGCGCTTGAGGGCGTTGAGCCTGCCGGCTATGTCGTCCGCGGGCTCGTTCATGCGCTTCTGCATCTCCTCGAGCAGGAAGCGCGAGCCGGATAGCATCGTATACGTCGCGCTGCGCGCCTTTCCGGCCTTAGAGAGCTCCTGAAGATTCAGACGCACCAGCTCGAGCTCGGCCTCCACGCTCTCGTAGAGGTCCTCATATTTTCCGAGCGCAGCGGCCAGCTCCTCCGCGCTGTGCTCCCCGGCCGTGTAGCCGCCGCCGGGCTCCTGCTTTGTGTACCTTTCCATTAGCTTACCTCCGAATATCAGTCGTCGCCGCCGCCGAGCGCCTCGAGCTTCGAGACCGGCGTGGGCTTGTTGTCGCCGTGCTTGACGAACAGCATGGTCACGAACGCCAGGAGCACGCACACGCTGCCGTAGGGGAAGAGCACCGTGAGCGCCAGCCTGTCCATCAGGAAACCGGAAAAGATGGGTGTTATGGTCTGCGCCGCCATGCTGGCCGTATAGTAGAAGCCGGTATAGCGCCCCACATCGCCGCCGCGCGAGAGCTCGACGACCATGGGGTAGCTGTTGACGTTTATCGTCGCCCAGCCCACTCCAGCGAGGGCAAAGAGTATGTTCATAACGAGCGGCGAGCTGCCCGCGCGGATGAACGAGCCGGAGAGAAATGCGCCGCCGAGGATGACTATGCCCGCCAGAATGGTCTTCTTGCGGCCTATCTTAGAGGCCACGGCGCCGACGGGTATGTAGGAGACGATAGCCGCGCCTGTGGCGATAGTCAGCGTCGCGTTGTAGTCGAGGTTGAGCACGCTGGAGGCGTATACCGCGTATTTGCTCGTTACCGCGTTGTAGCCGAAGAACCAGAGCACCACAGAGGCGAGAATGAGCAGCAGCGATTTGCGCTCCGCCTTCGAGAGCTTGCGGTCGCCGGAGCCGTCGTCGTCCGTCTCCTCGGTGTCGATTCCGTACTTTGCGCTCTCCTCGTGCATCTCGTGCACCAGCTGCGGCTCCTTGACCTTCCAGAGGAAGATGAGCAGCGAGCCGAGCATGATGCCGGATATGACGGCGAAGAACACGGTGTAGCTCATCAACGCGTTCTCGGCCTTGCCGGTGCCGAAGACCATGCCGAGAATGAGCACGATGATGCCGCCGGCCGCACCCATGAGATTTATGACGGCGTTTGCCTTGCTGCGAAGCGGCTTTATGGTCACGTCCGGCATCAGGGCAACGGCAGGGCTTCGGAAGGTGGCCATGCTCAGCAGCACCAGGAGCAGGATACATACAAACAAAATGAGCGGCGTACGGTTTTCGGCCGTGGCCTGAGCGGCATAGGCCTGACGCGCGGGGACTACGTAGTTGGTGTAGTCCGGATTGGTGTCGCCGTTGGCGTCCTTCATCGTGATGGACACGAACTCCTCGCGCGTGAATTCGTCCTGCACTACAAAAGTTTCGCCGTCCGGGGTTGTGGCGGTGAGGTCGGCGTCGTAGAGGGTCTCCTGCGCAGTGGGATTGTCGATGGCCACGGGCGCGAGGGCCTTTATCTGCATGTCGTCCGCGAAGGAGAGAACGACGAAGAGCGCGGCCGCGGCGACGGTGCCGAAGATTATGAAGGGCGTGCGCCGCCCGCGCTTGCTCTTGCACTTATCCGATATCGTGCCGAAAAGCGGCAGCAGAAAGAGGGCAAGCACGTTGTCCGCAGCCATTATGACGCCCGAGAGCGTCTGCGACATGCCGAATTTGTCGGTCAGTATCTTGGGAATGATGGTGTCGTAGGCCTGCCAAAAGGCGCAGATAAGGAAAAAGGCGAAGCCGACGAATATGGTGCGCTTGTAGTTTAGCTTCATTCTATCCCTCTCTCATCTAGTATTCGGTTTACGAGTTATGTCCTAAGTGTAAACTATATCGGGAGGCAATTCAACATTTATTTGACGCTGGGGCCTGAGCGTTGTAAAATGGACACACAGGAGGTGCTGGTATGAAAACTGCACTGAAAGCATTGATGTACACAGCGGGCGGCGCGCTGGCCCTGACCGGGGCCTGTGCCTTCCTTGTCGCTCCCGGGAAGCGGAACAAGGAGCAGCGCGCACCCTTCATGGGCCGCAATTATGCACACCGCGGCCTGCACAAGATAGATAAGAGCATCCCGGAAAACTCTCTGCCCGCCTTTGAGGCGGCGGCGCGCATCGGCTACGGAGTGGAGCTGGACGTGCACCTCACGCTCGATGACGAGCTGGTCGTGTTCCATGACGACGACCTCTCGCGCATCTGCGGCGTCGAGGGCAAGGTGGAGGAAAAGACCCTCGCCGAGCTCAGGCAGTATCGCCTCTGCGGCACGGAGTACGGCATTCCGACGCTGGGTGAGGTGCTCACGGCCATCAACGGGCGCTGTCCCATGATAGTGGAGCTCAAGCGCGGCAGCCGAAACCGCGAGCTCTGCCGCCGTACCTACGACATGCTCAAGGAATACAAGGGCCGCTGGTGCGTGGAGAGCTTCGACCCGCGCATAGTGTTCTGGTTCCGCGTCCACGCGCCGGAGGTGCTGCGCGGCCAGCTCTCAACGCGCATGTCCTCGCTCAAGAAGTCCACAAACCCCGTCCAGGCCTTCATTTTGAGCCGCCTTTTCACAAATTTCCTGACCCGCCCGCATTTTATCGCCTACGAGATAGGCCGCAAGCCGCTCACTGTGAAGTTCTGCGAGTTCCTGGGCGCCATGCGCGTCGCCTGGACCTCCCGCGAGTGGAAGACCGAGGAGAAGAACGACGCCGTCATCTTCCAGTTCTATCGCCCGAGAGTTAAATACAAATAAACAGCAAACAAGCCCCCGGACCTCGGTCCGGGGGCTGTTTTTTTTATTTGTACGGTTCAGGATTCGAGGTGCGGCGCAGCAGGTAGTCTGTGCTCACTCCGTAGAAATCTGCGATGAGGCAAAGCGTGCGCAGAGGCACGTTCAGACGCCCCAGCTCATAGTCCGAGTACGTCGTCTGATGAACGCCCAAATACTCCGCCAGCTCCCTCTGCGTCAGGTCTCTGTCCTCCCGCAGGTCGCGCAGCCTCGTCTCTACCATAATATCACCTCGCTGATATTATGGTCTAAGGCAATATCCCTTATTGACTTTTAAGGGAATATACCTTAAAATGAACCGTCACAATATAGTACTTGCACTGTATAGATGCATAGTGTATAATCCCGCTTAGTACAGTTAAGGAGGACCAACCTATGTCCGATGAGCTGCTGCGCATCGATAACGTCACCAAAAAGTACGGCAAGACCGTCGCAAATTCCAATATAAGCTTTTCCGTGAATGCGGGGGAGACGGCCGTCCTGCTCGGGCCGAACGGCGCGGGCAAATCTACCATAATCAAGTGCATCGCCGGCCTGCTGCGCTTCACGGGCGACATATTCATCTGCGGTGAGAAGAACAAGACCCTGCCCGCAAAGCGGGAGCTGGGCTACATACCCGAGCTGCCCGCGGTCTACGAGCTGCTGACCGTGGAGGAGCACCTCGAATTTATCCGACGTGCCTACCGTGTGGAGGACGACGGTTACGGCGACTCCCTGCTAGAGCGCCTGGAGCTCGACGACAAGCGCAAGAAGCTTGGCCGTGAGCTGTCGAAGGGCATGCAGCAGAAGCTCTCCATCTGCTGCGCGCTTGTCCACAGGCCCCGCGTGCTCATCTTCGACGAGCCGCTGGTCGGCCTCGATCCCCACGCTATTAAGGAGCTTAAGACCATCTTCCGCGAGCTGCGCGCCGATGGCCGCGCCGTGCTCATCTCGACGCACATGATAGAGAGCGTCGAGGACTACTGGGACGTTGCCCACATCATGATGAACGGCCGCTTTGCCGCCACCAAGCGCAACACGCCCGAGGACACCGAGAGCCAGAGCCTTGAGGACCTGTTCTTTGAGATCACCGAAGGCGGTGAGCGCGCATGAGCCCGCTTTCCTACCTGCTTTTCACCCGTTTCAAGAACCAGATAAAGGGCATCTTCCGCTCTCCCGCGAAGCTCATTTACGCCGTTGTGCTCATCGCGCTACTGGTGCTTGTGGTCATCGGCGGACGGGAGTCGGCTGCGGAGACGGGGGTCTTCCGTCCCTCCAGCGAGCTCTATGCCATCGTCCTCGCCTTTTACGCGCTGATGCTTATCCTTATTGTCAACTCGGGCTTCTCGACCGGCATGAGCGTGTTCAAGATGCCGGACGTGAATTTCCTGTTCGCCGGGCCCTTCCGTCCGTTGCGCGTGCTTTTCTTCGGCATGCTCCAGCAGCTGGGCACGGCTATAATCACGGGCCTTTTCATCCTGTTCCAGTACGGCTGGCTGCACGGAAGCTACGGAGTGAGCGTGCCGGGCATGATAGCCATATTGCTCGGCTACTCTCTGGTGCTGTTCACCGGCCAGCTCACCGCCATGACCATCTACTGCCTGACCTCCGGCAGCGACAAGAAGCGTCGGACGGCGCGGGTCATCTTTGTCGCCGTATGCGTCGTCTGGGCCGCGTATATCCTGTACAGCTGCCTCGGCGAGGGTGACTTCCTATCCAAGCTCTGCGCCGCGGCAAGCAGCAGCTATGCCATGTATTTCCCGGTTGCGGGCTGGCTCTGCTGGGCCGTTGCCGGAGTGATAGAGGGCGAGATCGTCGGCCTCATAGGCCTTGCGCTCTGGGCTGTTTTCTGCCTCATCCTCTGGCTGGCCATGGCCAGAGCGGACCAGGATTATTACGAGGACGTGCTGCAATCCACCGAGACCGCCTTCAACGCGCAGGCCGCCGCCAAGGAGGGCCGCGTCACCGAGACGGGGCCGAAGAACCTCAAGGTCGGCCGCATGGGCCTCGGCGGAGGCGAGGGCGCGTCGGTGTTCTGGTATAAGCACCGCGTGGAGAACCGCCGCTCGCGCACCTTCATAATAGGAGGGGCGGAGCTGATATTCGTCATAGCGGCGATAGCCTTCGGCTTTTTCATGCGGGACGAGGGACTTGTCCCTGCGCTGGCCTTCGCGGTGTATCTTCAGATGTTTTCGTCTTCGATGCGCCGACTTCCCAGGGAGATGATGAAGCCTTATCTATATCTCGTACCCGAGCCGCCGTTTAAAAAGCTGCTCTGGTGCCTGCGCGAGAGTGTGGGCTCCTTCGCGCTGATGGCCGTGCTGATCTTTGTGCCGCTGGGCTTCATCATGAAGCTCGATCCCGCCTCCATCGCCGCGGCCTGCCTGGTGCATTTCAGCTATTCGTATTTGCTGCTGGCGGGCAATCTGGTCTGCGAGCGGGTATTCGGAAGGGTGAATACCCGGGCACTGATATTCTTCTTCTACTTCCTCGTGGAGATACTTATCTGCGCGCCGGGAATAGTTGTCGCCGTGGTGCTGAGCACATATATGGCCGCACAGCCGATCTGGCTCCTGGCCCTAGCCGCCACCAACGCCCTGCTGTCCCTCCTCGCCCGCGGCATACTGAACTACGCTGAACTTAAGAACTAAAGAAAACTCCCGGCCCTGATGGGCCGGGAGCTTTTGTTGACAAAAACGCCGGAGCAACCATGCTCCGGCGTGGTGACCCAGCGGGGATTCGAACCCCGGACACCCTGCTTAAAAGGCAGGTGCTCTGCCTGCTGAGCTACTGGGTCATATTCGCTTTTAAGAACAAAACGAAAGCCCGCTTTCGTTTTGAGAGGAGGCGCAAGGGAGTGAGCGCAGTTTTCACGGGCAGCCTTCGGCTGTGCGCGGAAACGGAGACGAACGGACTTTGCGCCGACGTGGCTGGGATGGCAGGACTCGAACCTACAATATCAGAGTCAAAGTCTGGTGTGTTACCGTTACACTACATCCCACCATCGACTTAGGCAGAGAGGCCGGCATTGCCGGCCTCCCGCATTTTCTGGGGTGGGAGATGGGGCTCGAACCCACGACACCCGGAACCACAATCCGGTGCTCATACCAACTGAGCTACACCCACCATTTGGAGCCTTGCCCTGGCACGCCAGGAGGGACTCGAACCCCCGGCCTACTGCTTAGAAGGCAGTTGCTCTATCCTGCTGAGCTACTGGCGCTTATATAGCAGGCAACTGGCTCCCGCACCCGGTGTTCCGTCCGGACGCGCCCGCAAGCCTGATTATATTACCATCACCAACACCGTTTGTCAAGCATGCTCCGAACAGTTTTCGCCTTCGGCGTATATTTTTTGCAAATTGGGCACAGGTTATTGACATATGCCGGATATAATGCTACACTCAAAAATGAAATCGGCATATGCCAGAAATGAGGTGGCGCGATGCCGCGTCCAAAAAAGTGCAGAAGGGTCTGTGGCCTGCCCAGCTGCAATGAGTTCGGCCCCGCCGGCTGCGGCGGGGAAGTGCAGCCTGTGCTCATGACCATCGAGGAATATGAGGCCATCAGGCTCATAGATCATCAGGGTTGTACCCAGGCCGAGTGCAGCGAATACATGTGCGTCGCGAGGACTACGGCGCAGCAGATATACAACAGCGCAAGGGCCAAGCTCGCCGCCGCGCTGGTGGAAGGGCGTCCGCTGAGGATAGAGGGCGGCTCCTACCGGCTGTGCGAAGGCGGGGGAGAGCACTGCGGCCGCCCTTGCAGGCGGCGTCACTGCGCGAGAAAGGAGAACGAAACATGAAGGTCATCATTCCGGTAGACGAGGCCAGCGTGGAGAGCGGCGTCTGCGTGTCCTTCGGACGCGCGCCGTATTTCATGCTCTGCGAAGGCGGCAAGGCCGAGTTTATTCCCAATCCCGGCGCTGAGGCCGAGGGCGGAGCGGGCCTCAAAGCTGCACAGGCTGTGGCCGACAGCGGGGCCGAGGTGCTTATCACCGTCCGCTGCGGCGAGAATGCTGCCCAGGTGCTCAAGGCCGCGGACATAAAGATATATAAGTCCAAGGACGGCACGGCGCTTGCCAACGCCGCCGCGCTCGAGGCGGGAGAGCTTGATGAGCTGACCCACTTCCACGCGGGCTTCCAGGGCATCCAATGAGGGTAGCGGTACTAAGCGGCAAGGGCGGCGCGGGCAAGACCCTCGTCGCGACCAGCCTTGCCTGTGCGGCTGGCCGGGTGGTCTATATCGACTGCGATGTGGAGGAGCCGAACGGCAGGCTCTTTCTCAAGCCGGAAAACGCCGCATCCTACCCCGTGACGAAGAAAATGCCGGCTTTTGACCGCGAAAAATGTACCGGCTGCCGCAAATGCGTGGAGCACTGCCGCTTCAACGCGCTGGTGCTGGTCAAGGGTGCGCCGATGCTGTTCGACGAGGTCTGCCACTCCTGCGGCGTTTGCGCCTACGTCTGCCCAGAGGGGGCGGTGAGCGAGGCGGAGCGCGAGGTAGGAGCGGTCGAGACGGGCATGAGCGGGGACATAAAGGTTGTGACCGGCGAGCTCAAGCTCGGCGAGGCGACGGGTGTGCCTGTCATCGCCGCTGCGCTCGCTGAGGCCGGGCCGGAGGACGAGCTGAGCGTCATCGACTGCCCGCCGGGCAGCGCCTGCCCGGTCATGGAGAG
>URDK01000033.1 GCA_900546485.1 uncultured Eubacteriales bacterium
CTTGAAAGGGTAAAATTTTACCGCAGCGAGGGCCGCTCCATGAAGGAGGCGGCGAAACTCGCTGCGGCTGACACGGGATATTCCAAAAACGAGCTCTATGAGCTCGCGCTCAAGTCGAAGGACTGAAGATGGCCTCGACGCGGCGGATGTAGTCGGGCAGCACGCCCTCGAAATCCACGCCCCAGGGCCGGGGAGTGTCGCGCAGGAAGCTGCGCTCTATGCTCCCGCGCACCAGTGCGCTTGCGGCCTCCAGCGCCTGACCGGCGCCCGCCCCGCGCACCAGCAGCGCGGCAAAGGCGGAGGCGAAGATGTCGCCCGTGCCGTAGAACACGCCCTCAAGCGCCGGAGCCATGGCGGAGAAGCTCTCACCCGTCGTAAAATCGCGTACGACGGTGCCTATCTCGTTCTCAGACGGGTGCACGCCCGTTATGGCGGCGACGCGGGGGCCGAGGCCCTCCAGGCCGCGAAACAGCTTGTCTATATACTCCGCGTCGTGCGGAGCGCGGCGGTACTCCTCTCCTGTGAGGAGTGCCGCCTCTGTTATATTCGGGGTCACGACATGCGCGCGGGCGAACAGGGCGCGGAAAGCGTCCCGCAGCTCGTCGCCGAGGCCGGTGTAATAACGGCCGTTGTCGGCCATGGCGGGGTCGCATACTATGAGCGTATCGGGGCCGGCGAGCTCGTCTATCACCTGACCGAGCAGCTTCACCTGGGCGGGGGAGGCGAGGTAGCCGGAGTAGATGCCGTCGAAGGGCACACCGATGCCGTGCCAGTGCCGGGCCATGGGCAGCATCTGGTCCGTAAGGTCGCGGAAGGTCCAACCCGTGAACTCACCCGTGTGCGTGGAAAAGAGCGCCGTCGGCATACAGGCACACTCCACACCGGTAGCGGACACTACCGGCAGCGCCACAGTGAGGGAGCACTTTCCAAAGCCGGATATATCATGTACCGCGGCGATCCTCTTAAGTTTTGGCAATACTTTTTCCATAACCGCCATTTTAGCACGCCGTGGGGCGCTGTGCAATAATAAAAGGGGGAACCCCCGGCGAGGGTTCCCCCTTTGACCCCCTCCTGCGCTTTATGAGAATAGGGGGTTTCGCGCTTAAGCTGAGCGCGACCAGGGGCGCGGCCCCTGGACGGCGCCCACTTTTTTGTAAAAAAGCGGGGCAAAAAACTTTTAGATTTTGGGGCCGCGATTACTTCTTCTTGCGGCCGAAGAGACCGCCGCCTTCGGGAGCATGGCCGTCCATGGCCTTGGCATACTCGCGCAGTGCTTCCTTCTGAGCGGAGGTCATGCTCTTGGGCACGACCACGTTCACGGTGACGTAGTGGTCGCCGCGGCCGGAGCCGCGCAGGTAGGGTATGCCCTTGCCGCGGAGCCGGAACACCGTGCCGGGCTGTGTGCCCTCGGGAATGGTCAGCTTGACCTTGCCGTCGAGGGTCGGGACCTCGATGTCCGCGCCGAGCGCCGCCTGGGCGAAGCTGATGTCCGCACTGGAGAGGACGGAGCTGCCGTCACGCTCGAAGCTCTCGTGCCTGCGCACGGAGACGGTGACGAGCAGGTCGCCCGCGGGACCACCGTCGCGGCCGGCGTTGCCCTGGCCCTTCATGGATATGGTCTGGCCGTCGTCTATGCCGGCGGGTATGTTCACATTGAGCTTGCGGTTGCGGCGCACGTTGGCCTTACCCTTGCAGGTCGGGCAGGGCTGGTGGATTATCTTGCCCGTGCCGCCGCACTTGGGGCAGGGACCCTGGGATTGCACCATGCCGAAGGGTGTGCGCTGCGTTGTGCGGACGCTGCCTGTGCCGTGGCAGTCGGGGCAGACCTCGGGCGTGGTGCCGGGGGCGCAGCCCGTGCCGTGGCAGTCGGGGCACTGCTCGACCTTGGAGACGTTTATCTCCTTCTTGCAGCCGAAGGCCGCCTCCTCAAAGCTGATCGTGACGGAGGCGCGCAGGCTCTCGCCGCGCCTCGGGCCGCTGCGCTGGGACGAGCCGCCGCCGAAGCCAAATATGTCGCCAAGATCTCCGAATATATCTCCAAAGCCGCCGAAACCGCCAAAACCTCCGAAGCCGGAGGCTCCGTCAAAGCCTCCGAAGCCCTGGCTCGGGTCGAAGGCCGCGTGACCGAACTGGTCATACTTGGCACGCTTATCCGGGTCGCCCAGCACCTGGGCGGCCTCGTTCACCTCCTTGAACTTCGCCTCAGCTTCCTTGTCGCCGGGGTGAAGGTCGGGGTGATACTGCTTCGCCAGCTTCCTGTATGCTTTTTTAATTTCTTCTTCCGAGGCGCCCTTCTTCAGGCCGAGCACCTCGTAATAATCCCTTTTCTGTTCCGCCATCTGCTTTTCACCTCACATTACGCGCTTTTGCGGGCGCACATTCGTGCGCCCGCATTCTGCACGGGGGTCGCTTTTTATAAGAGAGGGTTTAGAGAGTTATCATTTCTTGTCGTCGTCGACCACTTCGTAGTCGGCGTCGTAGTACTGCTCGCCGCCATTGTTGCCGCCGGGCTGCTGGCCACCCATGTCCGGGCCGCCGGCCTGGGCGCCGGTCTGCTGGTAGAGCTTCTCGCTGACCTTGTAGAAGGCCTGGGTGAGCTCGTCGGTGGCGGACTTGATGGCCGCGGTGTCGCTGCCCTGAAGCGCCTTCTTCAGGCTGTCGAGCTTGGCCTCGACCTCGGCCTTGTCGGACGCGTCGAGCTTGTCGCCCATCTCCTGCAGGGTCTTCTCGGTCTGGTAGACCATCTGGTCGCCGGCGTTGCGGGTGTCGACCTCCTCCTTGCGGCGGGCGTCCTCGGCGGCGTACTGCTCGGCCTCGCGGACGGCCTTGTCGATGTCCTCCTTGGAGAGGTTCGTGGAGGCGGTGATGGTGATGTGCTGCTCCTTGCCGGTGCCGAGGTCCTTGGCGCTGACGTTGACGATGCCGTTGGCATCGATGTCAAAGGTGACCTCTATCTGAGGCACGCCGCGGCGGGCCGGGGCGATGCCGTCCAGATTGAAGCGGCCGAGACTCTTGTTGTAGGCCGCCATCTCGCGCTCGCCCTGCAGGACGTTGACCTCAACGGAGGTCTGGTTGTCCGCGGCGGTGGAGAAGATCTGGCTCTTCTTGGTCGGGATGGTGGTGTTGCGCTCGATGAGCTTGGTGAACACGCCGCCGAGGGTCTCGATGCCGAGGGACAGCGGGGTCACGTCGAGCAGAAGGATGCCCTCAACGTCGCCGCCGAGCACGCCGCCCTGGATGGCAGCGCCGATGGCAACACATTCATCGGGGTTGATGCCCTTGAAGCCGTCCTTGCCGGTCAGGTTCTTGACGGCCTCCTGCACGGCCGGGATACGGGTCGAGCCGCCGACGAGCAGGACCTTGGAAAGCTCGGTGGCCTTCAGGCCAGCGTCGGACAGAGCCTGACGCACGGGGCCCATGGTCTTCTCGACCAGGTGATGGGTCAGCTCATTGAACTTCGCGCGGGTAAGGGTGACGTCGAGGTGCTTCGGGCCGTTGGCGTCAGCCGTGATGTAAGGCAGGTTGATGTTGGTGCTGGTGACGCCGGAGAGGTCGCACTTGGCCTTCTCAGCGGCCTCACGCAGACGCTGCATGGCAACGCGGTCGGTGGAGAGGTCGATGCCCTGGTCGCGCTTGAACTCGTCGACCAGATACTTGGTGACGCACTCGTCGAAGTCGTCGCCGCCGAGGCGGTTGTTGCCGGCGGTAGCGAGAACCTCAATGACGCCGTCGCCTATCTCGAGGACGGAGACATCGAAGGTGCCGCCGCCGAGGTCGTAGACCATGATCTTCTGGTCGGTCTCCTTGTCGAGGCCGTAGGCCAGAGCCGCCGCGGTAGGCTCGTTGATTATACGCTTGACCTCGAGGCCGGCGATCTTGCCGGCGTCCTTGGTCGCCTGACGCTGGCTGTCGGTGAAGTAAGCAGGAACGGTGATGACGGCCTCGGTGACCTTCTCGCCCAGATAAGCCTCAGCGTCGGTCTTGAGCTTCTGCAGCACCATGGCGCTGATCTCCTGAGGGGTGTAGGCCTTGCCGTCAATGTTGACCTTGTAGTTGGTGCCCATCTCACGCTTGATGGAGCTTATCGTCCTGTCGGGGTTGGTGATGGCCTGACGCTTTGCGACCTGGCCGACCATACGTTCGCCGGTCTTGGAGAAGGCGACGACGGACGGGGTGGTCCTGGCGCCCTCGGCGTTTGCGATGACGACTGCCTCGCCGCCCTCCATGACGGCCACGCAGCTATTGGTGGTGCCCAAATCTATACCGATAATCTTACTCATGATTTTCTTCCTCCAGTTGTATTTGAAAAGATTTTAGTAAACAATTTCAGTTGACGACTTTGACCATCGCGAAGCGGATGACCTTGTCGCCCATCTTGAAGCCCTTCTGGAGCTCCTGAACGATCTCGCCCTCGCCCTTCGTCTCGTCCTGTTCATGCATGACTGCGTTGTGGAGGGAGGGGTCAAACTTCTGTCCCATGGACTCTATTTCGGTGACGCCCATGCGGGAGAGAATGTCCTTGAGCTGGGTCATTATCATCTCCACGCCCTTGCGGTAGGCCTCGTCGCTGGTCGCCTGTTCGAGTGCCCGCGCCAGGTTGTCGTAGACGGGCAGGAACTTCGTCACGGTGTCGGCCCGGACGTCCGAGTATATGCTCTCGCGCTCTTTGGCGCTGCGCTTGCGGTAGTTGTCGTATTCTGCGAGGAGCCTGAGGTAGCGGTCCTTTTCAGCCTTGAGGAGCGACTCCGCGGAGGGCTCGGCCGGCTTTTCAGGCTCGGGCTGCTTTTCAGTTTCCTTTTCCGGCTCGGCAACCGTTTCTGACCCGGCCGGCTTTTCGGTTTCCTGCTCCGGCGTCGGCAGCTCCTCTTCCGGCGTCGGGGGGTCTTTCTTTTTACTGCTCATCTGGATCTTCCTTTATTATGAGTTTATTGTCCATTCCGGGCGGGGGCGCCGCTCCGCCGCCAAGCCGCTGCGAGAGCGCCTGCGCAATGAGGCTGAGCTTTGCCGCGACCGTGGAGTAATCCATTCTGGTCGGCCCGACGACGCCTATGAGGCCCTTCGTCTCGCCGCCCATGTCGTAGCTTGCGAGGACCACGCTGGAGTTGCGAAGTTCTTCGGCTACGTTTTCGGGGCCTATCAGGACCTTGACATCCCCGCCGCAGTCGATGGCGTCCAAATCGTGCAGGTGACGCGCATCGGAGAGATAGCTCATCAGCGCGTGCGCCTTTGCGGGGTCCTGGAATTCCGGCTGGGACAGCAGTCGGTTCGTGCCGGTGATGCAGGTCTTGGCCTCCTGGGATTCGGAGAGTATCTCGATTGCAAAGGAGGCGATGACGCCCGTGAGTCCCATCGTGTCGTCCACGGCGCGCTCCGTCGAGCGAATGAGTATCGGAGTTATCCGCTCCTCCGTCACGTCCGTGAAGTTTGCGTTGAAAACTGAGGACAGACGCTGTATCATGTCCTGGCCGACCGATACAGGCAGACGCACAAGCTTGTTCCTGACCGTATTGTTGCTCATCATAGCGACGATTATGAAGGTGTTCGCGTCGATGTAGATGAGGTCAAAGCGTTTTATGGTGGCGGGCGGCTGAGCCGCTATCGCCATAGCGGGGTAGTTCGTGAGGCTGGAGGCTAGCGCGCCGACATTCGAGACCAGGTGGTCCAGTTCCCGGAGCTTTTCGTTGAGGCTGCGATTTATTTCCTCCGTCTCCTCGAGCGAGAGCCTCTGGCGCTGCATGAGCTCGTTTACGTACATCCGGTAGCCCTGCGGCGTCGGCACGCGGCCGGCCGAGGTGTGCGGCTGTTCGAGATAGCCCATGGAGGCCAGCTCCGCCAGCTCGTTGCGTATCGTGGCCGAGCTGCATCCGAGGTCCGCGGTCTGAGCCACGGTCTTGGAACCAACCGGCTCCGCCGTGCGTATGTATTCTTCTACGACCGCGGCAAGTATTTTCTTTTTGCGACCGCTGAGATCCATCGCACATGCTCCTTATCTGGCACTCATGGCCCGGGGGTGCTGGCACTCTCGAACCTCGAGTGCTAATATAGCACCCACCTCCGCCAATGTCAAGAGGAGCAAACGAATAATTGACAGATTGTTCATAAATGTTTATATATAATATAAGGCGTGTCGAAAAAGCTAAGGCTCACACCGGAAAACGGAGGACATATATGAAGAGACTGATACCGATATTGCTCATATTTGCGCTGGCGCTGGCGCTTGGGGGCTGCGGCGACTTTGCCCCGGACCCGACTGCGGCGCCGAGCTCGACCAGCGAGTACTCGTTTGACCGCTCAAACTTCCCGGCACTTGCGGGAGGCACGGCGCAGGAGCCGCTGGCGGAGGCCATAGCGGCGATAATGCTGGGCGAGACGCGTGAATCCGTGTCCGACCTGCTCAGCTTCGGCAGCACGGGCGATGCCTGGGCCGCGCTTGAGAGCGGGGAGGCCGGGCTGGTGCTGGCCTCGGAGCCGGACGAGCTGCCCGCGGGCGTGGACACGGCGGTCGTATCCCGTGACGCGCTGGTGTTTTACGTCGGCGAGGACAGCGCAGTCGACAGCATGACCACAGCCCAGCTCAAATCCGTCCTGGCGGGCGGCACCAAGAGCTGGAGCGGTATGGGCGGCAAGGGCGACATCATAGTGCTCGGCAGGCCCGAGGGTTCAGGCTCGCTCGCGGCGGTGAGAAGGCTTATAGGCGCGGACGAGCTGGCGGTATCCGATGCGAATGCCGCCATCACCAGCAGCGAGGTGCTGGGCTATGGCTTTTACAATGAGGCCGTGCTGATGGGCCTTGCCGACGGATACAAGCTGCTGGCGATAGACGGGGTTGAGCCCACGGAGGAGACCATAGCCTCGGGCGAGTACCCGCTGACGGTGGACGTGCTGGCGGGCATCAGCTCTTCCGCGGCGGAGGATTCACCGGAGCGCGCGCTCTGGCTTTGGCTCCAGGGCGGCGTAGGCCAGGCGTTCATCTCCTCTCAGGGATATCTGGAGGCTTCCAAATGAAAAAAATATTTGCTGCTGCGCTGATACTGGCGCTGGTCCTCTCCGGCTGCGGCTTCACAGAGCAGCTCGAGACGGTCAAGGAAGAATATATAGACCCCGCCATAGAGCGGGCTGAGAGCGGCGAGGCCGCTGTTATTGACGACACGGCCATAGCGGCGCCCAACGTGAACACCAACCGCGAGAGGCTGACGGACTACGTCCCCTTTGAGGCCATATATACCCGTGCGGACGGCGCGCTCATAGAGACGCTGAAGGCCTCCGATAGCTACGGACGCCTGCTGCCCTTTGCGGGCGGGCTCGTGACGGAGAAGGGCGAGATCGTCCTTGACCCGGTGTGCGCCTCGGTCACCACGGCCTCGTATCAGACCTATTCCGACACGATTTATCTGGATATCTACATCCTTGAGGACGCAAACGGCAAATTCGCCGTCTGCGGCGCGGACGGCTCCTGGACCACAGGCTTTGATTTCAGCTCCGTCCTGCCCATGGAGCTCGGCGTGCTCTGCATAGAGGACGAGGAGGCGAATCACGCTGTCTGCTATGCCGAGGACGGCAGCCTGGTGTTTGACACCGCGAGCTTCAGCGAGCTCATAAATCTCCAGGCCGGAAGCATCTCCAGCCTCGCCCAGTGTGAGGGCGGGCTCATGAGCATCTGCTACGTAAACGGGCAGAAGGGCTTCATTTCCGCGGACGGCACGGTGCTCAACCGGGCCTCGGAGCGCGCGAGCTTCTTTGACGACGCGCTGCCCTTCTCCGGCGGCCTCGCAGCAGTCAAGACCAACGGAGTCTGGGGCTATATCGACACGAACGGCGAATTCTCGATAGACCCGGCTTTCGAGGAGGCGGGCAGCTTTGTGGGCAATCTCGCGGCCGTCAAGAGAAACGGCACCTGGTGCGTCATAGACAAGAGCGGTTCGGTCAAGCGTGAATTCCCCGGCGTCGAGAGCGTGACCATCGGCAATGGCTATGTGGAGGCCGGCGGCGCATACTATACGACGGCGCTGGAGGAGGCCACTTTCTATGGCTACACGGGCGTGCCCTGTGACGGCGGCTTCTGGGTCGCGGGCGAAAACGGCGTGCGAGTGTTCCGCACGGACGGCTCGCAGGTGTATTTCTCCGGCGGTACTGAGCTGCTGGGCCGCTCTGGTGAGGTCTGGCTGGTGAAGCTGGCCGACGGCACCACGGCGGTCATGGACGCCTACAGCCGCGTGGTGGTCTCCGGCGACTGCTCCTTCATCGAGGACGCGGCGACGGGAGTCACCTACATCTACGACGCGGACAGCGGCAGACTCTATGACGAGAGCGGGTCCTACCTCGCCTCCGGCTGCACGGGCCTTGTGATAGACGGCTTTATCAACTGTGACGACGGCGCGAGCCTCGGCTGGAAGAGCTCGGGAGACGAGTGGATATTCCGTGTCTCGGCTCCTTCTGCGGACTGAAACAACACTTAAAAGAAGAAAAAGGAGCGGTACTTTTCCCGCTCCTTTTAAATTAACAGATTCTTAACCCAAGGCGGCCGGCCGCGAGTGTAAAATACTGTCGCCTGGGATCGGAGGGAATATATATGAACAAAAAAGCACTCGTGATAGAAGACGACAAGAACATAGCCGAACTGCTCCGCCTGTACCTTGAAAAGGACGGCTTTGAGGTCATGATAGCTGCCGACGGCGGCAAGGGCCTGCAGCTCGCCACGGATGAACACCCGGACGTGGTTTTGCTGGACATCATGCTGCCCGTAATGGACGGCTGGCAGGTCTGCCGCGAGATACGCACGAGCTCCGACGTGCCCATCATCATGCTCACGGCTAAGGGCGAGACCTATGACAAGGTCTCCGGCCTCGAGATGGGCGCGGACGACTATGTGACCAAGCCCTTTGAGGTCAAGGAGCTCATCGCCCGCATCCACGCCGTCATGCGCCGGCGCGAGGGCGGCGACAGCCCCGCGGCCAAGAGGCTGGAGTACGACAAGCTCATCATAAATCTCGACTCCTATGAGCTCATCGTGGACGGCAAAAAGGTGGACACCCCGCCCAAGGAGATGGAGCTGCTCTATCACCTTGCCGCCTCGCCCAACAGGGTCTATACCCGCAACCAGCTGCTCGACGAGGTTTGGGGCTTCGACTATTTCGGCGACTCCCGCACCGTCGACGTGCATATAAAGCGCCTGCGCGAAAAGCTCGAGGGTGTTTCTGACAAGTGGTCGCTCAAGACGGTTTGGGGCGTGGGCTACAAGTTCGAGGTCAGCGGGAGCTGAGGCCCCGCGTGATGCGCCATGAAAAGTATCTACTTTAAAAACTTTCTCGCGACCGCGGTAATGGTGCTCGTGAGCTTTCTCATGATAGGCGTGGCCTTTGTGTTCATCGGTCAGGGCTATATCATAAAATCTCACAGAGACAATATGGAGTCCAACGCCATGGTCGCCTCAAGGCTCACCACCAGCCTCGTCAGCGAGGATGGATTGACGGACCTTCGCGTGCGTATACTTTTGAACGGAACCTCGCTCATCTCTGGCAACCACATCTTTATAACCGACGCCGATGGGCTCATTGTCTCCTGCTCCGATGAGCTTGGCCGCTGCCAGCACCTCGGAAGGTATGTGGACTCGGTCTATATAGACGCAATCAACAGGGACGGCTGCCTGGATACCATGACCGAGCTCGGCGGGCTGTTCTCGGCCAAGAGATATGTTTTCGCCATGCCTATATCGGTGTCGGATGGGCAGTACACGCTGGGCTACATCTTCGTCAGCACGGACCGCTCCACCATTATGGGCGCGTGGAGCGCGTTCATATGGGTGTTCTTTGCCGTGACGCTGGCGGTGCTGTTCCTGGCGCTGGTGCTCTCGCTGGTGGTCTCCAAGAAGATGGCGGAGCCGCTTGATGAGATGACGGCTGCGGCGCGGCGCTTTGCGCACGGCGATTTCTCCGTGAGGGTTCGAGAGGACAAGGGCACGGATGAGCTGGCAGCGCTGACGAGCTCCTTCAACAACATGGCGGACAGCCTTGAGCGCTCGGAGCAGCAGCGCAATGAGTTCATAGCCAACGTCTCGCACGAGCTCAAGACGCCAATGACCACCATAGCCGGCTTTGCAGACGGCATCCTTGACGGTACGATACCCAAGGACCAGGAGGACAAATACCTCGCCACCATCGCGGACGAGACGCGCCGGCTCTCTCGCCTTGTGCGGCACATGCTCAGCCTCTCCCGCATGAAGAGCGAAGGCTCAGATCTCACGAAGCGCAGGGATTTCGACCTCAACGAACTCATTATCCGCACGCTGCTCAGCTTCAACGGCCGTACCGAGGAGAAACACCTCGACGTGCAGCTCGAGCTGCCCGAGGATCACATGACCGTCACCGCAGACCCGGACTCCATCACGCAGGTGCTCTACAATCTGCTGGATAACGCCGTCAAGTTTGCGGCGGAGGGCACGGAGATAACCATATCCCTCTGGAAGCAGGGCGGAAGGGCCTTTGTCTCGGTAAAGAACCGGGGCGAGACCATACCACCGGACGATCTGCCGCTCATCTTCGACCGTTTCCACAAATCCGACCGCTCGAGGAGCCTGGACCGCGACGGCGTGGGCCTCGGCCTTTATCTCGTGAAGAGCATCCTGGACGCGCACAACGAGGATATCGCGGTGACGAGCCGGGACGGCCTGACGGACTTCGTATTCACGCTGACGCTGGCCAAGGAGACCAAGCAGAAGCCCGAGCAGCGCAAAAAGCCCGACACGCGCAAGAAAACCGAGCAGCGCAAGAAGTCCGATTCGTCCAAGACGGCCGAGGGCGGCGCCGAACAGGAAGAAGCGGGGGAAGAGCAGTGAATTCACAGTTTGTTTCAAACTTATTCATACCCAGCACAAAATTCGAGCGTATTTTTAAAATGACCTCAGGGGGTAAGCCACATGAATGAAACGCCTCACAGTTGGCAGACCGGCTGGTACGACACGGACCCAGGCCCGGCAGACCCCCGCAGGCCCACAGCATCCCCGCCGGCGGACGCGGCTCCCCACCCCACACAACTACCTCCCCGCCGCGCCGCCGGCCCCTCTCCAGCCGCATATGGCAACAGCCGGCACACAGCTTTCCGCATTGCCGGCATCTGCCTCCTCGTCGTGGTGATAATCGCGGCGACCGCACTCCTCTTTTCGAGGGACGGTGCGGCTGTGCTCAACTTCGGCAGCGCGGGATATGACAACGGTCTGCGCGAGGAAGAGTACGACGACTACCGTGACTTCTTCGCAGACTACTACGAGAGCACGTCCGGCAGCATTTCCGGAAGCAGCAGCATTCCGCGTGCGGAGGAGACCAGGGAACTCAGCATAGAGCCCGTTCCCGAGCCGGACACGGAGGAGCTGAGCTTCCAGGAGATATACGCCAAGTGCTATCCCTCCGTTGTCAGCATCACCGCCATGGTGAGCGACACGAGCTACTTCTGGGGCACCGGCATAGTGATCTCCGAGGACGGCTACATCGCCACCAACGCCCATATAATCGAAGGCGCGTATTCCGCGACAGTGACGCTGTACGACGACCGGGAGTATGAGGCGCTGCTCGTCGGCATAGACGGCGTGAGCGACCTGGCGGTGCTGAAGATAGAAGCCGAGGGCCTCACAGCGGCGGAGTTCTGCTCCGACCAGGTGAGCGTGGGCGACTCGGTCGTCGCCATAGGCAATCCCCTTGGCGCCGAGCTGCGCGGTACCATGACGGACGGCATAATCTCCGCCATAAGCCGCGACATCCCTTACAACAACCACTCCATGACCCTCCTGCAGACCAACGCCGCCATAAACGACGGCAACTCCGGCGGGCCCCTCATCAATATGCACGGCCAGGTGGTCGGCATAACCAACATGAAGATGAAGGCCGCGAACGAGAGCGCTACCGGCATTGAGGGCATAGGCTTTGCGATACCCGTTTCCACCATCAAGAGCGTGGTAGACGAGCTCATCGCGAGCGGTACGGTCAGCGGCCGCCCCGCGATCGGGATAACGGTCGGACAGATACCGGACAGCGCCGCGGAATACTATGACCTGCCCAAGGGGCTGTACGTGATGGAAGTGGCCCCCGGCTCTGACGCAGCGGCTCAGGGCATACGCGTGGGCGACATAGTCACCGCCATAAACGGCGAGGGCGTGCGCCAGACCTCCGACGTGGCCGCCATAATCGCGCAGTATGACGTGGGTACGATAATGACCTTCACCATCTACCGCGACGGCGAGACCCTCCAGGTCGATGTTGCGCTGGTTGAGACCAGCGACATCTATTAAATCCGATACTTCTCACTCCTTTTCCATACATTTTCCCCTCTCTTTTTGCAAACGGCCGGCCCCACGGGGCCGGTTGTTTGTATTTATGCGCGAAAAAAGGCCGCCCCCTGCGGGGCGGCCTTTTGCCTTATTTGAGCCTGCACACAAAGGCGTGCCAGTCCTCCTCGTGGAGGTGCTCGGTTATCTCGAAGCCGGCAGCCTCGAGAGCGCGCTGCACCTCGGCCTCGCGGCCGTCGATGATGCCGCTTGTAATAAATACGCCTTTCGGCGACATGAAGCCGGGGACATGCGGCGCGAGGGGGATGATGACGTCCGAGACGATGTTTGCGAGCACGATATCGTAGCCCGCTCCCAGTTCGGCGCGCAGCCCGGCGTCGGAGATGATATCGCCGACGTACATCTTGTAGATGCTCTCGCGGATGCCGTTGAGTTTGGCATTTTCAGCGGCGGACTCGGGACTCTTGGGATCCACGTCGCAGCCGGCGCAGTAGGCGCAGCCGAGCACCAGGGCGCCTATGCCGAGTATGCCGCTGCCGCAGCCGAGGTCGAGAACAAACTTCTCGGGCCCGGCGTACTTCTCCAGCGCCTCCAGGCACATCCGCGTGGTCGCATGCCCGCCTGTGCCGAAGGCCAGACCGGGGTCGAGCCGGAGCAGCAGCCGCTCCGGGTTCTCCGGTATCGGCTCCCAGCGGGGGAGGATGAGCAGCCTTTCGCCTATCTCTATGGGCTTGTAGTACTGCTTCCAGTTCTCAGCCCAGTCCTCGTCGGCCACGACGCGCGTCTCGGGCTCGAGGCCCGTGCCGTCTGTGAAGGCAGCCAGCCGCGAGCGACCCTCGGGAGAATCCTCGACATAGAGCTTCACGCGGGAGACGCCGCGGTAGCGCGCCTCGAGCTCATCGTCTACGTAGTCCCAGTACTGCCGGTTCTCCTCGAGGAAACGGCGGAAGTCCGCCTCGTCCTCTATGACCAGCCCGTCCGCGCCCAGCTCGGTGAGCTTTTCGCACAGCGCGTCTATGTCCTGCGAATGCGTCCTGAAGGACGCTTCTATCCATTGCATAAGTGATCAGCTCCCAAAAAAGCCCCCAAAATTGGGGGCTTTTTATAGTGTTTTCAGTTGGAACTCAGTCCTTGTCGTCCGTTATCAGACCGTAGCCGCCGTTCTTGCGGCGGTAGACGACCGTGAAGGCGTCACGTGCCTCGGCATTCCTGAATACGAAGAACTCGTGCTCGAGCAGGTTCATCTGCAGGATAGCCTCCTCAACGGACATGGGCGCGATGTAGAACTTCTTGTTGCGCACGACCTTGAATTCTTCCTCCCCCGTGTCGTCCGAGGGAATCTGGAAGGGTTTGATCTCACGCTCTATCGCACCATCGCGCAGCCTTTTCTCAAGGCGCGTCTTGTTCTTGCGAATCTGCCTCTCGATGCTCGCAACAGCGGAGTCAATGGAGGCATACATGTCGCTGGTCAGCTCGCTCACGCGGTAGAACATTCCGTTGTTCTTGATGGTCACCTCGGCGCGGAAGCGTCCACGCTCCGTGCTGAAGGTCACGAAGGCCTCACTCTCCGTCTTGAAAAGCCGGTCGATCTTGCCTATCTTTTTCTCGGCATAAGCGCGCAGCTCCTCGGAGGCGTCCATCTTCTTTTCCGTAAACGTGAACTTCATTGGTTTCAGCTCCTTCCTGCGTATATGGGTATCGCCATAAATATAGTAACATATCCGCTGGATAAAAAGAAGAGTATTTTGTAAATTTTACGAATAAATCGTGCAGTTGGGCAGAGCGGAGTTGAGGTAGCTGATCTCGGTCCGGGAGAGACCGCAGCCGGAGAGATAAAGCGTGCGCAGGTTCGTCATGCCGTAGAGCGCCGAGGTGTCCTCAAGCGGGCAGTCCTCGAGGTCGAGGGTCTGGAGGTTCGTGAGGTCCTCGAGCGCGGACACGTCGGTGACTCCGGTGCCGTTGAGGGAGAGATACTCGAGCGAGGTGCAGCCGGAAAGGGCGCTGATGTCGTTGAGCCTCGGGTTGTAGCTCAGGTGCAGTTCCTTGAGTTCCGTCATGCCGCCGAGGGCGCTTATATCGCGCAGGTCGTTGTGCATGAGACTGAGGGTGTTGAGTGCTGTGAGGGTCCGCAGCTCGCCGATGGAGGTCAGACCGCAGCCGGAGAGCTCAAGCGCCGTCAGTGAGGTCTGCGTGCCGAGACCGGCGAGATTAAGGCCGGTGTTGTCATTCAGCAGCAGGGTCTGCAGCGCCGTGAAGCGAGAGACGTTCTCGAGACTGGTCACGTTCTTGCCAGAGGCGTCCACAAAGGTGTCGGAAGCCTGGTACTCGCCGTCGCCGAGCTTGATGCCGTATATCTCCTCGGAGGCCGTGATGGTGCAGTTCGGCAGCTTTTCCTTGAGCGCATCCACTGCGGCGCCGGTAATCTCGAGGCAGCCGGTGAGGTCCAGAGTCTTGAGCGAGCTGAGAGACTCGAGAACGGCAAGGTCGGCGTCCTTGAGACTCATGTCCTTGAGGCTCAAAGCTGTGAGTTTGGTGAGCCCGGAGAGGACGGAGATGCTCTGTACCGCGCAGCCGTCGAGTTTGAGCTCCGTGAGCTCCGTGAGGCCGGAGAGCGCGGCGAGATTCGTCACGGCGGAGCCGGACAGATCAAGGTATTGCAGCTTGGTCAGCGTCATGATGGGGGAGAGGCTCGAGACCTTTGTGGCGGAGATATCGAGCCGCGCAAGCTCCGGCATGTTGACGAGTACGGAGATGTCGGAAATTTCGTTGCCTGAGAGGTTCAGACTCACGAGGGCCGTGCAGTCGGAGAGCACGGAGATATCCGTTATGCCCTTGCCCGAGAGGTCGAGCTCCGTGACGTCGGACTTGAAGTCCACGCCGCCGAGGGAGAGGTCCTTGACCTCGATGGTCGCCTCGTCGGAGAACACCGTGCAGTTGGGCAGCTTCTTTTCAAGCTCCTCGAGCTCCGTGTCGGTTATCTCGCGGTCGCGGATGTCCAGCGTGGTGAGTCCCGAGAGGCTGTACAGCGGCTCAAGGCTTTCGACCGGGTTGCCGTTGAGATAGAGCGTTCTGAGCTCGGACAGACCTTTGAGGGGCGAGATGTCCTTTATGTCGTTGTCACTCAGCGAGAGGGAGCGCAGCTTGGTGAGACCCGAGACGGCGGAGATATCCGTCAGCCCGCAGTCATTGAGGGAGAGGGCGGTGAGGTTGGTGAGAGTAGAGAGCGTGTCGAGCTCCTCGGCCGTGAGGTCCACGCCGGAGAGAACGAGGGTCTCCGTGCTCTCGCTTACCTCCTTGCCGCCTATGGTCATGGCCTCGTCCTCGTCGCCGCTCTCGCCCTTGTATTCGGCAAGCAGGCTCTCGGCGAGGGAGCCGGAATTGTTTTTCAGCCAGCTCTCGAGAATGTAGATGGCGGAGGTGCTGTCTCCCCGCTGATAATAGCAGCGTGCGAGCAGTACGGCGGCGTCCTCGGTGGCGTCGGCGTCGTAGGCCTTCTGAGCCTCCTCGACGGCGCTGTCATAGTCGCCGGAGATGTAGTATTCCATGGCCGCGGAGTAATGCTCCTCATACTTGGCCCCGCCGCCGGAGCGGGTCATGAGCAGGATGGCGGCGATGATGATAATGAGCGCCAGGCCGACGCCGACGGAGATGAGGATCACCGTCCGGCGGTCGAAGCGCGGGCTGCGTTTTTTTCTTCTGTCCATAGTGCCTCCTCCGGCTCAGAACGCCCAGCCGCCGTCGCGGAAGATGGCGATTCGCTCACCGGAAGCGGTGACGCCCGTGACGGCAAGGTCGGCGGAGCCTATCATGAAGTCTTCGTGCATCATGGAGTCGTTCACGCCCATGGCGCGCAGTTCGTCGAGACTGTACTTTTCGTAGTCACGGATGTTGCTGGAGTAGCCGCGGCCGAGGGCCAGATGGCAGGCGGCGTTTTCGTCGAAGAGGGTGTTGTAGAAAAGTATGCCGCTCTCCCGGATGGGGCTCATGTAGGGCACAAGGGCGCACTCGCCGAGCATGGCCGAGCCCTCGTCCATCTCCACGAGCGTGCGCAGGGCCTCCTCGTTTTTCTCCGCGTGCAGTTCCACGACCCGGCCGCCCTCAAAGCGCAGCCAGAAGTCCTCTATGAGCACGCCCTGGAAGGCGAGGGGACGCGTCGAGTGGACTATGCCCTCGGCCTCTCCGGCCTTGGGGGTGACAAAGAGCTCCTCGGAGGGGATGTTCGGGTCATACATTACGCCGTTCACCGGGCAGCGCTCGGCGCCGCCGAGGAAGAGCGCCTCGGGGATGAGGCCGACGCGAAGGTTCGTGCCGTTCGAGGCGCTGTACTCGAGCGCTACGAGGCCCATGGCGTTGAGCGCATCAGCGCGGGACTTGAGTTCTAGATTGTGCAGCCTCCAGTTCTCCTGCGGGTCGCCCTCGAGCGCGCGGGAGCAGGAGAGAATGGCTTCCCAGAGCTTTTCAATAGCCCTACCCTTGGGGAGCTCCGGGAAGACCTTTTTGGCCCACTTGGCGCCGGGCACGGCGGCGATGCACCACTGCTCGCGATTCTCGCGGGCGTCGATGTAGGGGCGGAGCTTGACATACCTTGCCTGCATAGCGGCGGCGTACTTGGCCTGATTGATTCCGGCGAGACCGTCCGGGTCCTCGCTGAGAATGACTATGCGGGCGGGAAGATTGTCGGACTGCCACTTCTGCCTTGCTTCCTCCCAGGCCTTGACCTCGCCGAGCCTCTTTGCGCTCTTGTAGCGGACGTCTAGGCGCGTAAGCGGCTGGTGGCGCCACTCGACCTCGACCGCGGAAGCACCTGCGCGGTAGCACTCGGCGGCAAGCATCTCTATGAATTCCGGCTGGTCCAGTCCGGCAACTATCAGCACCGGCTGCCCCTTCTGTACATTTGCACCCGTGCGGGCGATGAGGCGTGCATATTGCTTCAAAACGGACTTTTTCATTGCTGTTCCTCACTTCAATTGATAATCTAATGTTTAACTTTTGTTGATTAGAGTGTATATGTGTGTTAATATGTAATGTGCGCTTGACGGGGCAATAAGGCGGCCCGTCGGGGGCATTATAGCATATATCTCCGCCATATGCAAAATCTCCGCAGAAGCCATCTGCGGGAAAGGAAGTAAAGAATGAAAAACACGGAAAAGACGATGGAAAAGCTCGTGGCCCTGTGCAAGAACCGGGGCTTCATCTATGCCGGGAGCGAGATCTACGGCGGTCTTGCCAACAGCTGGGACTACGGCCCCCTCGGCGCGGAGCTCAAGAACAACGTCAAAAAGGCATGGTGGAAGAAATTCGTCCAGGAGAACCCCTACAACGTCGGTCTCGACTCTGCGATACTGATGAACCCGCAGGTCTGGGTCGCCTCCGGACACGTCACCACCTTCAACGACCCGCTCATCGACTGCAAGGCCTGCAAGATGCGCCACAGAGCCGACAAGCTCATCGAGGACTGGCTGAAGGAGAACCCCGTCGAGGGCGCGAATGTGGAGGCCATGACGAACGACGAGATGGTCGCCTTCATCCGTGAGCATAATATACCCTGCCCCGGCTGCGGAAAGTCGGATTTCACCGATATCCGCAAATTTAACCTCATGTTCAAGACCCATCAGGGCGTCACCGAGGACTCGGCGAGCGAGGTCTATCTCCGCCCCGAGACGGCGCAGGGCATCTTTGTCAACTTCAAGAACATCCAGCGCACCACCCGCCGCAAGATACCCTTCGGCGTCTGCCAGATAGGCAAGAGCTTCCGCAACGAGATCACCCCGGGCAACTTCACCTTCCGCACCCGTGAGTTCGAGCAGATGGAGCTCGAGTTCTTCTGTGAGCCGGGCACCGACCTCGAGTGGTTTGCCTACTGGCGCGGCTTCTGCCGCGACTGGCTCGTGGGCCTCGGCATGCACGAGGAGAACCTCCGCCTGCGCGACCACGAGAAGGAAGAGCTTTCCTTCTACTCCAAAGCGACGACGGACTTCGAGTATTTGTTCCCCTTCGGCTGGGGCGAGCTCTGGGGCGTGGCCGACAGGACGGATTACGACCTCACCCAGCACCAGGAGCACTCCGGTCAGGACCTCAGCTATTTCGACCAGGAGAAGAACGAGCACTACGTTCCCTATGTCGTCGAGCCCTCCCTGGGCGCAGACCGCGTGACCCTCGCTTTCCTCGCGGACGCTTACGACGAGGAGGTCGTGGACGCGGCCAAGAACGACACCCGCATCGTGCTGCACCTGCACCCGGCGCTGGCGCCCATGAAGGTCGCCGTGCTGCCGCTTTCCAAGAAGGAAGTTCTCGCCGGCCCGGCCAGGGAGCTCTATGCCGAGCTCTCCAAGCACTTCATGTGCGACTATGACGACACCGGCTCCATCGGCAAGCGTTACCGCCGCCAGGACGAGATAGGCACGCCCTTCTGCGTGACCGTGGACTTCACCACCGTCGGAGATGCCGAGACGCCCGCGGACAACTGCGTCACCGTCCGTGAGCGCGACAGCATGCAGCAGGTTCGCCTGCCCATCTCCGAGCTCGTCGCTTACCTCAGCGAGAGGCTCGCCTACTGAGGCGGATTGAAATGAAACATCCCGGCGCCCGGCGCGGGCCGGGGCGGGAGCGGGCAGTGGCCTGCTCCGCGGCCTCGGCCTTTGCGGCCGGTCTGGTGCTCACGGCGGTCTCGGAGCTTATCACAACGCAGAGCTTCGCTGACGCCGCGGCGCTGCTTTTCGGTTTTTCGCCCCGGGCTGTCGCCACGGCGGCATTTCTGGGGCTTCTTATCTGTACGCTCGGCTTCCTCTGTCGGAGCATCTTTGCAGGCGGGCTTGTCGTCACGCTCTCCGTGGCGGGGCTCAGCTTCGCCAACTACTACAAGATGCTCATAACCTCCACGCCGCTGTATGTCCAGGACATACGCCTCATCACCCAGGTGGGCGGCATAATGGAGCTCAACGAGGCGTCCATGAAGTTCTCGCTTGAGAGCGGGGCGGCTGTGGCCGTCATGCTGCTTTTGCTTGTGGGACTTTTCTTCGTCTCGCGCATCTTCCGGCCGAAGCTGCGTGCGGGGCTCATATCCGGGCTCGTCTCGGCAATACTGTTTGCGGCGCTTTTCTGCGTGCCGGCCTCGGTCGACGCCTGGTTTTACGCCCCGCTCGGGGCGGGAAGGGCCGCCGCACAGGAGACGCAGGTCACCTATAACAGCCGCTGCGGCGTGCTGCTCGGTCTGTGGCGTTCCGTCGTACTCGGAGGGGATGAGGATCTGGTCCCCGAGCCCGATGAGGAAGAGCTGATGCTCATGAACGCCCAGAGCTGGATAGAGGACCTGCCCGACACGGAAAAGGATGTGACGCCGAGCGTCATCTTCGTCCTGGGCGAGTCCTTCTTCGACGTGACGGAGCTGCCCGGCGTGAGCTACGCTGAGGACCCAGTCGCGGACTTCCACCGCATATGCTCCGAGGGCGTGTCCGGTAAGTTCTACACGCACACGCTCGGATACGGCACGGAGAACATAGAGCTGGAGATAATGACGGGCATTAACACCCGCTTCTTCAGCTGGGACGACATGATCTACGGCTGGGAGCAGGAAAAGCTTCTCACATATCACAGCCTGCCGCAGATATTCTCGGACGCGGGCTACTACACGGCCTATCTCCACACCTTCAACGACGGCATCTACAACCGCACGGACCTCTATACGGCACTGGGCTTTCAGGAGATGTATTTTTCCGGCGACTTTGCCGCGATAGATCCGGAGGCAGCCGCTGCTGCGGATTACTGGGGATACATGAACGGCAAGATCTCCGGAGAGTTTTACTCCGACGACTATCTTGCCGACGTGACGGCCATGCTGTTTGACCAGAAGGTCGACGAGGGCCCGGTGTTCCTCTGGGCCGTCACCATGGAGAACCATACGCCGTATACGGCGGACAAGTACCCGAGCTACGACTTCCCATTTGAGTCAGCGCTGGACGAGGAGGGTGTGGGAGTTCTCAACGCCGTGACCCAGGGCGTGGCCAATTGTTCCGAGGCGCTGGGCAAGCTTGTGGATTACCTCTCGGAGCGGGAGGAGCCGGTCATTGTCGTATTCTTCGGCGACCACCGCCCGGGCACGCCGCTCGAGAGCGGTGCCACGGTGTATTCCGAGCTCGGCATGTGCCCGGAGGACGTCGCGGACTGGGAGCTTGAGGACTATGCAGAGCTTTACGCCACTGATTATGTGATCTGGTCGAACGACCCGTCGTTGCTCCCGGCCGAGCCGGGCAGCCGACAGAACACCTCGTCCACGCTCCTGGGCGTCGAGGTGCTGCAAATGGCGGGCATGGATCTTGACGAATACTGGAGCATGTGCGCCGTTGTGGATACGATTTCGGACGGCTGGACCTGGAACTTCTTTGTCCCGCAGGATGGGGAGCCCTGCTTCTCGCCCTTTACGGGCCTGGATGAGGAGGGCCTCGACGTAATCAAGGCCATGCGCGTATTTATGAACAGTACATTTTACGGTACGGAGGGCCCCGGCTTCGGGGACATCTTTGCCGTCACAGAAGGGGATAAAGAATGAAAGACGGTTTCATCAAAGTCGCGGCCGCCGCGCCGGAACTGCGCGTGGCCGACCCGATGTATAACACTGGAAAGATAATCGAGTGCATCGAAAAGGCGAAGGGCGAGGGAGTAAAGCTCCTGACCTTCCCCGAGCTCGCCATAACCGGCGCCACCTGCGGGCACCTGTATTATCAGCGCTATCTGCTCGACGCCGCCATTGAGGGGCTGGGCAGGATAGCCGATGCCACCAAGGACAGTGACATGCTCGTCGTTGTCGGCCTGCCTCTGCGTGCGCGCGGCGCCGTGTACAGTGCGGCCGCTGCTGTCTGCAAGGGCGAGGTCCTGGGCTTCACCGCGCGCCGCAACGTCCGCGGGAGCGTGTTCGCCAGCCTGAATCCGGGTGAGTCCATAGACATCGACATGGACTTTTCGGACTACTGCTGCCTCGAGAGCGAGGCGCTCTTCTGCGCGGACGCCATGAGCGAGCTCGTGGTCGGTATACAGTTTGCTGCCGACAGGCGCCTGCCCGTACCCCCGACGGCGGCTCTCTGCGCAGCCGGTGCGACCGTGATCGCCGAGCTCTCCGACGAGCCGATGAGCGTGCAGTCCGCCTTCGAGACGAAGCGCGCGCTTGAGAATGAGACTAAGCGCCTCCACTACGGCACCGTTTACGCCGCCCCCGCTTCCGGCGAGAGCACGACCGACAAGAGCTATTCCGGCCTCTGCCTTGTCGTGGACGACGGCGAGACCATCTCCGAGTGCGAAGCCGGCTGCGGAATGGCCGTGAGTGAGATAGACGTATTCAACCTGAGCGGTGCCCGTGTGCGCGAGAGCACTTTTGCAGCCCTGCCCGCGGCGCCCGTCGCCCGCTACGCCTGGGAGCTCGAGCCTGCCGAGACAAAGCTCACCCGCCGCATAAAGCGCGAGCCCTTCGTGCCCGACGAGGGCATCGCGGAGTTTGCCGCGCGCTGCCTCGACATCCAGGCCACGGGTCTCATCAAGCGCATGGAGTACACGAACTGCTGGCGCCCCGTCATCGGCGTCTCCGGCGGCGTGGATTCCACGCTGGTCATGCTGGCCTGCGCCCATGCCATGGACAGGGTCGGTCTGCCGCGCAAGAATATAGTCGCCGTGACCATGCCCTGCTTCGGCACCACCGACCGTACCAAGAACAACGCCGTTACGATAGCCGAGCGCCTCGGCGCGGAGCTGAGGATCATCCCCATAGGCGAGAGCGTCAAAAAGCACTTTGAGACCATCGGCCATGACTTCAACGACCACAGCGTGGTGTTCGAGAACGCCCAGGCCCGTGAGCGCACCATGGTGCTGCTCGACATTGCCAACAAGGTGAACGGCCTCGACGTCGGTACCAAGGACCTCAGCGAGCAGGCCGACGGCTGGTGCACCTACAACGGCGACCAGATCTCCAACTACGATATCAATGCCGGCCTCACCAAGACCATGGTCCGCGCGGTGGTAAAGCACATTGCGGACACCTGCGAGGATGCCGAGCTGGCCGCGGCGCTCAACGACATCTGGGATACTCCTGTGACGCCTGAGCTGCTGCCCATAGGCGACGAGGGTGAGCTGCTGCAGAAGAGCGAGGACTCCGTGGGTCCCTACATCCTGCAGGACTTCTTCCTCTACCACATGGTCATGCGCGGCGGCTCTCCCGAGAAGGTGCTCCGCCTGGCCGAGATCGCCTTCGAGGGCGAGTTTGACCGTCCTACGCTTATCCACTGGATCCGCAGCTACTGCCGCCGTTTCTTCGTGCAGCAGTTCAAGCGCAGCGCCTCGGCGGACGGCCCTGCGGTCATGGGCTTCACGCTCTCCCCGCGCGATGGGCACAAGATGCCCTCCGACGCCTCCAACGCCCTGTGGATGGACGCCGTCGAGAAGATGAAATAATGGTTTTTTGCGAAAGCGGTCCGCTCTGCGGGCCGCTTTTTGCCTTATAATGCAGAATAAGGAGGGAAAACGGAACTTTGGTCCTTGCAATTTTCCCCGGGCGTTTATATAATGGGCCTGCGCTATATCCGGGCTGGAACCGGAACGGCAGCAGGAGGAAGTAAATATGCCTGACAACACTGAATTTACCAGAGACCGCGTGGGATCGCCGATATCCACGGCTCTGGTTTTTGTTTTTCAACTTGCCGAAGAGCCTGCGAAGAAGGGAGGACCTGCGAGATGATCCTTGCGGTCGACATTGGAAATACCGCTGTGACGCTCGGCTGCGTGGAGGGCCGGGAGATACTGAACCTTGCCCGGCTGGAGACCAGTCCGGCCCGCAGCTCGGACGAATATGCCGTGCTCATGGAGCGGGTGCTGAGCCTGCGCGGAGTCAGCCTGCACGAATTCGAGGGCGCGGCCATCGCCTCCGTCGTTCCTCCGCTCACTGAGGTACTGCGCAGAGCGGTGCGGCTCATAACGGGCCACGACGCCCTCGTCGTGGGCGCCGGAGTCAAGACCGGCCTCAACATCGGCATCGATGACCCCACTCAGATGGGGGCGGACCTGGTGGCGGGCGCTGTCGCCGCACTGGACGCGCATGAGCCGCCGGTAATCATCGTCGACATGGGCACGGCTACCACGATAAGCGTGATAGACCCTAACTCGCGCCTGCTCGGCGGAGCGATACTTCCCGGCGCCGCGGTCTCTCTGGAGGCGCTCTCGGGCACAGCCTCGCTGCTGCCGCGGGTTTCGCTCGAGGCCCCGAAGCGCGTCATAGGCTCGAGCACGATAGAGTGCATGAAATCCGGGGCAGTCTTCGGAGCGGCCTGCGCCATCGACGGCATGATAGACCGCATTGAGGATGAGCTCGGCGAAAGCGCCGCGCTTGTCGCCACCGGCGGACTTGCGTCAAGGATAATCCCCTATTGCAGGCACGACATCGAGATAGACGACTACATGCTGCTGCGCGGGCTTTCTCTTATCTGGCAGAAAAACCGGCGCGAAAAACGCAGAGAGGCGAAACAGGCACTCCACGCATAAGATGCAGAAGGGGCGGCGGGCCATCCCGCCGCCCCCTTTTTCTGCAAGTGGGGGTATTCACATGGTAGACTGGTTTCTGGCCCTGCCGCATACGGTGCAGGCGCTGCTTGCGACGCTGTTCGTTGCGGCTCCTGCAGTCGGGGACTATCGCTACATATTTGCCTTCAATCTGGCGTTGCCCTTCGTTTTGCCGATTGCTTGCTTGGTGAAGGCGGGCCGACCCAAGGCGTAGCTTTTTCTGTTTCGTGCTGATGAGTAACGGGTGAACGTTTCAAATCTGTAAGAGCGGT
>URDK01000034.1 GCA_900546485.1 uncultured Eubacteriales bacterium
CTCGTAGCGGGCCTTCGCGTTCTCCTCGCTGGCCTCGAAGAGCCTGTCGGCCCTGTCGGGGAACTCGCGGGTCAGGCGAGAGTACCTGGCCTCGTTCATGAGGAAGTCGCGGTAGCCGCCCGCCGGCTCCTTGCTGTCCAGAGTGAAGTGGGACTCGGCAGCCGGGTTGTAGCGGAACAGGTTCCAGTAACCGCAGTCGACAGCCTTCTTCATCTCGCTCTGGCAGTTGGTCATGCCGCCCTTGATGGAGTGCATCTCGCAGGGAGCGTAGGCGATGATGAGGGACGGGCCGTGATAGGCCTCGGCCTCGGTGATGGCCTTGATGGTCTGGGCCGGGTTGGCGCCCATGGCGATCTGAGCCACGTAGACATAGCCGTAGGTCATGGCGAGCTCGGCGAGAGCCTTGCTCTTGATCTCCTTGCCGGCCGCGGCGAACTGAGCCACCTGGCCGATGTTGGAGGCCTTGGAGGCCTGGCCGCCGGTGTTGGAGTACACCTCGGTATCGAAGACGAAGACGTTCACGTCCTCGCCGGAGGCGAGCACATGGTCGAGGCCGCCGTAGCCGATATCGTAGGCCCAGCCGTCGCCGCCCATGATCCACACGGACTTCTTGTTCAGGTAATCCTTCTTCGCCAGGATCTCAGCCGCGAGAGAGCAGGCGTCGCACTGGCAGGTGGTCTTGCCGGCAGCCTTGAGCTTCTCGCCGTAGGCCTTGATCTCGGCATTGTCGCTGGCGCAGAGCTCGTCGACGGTGCAGATGCTGTCCTTGAGGGCAGCAACGTAGGCCTTGGTGGCCTCGCCGTTGGCGTTGCCGTCGTTATAGGTGTCAAGCCACTTCTGAGCGGCTTCCTTCAGCTCGGCGCAGCACCAGTCGACAGCGATGAGCTCCTTCGTCTTGGCGGCGAGGTCATCGCGGATCTTCTTCTGGCCGAGGTAGAGGCCCAGGCCGTGCTCGGCGTTGTCCTCAAAGAGGCTGTTGACCCAAGCGGGACCCTTGCCTTCCTTGTTGACGGTGTAGGGGCTGGTGGCAGCCGGGCCGCCCCAGATGGACGAGCAGCCGGTGGCGTTGGAGACGATCATGTGGTCGCCGAAGAGCTGGGTGATGAGCCTGGCGTAGCTGGTCTCGGCGCAGCCGGCGCAGGAGCCGGAGAACTCGAGCATGGGCTGCTTGAACTGGCTGCCCTTGACCGTGTTGTCCTGCATATCCTTCTTCTCGCTGACCTTCTCGGTCATGTAGGTCCAGACTTCCTGCTGAGGCATCTGGCTCTCCATGGGCACCATGGTCAGGGCCTTGGTCGGGCAGACGCCGGCGCAGACGCCGCAGCCCATGCAGTCCAGCGGGGAGACGGCCATGGCGAAGGAGTAGACGTCCTTGCCCTTGCCGGCCTTGACCGGGACGATCTTCGCGGCGGCGGGAGCCGCAGCGGCCTCCTCGGCGGTGAGGGCGTAGGGACGGATGGTGGCGTGCGGGCAGACGTAGGCGCACTGGTTGCACTGGATGCACTTGGCGCTGTCCCACTCAGGCACGGAGACGGCCACGCCGCGCTTCTCGTAAGCGGAGGCGCCGAGCTCGAAGGTGCCGTCGGCGTGAGCCTTGAAGGCGCTGACAGGCAGGCTGTCGCCGTCCATCTTGCCGACAGGGTCGAGGATCTCCTTGACCATCTTCACGACCGGGCCGCGGCCGGTGAGCTCCACGGGCTTGCTCTCGTCAACGGCGTTCGCCCAGCTGGCGGGCACGTCGACGACGGTGTAGGCGGAGGCGCCCAGCTCGATGGCCTTGTGGTTCATGTCGACGACGTCCTGGCCCTTCTTCAGGTAGGAGTGCGTCGCGGCGTCCTTCATGTACTTGATGGCCTGATCCTCGGGGATGACCTTGGCGAGGGAGAAGAACGCGCTCTGGAGTATGGTGTTCGTCCTCTTGCCCATGCCGATCTGCTGGGCGAGGTCGATGGCGTTGATCATGACGAGCTTGATCTTGTTCTTCGCGATGTAGCGCTTCGCGTCGGCGTCGAGGTGGTGCTCCAGCTCGGCAAAGCTCCACTGGCTGTTGACCAGGAACACGCCGCCGGCCTTGAGCTTCTGCGCCATCTTGAAGCCCTTGGTGATGTAGCTCGGGTTGTGGCAGGCCACGAAGTCGGCCTTATTGATGTAGTACGGGCTCTTGATGGGCTTGTCGCCGAAGCGCAGGTGGCTGATGGTCACGCCGCCGGTCTTCTTGGAGTCGTACTGGAAGTAGGCCTGGACATACTTGTTGGTGTGGTCGCCGATGATCTTGATGGAGTTCTTGTTCGCGCCGACGGTGCCGTCGCCGCCGAGGCCCCAGAACATGCAGCTCACGGTGCCCTTCGGGGCGGTGTCCGGAGCGGAGGTCTCACGCAGAGAGAGCTTGGTCACGTCGTCCACGATGCCGACGGTGAAGCGGGTCTTCGGGTTGGCCTTGGCCAGCTCCTTGTAGACCGCGAACACGCTGGCAGGAGGAGTGTCCTTGCTGGCGAGGCCGTAGCGGCCGCCGATGACCTTGATGTCGTTCCTGCCGGCGTCGGCCAGGCTGGTCATGACGTCCATGTACAGAGGCTCGCCCAGAGCGCCGGGCTCCTTGGTGCGGTCGAGCACCGCGATGGCCTTACATGTCTCGGGGATGGCCGCGAGCAGCTTGTCCGCGCGCCAGGGGCGGTACAGGCGGACCTTGATGAGGCCGACCTTCTGGCCGTGGGCGTTCAGGTAGTCGATAACTTCCTCGGTCACGTCGCAGATGGAGCCCATCGCAACGATGACGCGGTCGGCGTCGGGGGCGCCGTAGTAGTTGAAGAGCTGGTAGTCGGTGCCGAGCTTCTTGTTGATCTTCTTCATGTAGTCCTCGACGATGCCGGGGACGGCCTCGTAGTACTTGTTGGAGGCCTCGCGGTTCTGGAAGAAGATGTCGCCGTTCTCGTGGCTGCCGCGCATCTGAGGATGCTCGGGGTTCAGCGCGCGGGCACGGAACTCCTCAACGGCCTTCATGTCGCACATGGAGGCGAGGTCCTTGTAATCCCAGACTTCGATCTTCTGGATCTCGTGGGAGGTACGGAAACCGTCGAAGAAGTTCAGGAAGGGAACGCGGCCCTTGATGGCGGCGAGGTGGGCGACGGCGGAGAGGTCCATGACCTCCTGGACGTTGCTCTCGCAGAGCATGGCGAAACCGGTCTGGCGGCAGGCCATGACGTCCTGATGGTCGCCGAAGATGGAAAGGGTGTGGCTCGCGAGGGTACGCGCGGTGACATGGAAGACACCGGGCAGCAGCTCACCCGCGATCTTGTACATGTTGGGGATCATGAGCAGCAGGCCCTGGGACGCGGTGTAGGTCGTCGTCAGAGCGCCGGCGTTCAGGGAGCCGTGCACAGCGCCGGCAGCGCCGGACTCGGCCTGCATCTCCTGCACCTTGACGGTGGTGCCGAAGATGTTCTTCTGGCCGGCAGCGGACCACTGGTCAACAAAGTCCGCCATCGGGCTGGAGGGGGTGATGGGGTAGATGGCGGCTACTTCGGTGAACGCATAGGAAACATGCGCGGCCGCCTGGTTGCCGTCCATCGTCTTGAGTTTTCTCGCCATACTTTCATCTCCACATTTATAATAATTTATAAGTGCTCCAAAAGCGCAATAATTTTATCACTCAAACGTCTCCGTGTAAACCTCTATTTGCTCAGAAATAGCACAAATTTTTCCCTTAAAGGTCAAAAAGTTTTTGTACTTTCGGCTCTCAGGACGCAAAGCGTCCAAAACTGCACGGCTTTTGGTGCAAACGTCGTTTAAATTCTGAGGCTGGAAAGTTTCCCTTGTGCTTTTAGTCACATTGTATTATAATGTTTATCCGCCGCCGGAGCGTCCGGCGCGCGGAGCATTTCGAAAGGAGCTGCACCATGGTTAAAATCGAAAACCAGAAGGGCGCTATCACTATCGACCCCGAGGTCTTTGCCAACCTCGCCGGGGATGCGGCAACAAGCTGCTTCGGCGTCAAGGCCATGGCTGCTCAGGCCAAGGACGGCGGAGTTTTCCAGCTCCGGCGTGAGTCCATGTCCAAGGGCATCGAGACTCAGCTGGGAGAAGACGGCAGCGTCTCCCTAGGCCTGCACATCGCCGTCGACCACGGCGTGAACCTCATGGCGCTCTGCCGCAGTATCATAAACGAGGTCAGCTACAAGGTCTCCAAGGCCACGGGCGTCCCCGTGAAGCGCGTGGATGTCTATGTCGACACCATGCTCATCGACTGACAGAAACAAAAATCAGTACCCGGAGGTAGTCCCTCTTGAGAGAGTTTATTGATGCGGCGGTGTTCAAGGATATCATCCTCTGCGCCAACGCCGCCCTCGAACAGAACAGGCAGCTCATAAATGAGCTGAACGTCTTCCCCGTGCCGGACGGAGATACCGGCACCAACATGAGCCTCACCATGGGCGCCGCGGCGGCGGAGCTCTCGAAGAAGAGCTTCCCCACCCTCAGCGCGGCGGCGGACTGCGCGGCCTCGGCCATGCTCCGCGGCGCGCGCGGCAACTCGGGCGTCATCCTCTCGCTGCTCTTCAGAGGCCTTGCAAAGCGTCTCAAGGGCGCCGAGAAGGCCGACGCAAAGCTCTATGCCGCAGCGATGAGCGACGGCGTAGACGCCGCCTACAAGGCCGTCATGAAACCGGCAGAGGGAACCATCCTCACCGTCTCGCGCGTCTCCACCAGCTCGGCCGTTGAGTTTGCCGAGCACGGCTCCGATCTGGAGCTTATGATTTCCTGCGCCCTGGAGTCGGCCGGCGAGGCACTGGCGGACACCATCAACCTCAACCCCGTCCTCGCGCGTGCCGGCGTCGTGGACGCAGGCGGCAAGGGCTACGTCTTCATCCTGGAGGCGACGCTCTCGGTACTGCGCGGTGAGGCGTATGTACCCGAAGTGCAGCCCGATAAGGGAGGCGCCTTTGAGGTCAACGAGCACGCTGACTTTGCCGCTTTCAGCCCGGAGGAGATAGAGTTCGCGTACGATACCGTGTATATCGTCCGCAAGAACGGCGAGCCGCTTGAACCGCTGCGCATCTATCTGGAGAGCATCGGCGACAGCCTTGTCATCTCCGAGGACGACGAGGTGTTCAAGGTACACGTTCACACGAACATCCCCGGTCACGCGCTGACGGAGTCGCAGAAATACGGCGAGCTGGAGGTCGCGAAGATAGAGAACATGCGCATCCAGGCCGAGCAGGTCGCGGCAGGCCAGCGTCCCACTACGGCGGACGACGCCGAGAACGAGCTGGAGCCCAGTTCCGCCGCGCCTGAGAAGCCCTTTGGCGCCGTGGCTGTGTGCGCGGGCGCGGGCATGGCGGAGCTTTTCCGCGAGCTGGGCGTTGACCGCATCGTGACCGGCGGCCAGACGATGAACCCCTCGACGGAGGACATACTCAATGAGATAAACCGCACCCCGGCCGAGACGGTGTTCGTGTTCCCGAACAACAAGAACATCATCATGGCGGCGGAGCAGTGCATACCGCTGACCGACAAGCGCGTGGTGGTCATTCCGACCAAAACGGTGCCTCAGGGCATCACCGCGCTGCTCTCGCTGGACGAGACGGCGACGGAGGAGGAGATCACCGAGGGCATGGCGGAGGCGATAGCGAGCGTCCACACGGCTCTGGTGACCTATGCCGCGCGCGACTCCGAGCTGGACGGGCGCGAGATCCACGCGGGCGAGTATCTTGCTCTGCTGGACGGCGCACTGGTGGGCAGCTACACGAACATAGACACGCTGCTCGACGAGCTGAGCTGGTCTGTGGACGAGCTCTCCCCCGCCGTCATCTCGGTGTACTACGGCGAGGACGTGACCGAGGACGACGCCAATGCCGCGTCCCAGAGGCTCGGCAACCACTTCCCTGACGCTGAGCTCTCCGTCGTCAACGGCGGTCAGCCTGTGTATTATTACATGATCTCGATAGAGTGACCAAAAGGCCCCCTCACCGGGGGCCTTTTTTCTTTGCTGCGCGCTTCGCGCGGCGAAGCGCGAAAAAAGAGGGCCCTCCGGATGGAGGGCCCTCTTCTTAATACTGGAAGTCGTGCGCTTTCTCGAGGACCATGTCCTTGACCTTCATCAGGCGGACCTTGGTCGAGCTCTCGTTCTCCTCGAGCTTCATCGAGATATAGCGGATGTTCTCCTCAAAGTTCGGGATCATGACGTACTCCAGCGCATTCACGCGGCGGCGCGTCTTCTCGATCTCCTCTGCCAGCAGCTGCATCGTCTTTTCGACCTGCGCAAGCTCCAGCATGTCCTCGAAAACCTTCGCCAGCTTCTCCAGCGCGTCGTCCAGCTCGCCGCTCGTCTGAGCAAAGCCGTAGGGGTAGATCTCCGACGGGTCGTTGTTCTTCGTGCGGAAGCTGTACACCGGAACGTTCACGCTCATGATGTTCTTGTAGCTCATGCCCAGCTCCACGCTCTGGCGCGGATACAGCAGCGCCTGCTCCAGCATCTCGGGGGACATTATCGTGCTCGCTACCGTCAGCGACGCGAACGCGCCCGTCATGCCCTCCTCGACCTTCAGACGCAGCTCCTTGTTCAGCTTCACGACGTCCATGAACTGGCGCATAAGCTCGTCACGCTTGTCCTTCAGAAGCTTATGGCCGCGGCGCGCCGTCTTCAGCCGGCCCTTGAGCTGGTTCAAGACCATTCTGGTCGGGGTTACAGCGGTTTTAGGCATAAGTCACCGCCTTACTTGTCTTCCGGCATATACTTCTCGATGTACTCAGGCTTGATGCGCTTGAGCTCCTTCCTCGGAAGTATGCGCAGAAGCTCCCAGCCAAGGTTCAGAGTCTCCTCTATCGTGCGGTTCGTGTCGTTGCCCTGGCTGACGTAGCGGCGTTCAAACTCGTCCGCGAACTTCGCAAACAGCTTGTCGTCGTCCGACAGGGCCGCCTCGCCGAGTATAGTCATCAGCTCCTTGGCGTCCTTGCCGCGGGCGTAGGCCGCGAACAGCTGGTTCATCGTGCCGGAGTGGTCCTCGCGGGTCTTGCCCTCGCCTATGCCCTTGTCCTTCAGACGGCTCAGGCTCGGCAGAACGTCGACCGGGGGTACGATGCCCTTGCGGTGCAGCTCGCGGGAGAGAATGATCTGACCCTCGGTGATGTAACCGGTCAGGTCGGGGATGGGGTGGGTCTTGTCGTCCTCGGGCATGGTCAGGATGGGGATCATCGTGATGGAACCCTTCTTGCCTATGCGGCGGCCGGCGCGCTCGTACATCGTCGCAAGGTCGGTGTAAAGGTAGCCGGGGTAGCCGCGGCGGCCGGGAACCTCTTTCTTTGCCGCGGAGACCTCACGCAGGGCCTCGGCGTAGTTCGTGATATCGGTCAGGATGACCAGCACGTGCATGTCCTTCTCAAAAGCCAGATACTCGGCCGCAGTCAGAGCCATACGCGGAGTCGCGATACGCTCGACGGCGGGGTCGTTGGCGAGGTTCGAGAAGACGACGGTGCGGTCTATTGCGCCCGTGCGGCGGAAGTCCTGGATGAAGTATTCGCTCTCCTCAAAGGTGATGCCGATGGCGGCGAACACGACGGCGAAGTTCTCGTTCGCGCCGAGGACTCGCGCCTGACGCGCTATCTGCGCGGCCAGCGCCGCGTGCGGCAGGCCGGAGCAGGAGAAGATGGGCAGCTTCTGGCCGCGGACCAGGGTGTTCAGGCCGTCTATCGTGGAGACGCCCGTCTGGATGAACTCGGCCGGGTAGGCGCGGGCTGCGGGGTTCATGGGCAGGCCGTTTATGTCGCGGTGCGCATCGGCCAGGATCTCCGGGCCGCCGTCGATGGGCTCGCCCATGCCGTTGAAGACGCGGCCGAGCATGTCCTCACTGACGCCCAACTCCAGCGGGTGGCCCAGGAAGCGGACCTTGGTTCCCGCGAGGTTGATGCCCTGCGCGGACTCGAAGAGCTGTACGACCGCGGTGTCGCCCTCGACCTCGAGGACCTTGCAGCGGCGGATCTCGCCGTTGGGCAGCTCAAGCTCGCCCAGCTCGTCGTAGGTGACGCCTTCCACCTGCTTGACGACCATCAGAGGATTCGCGACCTCGCGTATGGTTTTATACTCTCTGATCATTCGTCCTCACCTCCCTCGGCTATTTCGGCGACTTCGGCCTTCATCTCATCGATGATGCCGTCAAAGGTCTTGACGACCTCGTCCTGCGGGACCATCTTCGCGCGGCCTATGCGCTCACGCGCGGGGATGTTGAAGAGCTTATTCATGTCCGCTCCGGAGCTTATAGCCTCACGGCAGACCGTGTCGTACTGGAGCACCATGTCCAGCAGACGGAACTGCTTGAGGTAGCTCGAGTAGGCGTCCTCGTCGATGAAGGCGTTCTGCTGCAGGAAGTCCTCGCGGATCATCTTGGCGGTCTCCATCGTGAGGCGGTCGGCGGGCGAGAGGGCGTCCTGGCCGACGAGGCGGACGATCTCCTGCAGCTCGGCCTCCTCCTGGAGGATGTGCATGGCCTTGTCGCGGTTCTGCATGTACTTCGGTCCGAACTCGCCCTCGTACCAGGGCTTGAGCGTGTCGACGTACAGGGAGTACGA
The DNA here is from genome assembly GCA_900546485.1 of uncultured Eubacteriales bacterium. Lineage (GTDB taxonomy): Bacteria > Bacillota > Clostridia > Oscillospirales > Oscillospiraceae > Scatomorpha. The sequence goes on from URDK01000034.1 coordinate 8,560, forward strand.
GGTCAGCCAGTTGATGGCCGGGAAGTGACGCGCATAGGCCAGGGACGAGTCGAGCGCCCAGAAGACCTTGACTATACGCATGGTCGCCTGGGAGACAGGCTCGGAGGTGTCGCCGCCCGGAGGCGAGACGGCGCCGATGGCGGTGACGGAGCCGCGGCGCTCATCGGAGCCGAGGCACTCGACCACGCCGGCGCGCTCGTAGAACTGGGCGAGGCGGCTGGCGAGGTAGGCGGGGTAGCCTTCTTCGCCGGGCATCTCCTCGAGTCGGCCGGACATCTCACGCAGGGCCTCGGCCCAGCGGGAGGTCGAGTCGGCGAGGACGGCCACGTCGTAGCCCATGTCGCGGAAGTACTCGGCTATGGTGATGCCCGTGTAGATGGAGGCCTCGCGGGCCGCGACGGGCATGTCGGAGGTGTTCGCTATGAGGACGGTACGCTTCATGAGGGGCTCGCCGTTGCGCGGGTCGGTCAGCTCCGGGAACTCCATCAGAACGTCCGTCATCTCGTTGCCGCGCTCGCCGCAGCCGATGTAGACAACGATGTCGACGTCGGACCACTTGGCGAGCTGGTGCTGCACGACGGTCTTGCCCGAGCCGAAGGGGCCGGGGACCGCGGCGGTGCCGCCCTTGGCGATGGGGAACAGCGTATCGATGATGCGCTGGCCGCTGTTCATCGGGCGGGCGGGGGTGTATTTCTGGCTGTACGGCCTGGGGATACGCACAGGCCAGTTCTGGACCATGGTGAGCTCGTGGGTCTTGCCCTTGTAGTCCTCGACCACGGCGATGACGTGGTCGACGGTGAACTCGCCCTGCTCTATGCTCTTGACCGTACCGCTCAGCCCGGGGGGTACCATTATCTTGTGCAGTATGGCCGAGGTCTCCTGCACGGTGCCGAGAACGTCGCCGGCATCAACGTGCTGGCCGGGCTCCGCCACGGCGACGAAGTCCCACTTGCGCTCGCGGTTGAGCGCCGCGACCTGCACGCCGCGGGAGATGGTCTCGCCCGTCAGCGCGCGTATCTCGGGCAGGGGGCGCTGGATACCGTCGTAGATGTTTTCCAGCATACCGGGGCCGAGCTCCACCGAGAGGGGCAGCCCGGTCGTAACGACCTCCGCGCCGGGGCCGAGGCCCGAGGTCTCCTCATAGACCTGTATGGAGGCGGAGTCGCCGGTCATGTTCAGTATTTCGCCTATGAGCCGCTGGCTGCCCACTCGGACAACGTCCGACACGTTCGCGTCGGCCAGTCCCTCGGCTACGACCAGCGGGCCCGAAACTTTCGTTATAATTCCGCTCATCTGCAAACCTTCTTTACAAAATGTCTATTCCCACGGCCTTCTCGACCGCCGCCTTCAGCGCGGACTGGCCGAGCCCGAGCGGGCCCTCCCTGCCGGGGATGAGTATTATCGCGGGACTGGGAACGTCCTTGTACCGGGCGATCTCGTGCTCAAGGTACTGGGCCAGGTTCTCCTCGACATAGATGATGGCATATTCCTCCTCCGAGTCCCTCGTCAGGTGACGGAAGATCTCCTTTGCCTCATCGGCTCCGGAGGCGGGGAATACGTCCAGTCCGAGGGCCTTGAAGCCCATGACCGTATCACGTCCGCCCAGAACGGCTATTTTAAGCATTGATATCACGCAGCCTTTCCCGTATGACCTCCGGCTCTATGCCCGCGAGGCGCCCGGTGAGTATCATCCGGGCCGCGGTGATCTCGCTCTCGAGCAGGGCCAGATACTCCGCCGCCGGCTCTATGCCGAAGGGCTTGGTCTTGGCCTGGGAGAGGTAGGCGGACACGGCGTTGTCGCACTCGAGCTCGAAGTCGGTGAGCGTTCCGCCCTTCATCGCCTCTGCGCCGAGGACGGCGGCGTGCTCCAGGCAGCTGGAGGCAAAGATGGCCGCAAGGCCGTCCCCGCTCTCCGCCGCCGCGGCCAAGTTATCCCGGTCGGCAAAGCCGCCGGGGACCAGTGCCGTCAGCATGAAGTCGCGGTCCTTGCCCATGCGCACCGTGCGCACCGCGGCGCGCAGGTTAGCGCTGTCTATCATCGTGCGCACGTAGCCCCTGATGAATTCGCTTCCGGTGGCCTCCGCGAGGCGCAGCATCTCTGCAAAATACGCCGCATCCAGCTCAAAGTCCGCGAGCTGGGGGTTGCCCGTGCGCGCAAGCACGCTGCGGGCCTCCTCGTAGGCGCGGGCCATGTCGGCGGGCAGGCTCGAGAGCGTGTCCTCCTCCACGGCGGCCTTCAGCTTCTCCGGCGGGACGCGTCCGCTGCCCGAGAGCAGCCTGTCGCCCGAGACCTTCGCGCCGGCCGCCTTGACCAGCGTCTTGAGGTTGTGGTAATCGTACTTGAGCCGGAAGATGTCCACCACCTCCGGCTGCGGGGCCATGCCCGCGAGCTCGGCAAAGATCTCGTTGCGGTGCGCCGTGAGAGCCGCGTCTATGCCGGCGGCGTCAGCGTCCGAGAGGTCGGCGTAGCCGCACTCAGAGAGCAGCTTCGCCGCCTCGCCGTAGCTTCCCGCGGCAAGCATGCGGTCCATCCTGTCGCGCCCGAGCATGTTCGCCTCACGCGCGCGGAGCATCGCAGACATGGCGAGATAATCCAGATCTTTCGTTTTCTTAGACAAGTCCTTACCTCCTTGTCCGTGAATGTGCGCCGCGAAACGCGGCCTCAGCCCTCAAAGAGCACCTCCGCCACGCGCGCCGCAAGCTCGCTGCGCGAGAGGTCGAGCAGGGTATCCACGGTGCAGTTGACCTCGATGTCGCCCTGCTTGAGTATGAGACCTCCGGTCATGGTCCGGGTCTCGTCCGAGAGGGTGAGGCAGCCGTCCAGCCCGCGCTTCGAGAGAAGCTCGTTGGCGGCCTTCACGGCCTTTGCGCCGCAGCCGGCGCGGTCCTTTGCAGAGAGGATGACCTCCTCCTGGCCCGTTATCGAAGCCTCGGCGGCCTCGCGGGCGAGGAAGGCGACATAGTCCGTCTCCGGCAGCTCGGAGAGCTTCTTGCGCGCTAAGTCAAAGGCGCGGGTGACGGCCTCCTGCTTCATGTTCAGCACGCTCTTTTTGGCCTCGAGGCGCGCCGTGCGGCCGAGGCGCTGAACGCGCTGCTCGGTGTCCTTGACGCCCTCACGCACCAGCCGCCAGTATTCCTCCTGGGCGGCGCGCTCGTTCTCGGCGCGGATGGCTGCGCAGCGCTCCTCGGACTCGGCGCGGATGGCGGCGCATTCCGCCTCCGCGTCCGCCCTGATGCGGGCGGTTATCTTCTCGATTCCGTTCATAGCTGTCTTCCTTGCGGGGGCTCGCTCAACCGATGTTGAGGATCATGAGCATGGAGGCCAGCAGGGCAAGTATCGCGTAGAACTCGACGGTGATGCAGAGGACCATGCCCTTGGACCAGTCGTCCGGCTTCTTGGCGAGTATGTTGATGGAGGCGGCGGCCACGCGGCCCTGGGCAATGGCGGAGATCATGCCGCCGAGCGCCATGGGCAGGCAGGCGACGAAGTAACGCAGGCCCTCGGTGACCGTGAGGTCCATGATGGTGCCGTCCAGCAGGCCCATGCGGAAGGAGGCGAAGAACCAAACGACGAGGCCGTACAGACCCTGCGTACCGGGGATGACCTGCAGTATCATGACCTTACCGAACTTGCTGGGGTCCTCGCACAGCAGGCCCGCGCCCGCTTCGCCCGCGATGCCGGTGCCCTTGGCGGAGCCGATGCCGGAGAGAGCGGCCGCAAGACCGGCGCCCAGAAGGCCGAGTGCCATTCCGCCGAACTGTTCAAGAAAACTCATTTTAATTTCCTCCTCTTATTTGTCGGTTGTAGCGACGTTTACAAATTTGGTGTTGATCTCAAGGGGTCTGAACGGCTTGCCGCCGTCCTTGTAGAACTTGCCGAAGTACTCCAGGCACTGGAGCCTCAGGTCGTGCACGAAGCAGCCGAGCAGGTTCAGCGCGAAGTTGAGCGCGTTGCCCGCTATGGAGATGATGAGGAACACGATGAGGTTCCCCGCTATCGCGCCGATGGTGTTGAACACCTGGGCGATGACGCTGCCCGCGAGCATGAGGGCCATGAGTCGGGAGTAGCTGAGGATATCGCCGAAGTAGCCGGTGACGCCGTTGTACACGGCCCCGAAAAAGCCCGATATGATGCCGAAGCCCTTCTTGCCCCTCGCGGAGCCGATGAACAGCATCACGACGCCGACGGCCAGCACGACCGGCACTCCGGCCACGCTGCCGATGCCGAGCGCCGCGAGCGCGCCGCCCGCGAAGATGACCCACCAGGTGCCCTCTTCAAACACGGCGCCGAACACGTCCCCGGCCTTGCACTTCTCGACAAAGCTGATGGCCATGCCGGTGATTATCTGTACGACGCCCAGAGCCATCGCGCCAAGCAGGATCATGATGGTGTCGTTGAGCGGCGTGAACAGCGACGGGAGGCCTGTCCAGGTCGTCTCGGGGTTGATTATCTTTGCGATCTGCAGCGGCATATCGCCGAAGAAGCCGCCTGTTATCGCGCCCCAGATGGTGGTCGAGATGCCGCACCAGAGCAGCAGCTCGAAGAAGTTGCGCATGCCGGCCCTGGGCTTCTTCTTGCCCAGTATCACCAGCGCCGCGATTATCATGAGGATGCCGTAGCCCATGTCCGCAAGCATGATGCCGTAGAACAGGATGAAGAACGGCGCCATCAGCGGGTTCGGGTCCACGCCGTCGTAGGCCGGGAGAGAGTACATCTCCGTGACCATGTTGAGCGCGCGGGTGAAGCGGTTGTTCTTGAGCTTTACCGGGACATCGGGATACTCGTCCTCGGTGGGCTCCACCGTCTCCCACGCACAGTCGTACTTTGCCAGGATATTGCCGAGCTCCGCCTCGCGCTCCGCGGGCACCCAGCCCTGGAGGCACACGGAAGTCTCGGTCTGCATGAGCCTGGTCTCGGCCTCTGCGCGGGCTATCTTGGTTGCCAGCGTGTCGGCGCGGAGCTTCAGCTCTGCCCTGTGCGGAGCCTCGGCGGCTATCGCCGCGGCGAGTTCTCCGTTTTCGCGGTTCATGTCCGCGATCTTCTTTTCGCTCCGCTCGGCCGCCTGCCTTGCGGTGCAGTCGAATTCGCCCGGGCTCATGAGGTTGAGTCCCAGCGGACGCAGGGCCTCCAGGGCCGCGTCCTGCTCCTCTCTCAGACAGACCAGCAGCACATAGTGCAGGCTCTTGTCGTCGGAGACACGGAAGAGCTGCGCCTCCGGCGCCGCCGCACCCAGCGCGGCGTCCGCGTCCGTCAAGCTCACCGACGCGGGCAGAGAGGCCGTCATCGCGGCGGCACGCTCCGTACCCTTGCAGGAGAGCGGCAGGTCCAGCGGCAGCCACGGTGCCAGAGTCTCCAGCTGCGTCTGCTCTCTGAGCACCTCCGCGCCGTTGCGCCGGATATGCTCCTCCAACTCCATGATCTTCTGTGCCAGGGCGATGTCCTGCGGAAGCTTTGTCTCGTCCAGGAGCTCCGACGCTTCAGCCTCGGGCAGAGGCTTCAGCAGGCCGGATTTCTCGGGCGCGTATTTGTCCAGCAGCTTCACAGCGTTTGTGAGCTCCGCGTGCTGGGCCTTTACCCTGGCCAGCTCCGCGGAGTCGCAGCGGCTCAGCGCCGGATACGCCTCCTCCGAAAGCTCCGTCGGCTCGCTGACCTCGACGCAGCCTAAGAGCAACAGCTCCCGCAGCAGCGCCTCCCTGTCCGCAGACATGGCCAGAAGCCTGAGCTTTTTCATCTTTACGATCGCCATATCAGCCGTTCACTACCCTTTCCACGATAAGCGCGGCGGCCTTCTCAAGGCGTGCGTCGGCCCGCGCGCGCATTGCCGCTTTCCTGTTCTCCGTATCCGAAGCAAGCTGCCGCGCGTCCTCCTTGGCCTTCTCGTCGGACTTCGCGCGCAGTTCGGCAAGCTCCGCCGCGGCCTTTTTTTCCGCCGCTTCCATTGCCGTGCGGCCCTCGGCCTGCGCCGCGGCTTCCGCCGCCTTCGCAGCGGCCTGAGCCTCCGCTTTCATACGCTTCGCGCCCTCCTCGGCCTCGCTTATCGTCGTGATCGCTTCAAAAGACATTGATACACCTCCCACCGAAAAAGACGGATGCGGAAAGCGCCATCATCCGTCAGGTATCTACGCCAATAATAATACCAAAACGCCCTAAATTAAGCAAGCGCATTTGCACATATTGCTTGATTAATTAACTACAATCCCACCCCCAAAAGAAACGTCAATATTTTGTTAATCTTCACGAATGTGAAGAATTAAACAGGCTTCGCGCCGTTCGGGCTTGATTTGCGAGATAAAACGTATTATAATGTAAAATCCTTGAGACAAATTTATCCGTTCCGGAGGTTTGAAGCCCATGAGTGAACAAAGCTACCGCCGCCGCTTCGGCGATCGCAAGGAGGGCCGCCGTCTGCGCACGCTCCCGGCACTCAATCAGTTCGAGTCCTACATCATGATAGACCGCAACGACGCCTGCAACCAGTTTGCCGGCTCGGTCGAGATCTCGGAGACTGACCGCTGGCTCCGCGCAAAGCGTCAGGAGGGATACAAGGGCCTCGGTATGCTGCACCTTTTCATCGCGGCGTACATACGCGTCGTCTCCCAGCTGCCCGGACTTAACCGCTTCGTCTCGGGACAGAGAATTTACGCCCGCAACGAGATACTCATCAACATGATGGTCAAGCGCGGCATCACCACCGAGTCCGAGGAGACATGTGCCAAGGTCGTCTTTGAGCCAACGGACACCATATATGACGTCTACCGCAAGATGAACGAAGCCGTGGAGGAGATTCGTGCCTCCGACGACAGCGGTACGGAGAAGGTCGCCGGCGTGCTTATGAAGATGCCGCGGCTCATCCTCAAGTTCGCCGTCTGGCTGCTCAAGGTTCTCGACTACTTCGACCTCATCCCCATGTCCCTGCTGCGCGTGAGCCCCTTCCATGGCTCGATGATAGTCACCGACCTCGGCTCACTCGGCATCCCGCCCATCTACCACCACCTCTACAACTTCGGCAACCTTCCGGTGTTCCTGGCCTTCGGCGCAAAACGGCGCGTGGTGGAGCTCGACCGCCACGGCCGGGCCGTGGAGCACAAGTATGTGGACTACAAGATAGTCTGCGACGAGCGCATAGTGGACGGCGCCTACTACGCCGCCGCCTTCAAGCACCTCAAGTACTACCTCAAGAACCCCTCCGAGCTCGAGCACGCCCCGGACAAGGTGCTCGACGACATCTTCTAAAAGTACGGCCCGCCCCGTTTGGGGCGGGCCTTTCATATTCGCTTGACGCAGACGGGGAAATGCTGTAAAGTATAGCAGCACTTGAAATAAACGCGATCCCGTGCCTTTCGGCACGTCTGAGCGCCGGGCCTGACCCGGCGGGAGGAGTCGGGGGAAGGCGGTGCGAATCCGCCGCAACAGCCATTGCCGTGTGCGCCCGCGGGCGCGAGCCGGAATGCCCGTCGCTTCGTGTGATGCAGACCGTTCCCGGGTAAGGGGGGATAGGGGCAGCAGCGCGCCGCGGCATCAGGCGGCGCGCCGTGCAGCCGCGCTCCGCTCCTTCGGGAGTGGGGCGCTTTGCTTTTTTGAGGGGCACATTTCTGAAAAGAGGTATGTGAAAATGACCAGAACCATCAAGAGATCCGCCGCGCTTGCGCTTGTGCTCGCGCTCATACTCAGCCTCGCCGCCTGCGGCGCCAAGGCCGAGGGCCTCTGGGCCGACGCCGCCTACACCGAGGACACCGAGCTCGGCGAGGGCGCGACCACCATCACCGTCGAGGTCACCGCAGAGGAAAAGACCGTGACCTTCACCATCCACACCGACGGCACCACGCTCAGGCAGGCGCTCGAGGAGAACGGCCTCGTCGCCGGCGAAGAGAGCGAGTACGGCCTCTTCGTCACGGCTGTCAACGGCATGACTGTCGACTACGACGCCGACGGGTTCTACTGGGCCTTCTACAAGTCCGGCGAGTACCTGATGACCGGCGTGGACACCACCGAGATCGCCGACGGCGAGCAGTACGAGATTGTCTGCACCGCTGCCTGAAAAAAAGCGTAAGCACGCAATAAGCGTCCGGGAGATGGCGGTGTACGCCATGTTCGGCGTCCTGATGCTGACCTCCAAGATAGTGATGGAGGCTGCGCCGAACATACATCTCCTGGGCATGTTCACCATGCTGCTCACCGTGGTCTATCGACGCCGGGCGCTCTACCCCATCTACATCTATGTCCTGCTCAACGGCGTCTACGCGGGCTTCGCCTCATGGTGGCTGCCCTACCTTTATATATGGACGGTGCTATGGGGCGTGACTATGCTGCTGCCGCGGAACATGCCGAAGAAGTGGGCAGCCATCGTCTATCCGCTGGTATGCTCGCTGCACGGCATGGCTTTCGGCACGCTCTACGCCCCTCTGCAGGCGCTGATGTACGGCTATAATTTGGAGGGAATGATTACCTGGATCATCGCCGGCCTGCCCTGGGACGTCGTTCAGGCCGTGGGCAACCTTGCCGCGGGCACACTGATTCTGCCGCTCTCGGAGCTGCTCCGGCGGCTGAACGTAAAGTTCCGCATAGGCCCCGCGGAGGGCTGAAAATGAGCACGGCGGGGACCGCTTTTCGGCGGTCCCCGCTCTTTTTTGTCAAGACTCTTGCAAAGGCGGAAAGTTATATTATAATGTGCCTTGCCGGTCGGCGGAAAACTCTCTGGGGGCGGTAGATTTGAGAAGGCAGAACAACCTCGGCAGCGACCCTGTGCGCCCGCTCGTATGGCGCATCGCCATTCCCAGCATGCTGGCGCAGTTCGTCAGCGTGCTCTACTCCATCGTGGACAGGATATACATAAGCAACATCCCCGTCACCGGCGAGACCGCGTTGGCTGGCGTCGGCGTATGCGGGCCTGTTGTCACCATGCTCGGGGCCTTCGCCTTCCTCGTCGGCGTCGGCGGCGCGCCGCTCATGAGCATCAACATGGGCGCTGGCAAGACGGACGAGGCACGGCGCATACTCTCCAACAGCTTCCTCATCCTCTGCATCTGCGCCGTAGTGCTCACCGCCGCGGTGTTCCCGCTGCAGCGGCCGATGCTCATGTTCTTCGGCGCCAGCGAATCCACCTACCCCTACGCCGAGGAGTACTTCTCCATCTACCTCTGCGGAACGGCTTTCAACCTTCTCTCCCTGGGCATGAACCAGTTCATCATCAGCCAGGGCTTTGCCAAAAAGGGCATGTTCTCCGTCGTGCTCGGCGCGGTGCTCAACATCGTGCTCGATCCGCTCTTCATCTTCGTCTTCGACATGGGCGTAGCCGGGGCGGCCATTGCCACCGTGCTCTCTCAGCTCGCGAGCTGCATCTATGTGCTCTGCGTCCTCTTCGGCAAGACCGTGCCGGTGCGCATAGGCTTCGGGCGGTACAGCCTCAAGCTCGTGGGCCGCATACTCGTCACCGGTATCTCGCCCTTCCTCATCATCTTCGTGGACAGCATCATGATAATCTCCATGAACGCCGTGCTGCAAAGCTACGGCGGGCCCGAGCTCGGAGACCGGCTCATCACCTGCGCCACCATCGCGCAGAGCTTCATGCTGGTGGTCACCATGCCGCTCGGCGGCATCTCGGGCGGCACGCAGACCATACTCGCCTTCAACTACGGCGCACACAGGCGCGACCGCATTCTCGAGGCGCAAAAGCACATCACGCTGCTCTGCGTGGGCTACACGGCCATAATGTTCGCGCTCGCGCGGCTCGGCGGCGGACTTTTCGTGCGGCTCTTCACAACCGAGGCTGACCTCGCCGCCGAGGCGCTCTCGGCCATCAAAGTCTGCACCCTCGCGGTCATCCCCCTCGGCGTACAGTACGCCATAGTCGACGGCTTCACCGGCATGGCCCAGGTCAAGCTCGCGCTGCCGCTCTCCGCCTTCCGGAAGCTCGTGTACTTCGCCGCGCTGTTCTGGCTGCCTGCCGCCTTCGGCGCGCGCGCCGCGTTCTGGGCAGAGCCCGTCTCCGACATCCTCGGTCCCATAGCGAGCGTCGTGGTCTATGCGCTGTTCATAAGGAAGATACTCGACTTCCCCACCGCGCCGCAGACGCGCAAGGATGGTTGACATAAAATTAAAAACAAGGGCGGGGCCCGCACGGGGTCCCGCCCTTTTCAGCCTTTCAGCACTCGAAATCGGTATCCATATAGTTTGCCATCATCTGCGCGTAGAGTCTGCGCCCGATGCAGTGGCAGCTCGTGTCCGGCACCACAAAGCGGATGCCCTCCACGCGCACATCGCGGCAGTCGGGGCCGCAGTGAGAGGGTACGGTGAAGGTCTTGAGGGCACGGTAATCTCCGCCCTCGCCGTCCGTGAGCAGCATCGCCAGCGCCACGCGCTTGTGCGGGCACACGGATTTGAGCGTCAGGTTCAGCTCCACTATCCGCCCCGGCGCGGCTATGGACAGCTCGCCCAGGTCGAAGGTCACGCTCTCGCTGCAGGATTCGGCGCTCAGCTCCCGCGGCTCCGGGCAGGGCTCGGGGTATATCACCTCGCCGCAGTCCACATAGACCGTGGGGTCCGGGAACTTGACTACGTTCTGCTCATTGTCCGTATACTCTATCGAGTCGTTCACATGGATGTCGCCCGTAGTGTCTCCGACGTGGCGCACCGTGAAGTGGAGCACTGCGCTCTCGCTCGAGGTTGTGCCCAGCGAGTCAATGTTCCAGTGCAGGCTGCGCTCTCCGGTGATTATCGCCGTGCCCTTGGCAGGCGGCTCCACATCCACGAGCTCGAAATCGTCTGTCAGCTTTTCCTTTATCATGATGTCCGTGGCGCCGGGCTTGGAGATATTCGCCGCGAGCTCGGCAAACAGCTCCTCCAGGTCCGCCGCGTCAGGCGTCACCGCAACATGTGAGACGTCCGGGTCGGTCGCCCAGTTGTTGAGCGCAGCGACGTCCAGGCCGTCTGAGCCGATGAGCCCGATGCAGTATATGATGGTGCCCGCGGCGCGCGCGGCGGCCGCTATCGGCCCGGGCGCCGGGCCCGAGGTCGTCACGCCATCCGTGAACATCACGATGACGCGCGCATTGGACGAAGAGGGCTCGAAAAGCCCCTGCGACGCAGCAAAGGCGCCGCCGTGGTTCGTCCCGCCGCCGGCCGTCAGGCCGTTTATGGCGTTCTTGAGGTCCGATACCGAGGTCACAAGCGGCGACGACACAGTTGCGTTCGCCGAGAAACTCACTATGCCCATGCGGCTGCCCGAGCCTATCTCGCCCGAGCCAGATCCGCCGGTGGATTCCGATATGATGTCTATAAAAGTCTTCGCCCCGAGCTTCATCTCCGCCAGCGGCGCGCCGCTCATGCTGCCGGAGCAGTCAAGCGCGAGCACGATGTCCGTCGGATTGGTCACGATATCCGGCGCCGCGGTCAGGGCGAGCGTCATCTGGAACGAATCCCCGCAGCATATCGCAGCGGTATCCGCCACCTTGTTGGAATTGGTCACACCCATCTGGTGCTGCCTCCTTCCGGGGATATTCCCCGGAAGTATTCTATGCCGCTGCCTCAGCTGTTTGACACCGGCTCCGAACATTTCCAGAGCCGCTCAAAGCGGGCGGCTATACGCGCTACCGCCTCCGGGGAGTCATGGCTTTCCATGCGCTCGCAGCCGTGCCGCCAGGACTCGGCCGTCAGATTCGCCGTACCGTACACGGCCACGGCATCGTCCAGGATGATGAGTTTCTCGTACATATCCGGGCAGAGCCTCAGCTCAAAGCGGGGCGATTCCCGCCCGAGCAGCAGCAGCTCGCGCTCCAGCTCCGGCTGCTCTCCGCGCGTCACCAGGCGCAGTTCCACGCCCCGCGCCGAGAGCGCCTTGAGCGCCCAGAGCATCGCCTCGTCCAAAAACGGAGACGCCGCGCGCACGAGACAGCGCGCCTCGGCCAGGGCGCCGAGCAGCCTCTCCGCCCCGCCCTCGCTCCGCAGCAGCTTCACCGCCGCCGCGCTGTCCATCCTGCCCGGCCTCGCCAGGCGGCGCAGTTCCTCCGCCGAGAGCTCCGAAAGCTCCGAGACGCGCGGCACCTTTATGCTCCATGACGAGCCGCCGCGGCGGACGTGACCGCGCTCCACCGGCGTCCAGTATGCCCGGCGCTCCGCCGGGTCGCAAAGCACCAGTATTACGGGCAGGGAGTGCTCCAGCCAATAGTCGAGGTGCCTGAGCGAGCCGGTATATGTGAAGCCCTCCGCGTCCCCGCGGGCAAACCAGCTCGAGCCGCTCTTTATCTGCACCGCTATCAATCTGCCCGTCGGCCTGCCGCCCTCACATATCTCTATCTGCGCGTCGATTCCGTAGTCCGCCGTGGGCTGTTCGCGGAATATCCAGCCCAACTCCTCCGTCACGATACGGTCGACGCATATCACGCCGAGCCGGCCGGTCCTCGCGCTGTCATGACCGGCCAACTCAGCCGCCCCCTTCCGTCCGCTCACGCTCGAGTACGGCGCGCAGCTCCTCCAGGAAGCGCGCGGCCGGACGCGACAGGGGCTGGTACTTCTTCCATATGACCGCCGCCTCTGCCTCCAGGCGCGGCGAAAACGGGCGGAAGCACAGCTCGCTGCCATCGTCCGTACTCACCAGGCGGTCAAAGCAGAGCGTACAGCCCAGGCCCTCGCTCGTCAGCATCGAGGCGTTGAAGACCAGGTTGTAGGTCGCGACGATGTTCAATCGGCTCAGATCGCGCCTCAGCCACGCGAACACCGGCCAGCTGCCGTCCTTCTGGGCCGAGATTATGAGTGGCTTGTCCCATAGGTCCTCCGGGCTCACGCTCTCCTTGGCCGCAAGCGGATCGTCCCTGCGCATCAGCACGCCCCAGACGTCCCGGCCGGGCAAGGTCAGCGCCTCGTACTTCGCAGAGTCCACGGAGCCGAAGATGAGCCCGAAGTCTATGAGGCCCCGGTCCAGCTGCTCCGTCACAAAGGCCGCGTTCCCGCTCGAGATGTTGTAGTGTACGTCCGGGCAGCGCGCCTTGAGCGAGCCCGCAGCCTTCGCCAGCAGGCGCAGCGACTGCGTCTCCCCCGCGCCGATGTGTACCTCGCCCGCAACAGCCGCGTCCGAGAGCGAGACCTCGTTCTCGGCCTTGCGCACCAGCTCGAGTATCTCCTCCGCGCGCTTGCGCAGTATCATGCCCTCCTCGGTCAGCGTCACGCGCCGGGAGCCGTGCGTGCCGCGTATCAGCAGCCGCTTGCCCAGCTCCTCCTCCAGCGCCTTTAGCTGCGTCGAGAGCGTCGGCTGCGACAGGTGCAGCGACTCCGCCGCGCCCGATATGCTCTGCTCCCGCGCCACTGCCAGAAAGTATTGCAGCACTCTCAGCTCCATAGTCATCGCCTCCGTACACAGTTTATCAGGCCGACGCATAGGTTTCAACTATACACAGCCATTCTTAATAAGCATTTGCTATTTTTCCTTGCCGGACCTATACTTATATCAAAAGTACCGAAAGGAGCGCATTTATGGGCAAAAACATCCTCATCATCTCCGCGAGTTTTCGCGAAAACAGTAATTCCGAGGCTCTGGCCGACGCCTTTGCCGAGGGCGCGCGCTCTGCCGGGCACGACGTGCGGAAGATAAGCCTTCGCGGCAAGGAGATGGCCTTCTGCCGCGGCTGCTTCGCCTGTCTCAAGACCGGCCGCTGCGTCATCGCTGACGACGCGCCCGAGATAACGGCGGCGATGCACGACGCGGACGCCATCGCCTTTGCGACGCCCATCTACTACTACGAGATGTCCGGCCAGCTCAAGACGCTGCTGGACCGCTCGAACTCGCTTTTCGACTCCGATTACGCCTTTACGGACATCTACTTTTTCGCCGCGGCGGCCGAGGAGGGCGAGGCGGTGTTTTCCCGCGCCAAAGCCGGCATCGAGGGCTGGATCGAGTGCTTCGAGCGCTCTCATCTGGCCGGGACGGCCTTTGCCGGGGGCTTCAACGAGGCCGAGCGCGCCGCAGGCAGTCCCGCGCTGGACGAGGCCCGGCGGCTCGGCGCGGGCATCAAATGAAAAGGAGGCAATAAAATGGCAGTCAAACAGACGGCGGGCCGCGATTCCCTGGGGGATTTCGCGCCTAAATTCGCCGAACTCAACGACGACGTGCTCTTTGGCGAGGTCTGGAGCCGGGAGGACAAGCTCTCGCTGCGCGACCGCTCCCTCGTGACGGTCACGGCGCTGATGGCGCAGGGGCTGGTGGACTCCTCCTTCCGCTTCCACCTCGAGAGCGCGAAGAAAAACGGCATCACCCGCACGGAGATAGCCGAGATACTCACGCACGCGGCCTTCTACGCGGGCTGGCCCAAGGCCTGGGCGGCCTTCCGCATGGCCAAGGAGGTCTGGGCCGAGGCGGAGAGCGGCGCGGACGCCATGTCCGAGCACGCGCGCGGCATGATTTTCCCCATAGGCGCGCCGAACGATGCGTTTGCGCAGTACTTCATTGGGCAGAGCTACCTTGCGCCGGTCTCGACCAGCCAGGTGAGCATCTTCAACGTAACCTTCGAGCCCGGCTGCCGGAACAACTGGCACATCCACCGCGCCGAGAGCGGCGGCGGGCAGATACTCATCTGCATAAACGGCCGGGGCTGGTACCAGGCCTGGGGCGAGCCCGCGCGCGAGCTGCATCCCGGCGATGTGGTCAACATCCCCGTCGGCGTCAAGCACTGGCACGGCGCGGCAAGCGACAGCTGGTTCTCCCACCTCGCCGTGGAGGTACCCGGCGTATCCGGCTCCAGCGAGTGGCTCGAGCCCGTGGACGACGAGACCTACGGCAAGCTCAAATGAAAA
>URDK01000035.1 GCA_900546485.1 uncultured Eubacteriales bacterium
TGGAGCGCAAGGGCAAGCAGAGCTATCAGGGATGGATGTGCGCCCGGCTGCTGGCCTTCTCCAACGGAGATTTACAGGCGTTATTTGACCGGAGCGACGGATTTTACCGCCGCCAGCTGGTGCTGACCACGAAAGAAAAACCAGCTGACCGTGTGGATGATCCCGACCTTGCGGAGAAGATGAAAGCCGAGGTGGAGGGCATTCTGCTGTGGGCTTTTGAGGGATTGCAGCGGCTGGCCGCCAACAATTTCAAGTTTACCGAAAGTGACCGCACCAGAGAAAACCGGGAGGCAGTCAAACGAGACAACAACAATGTGTATGATTTTTTGGATTCTGACGGGTATGTTCGCCTGAAAGCCGATATGTCTGCCAGCTCCAAAGAGCTGTATGAGGCATACCAGATTTACTGTGCCGAAAATAACCTGCCCGCCCTGAAACCGCGCAGCTTCAGCGAAGCCCTGATTGCCTGTCAGAGCTGTTACAATCTGGAATACTGCAACAATGTGACCAATGCTGCCGGACGGCGAGTGCGTGGCTTTCTGGGAATCGAGGTACTGGTGAGAAACAATATGTCGGTGTTTTCCGGTGATTCGATGCGTACGTACGTACCGGAAGATGTGTCGGAAGAATGGCGGCGCTAACACTGGGAATCGGACGCTGTACGTACGTACACTTTGATTGACCGTTGTTCTCTCTTTTATAGGAATTCAGCGGTTGTATATCAAAAATCACTGGCAAAATCGGAGGTGCAAATCAAGGCAAGTGGGAATCGGAAAGTAGTTGACGATTGGCAGAAATCATTTCCTGAAACCGTGCTTCTCGAACCAGCGAACCGGGTGTATGGAACCATGGGAAAATGCACGGCTTCGAGCCAAGTCACACGGAACGAAAAAGTCGGAAAGTGCGACCTATGGACAGCACATCATACCGGCGATTCTGAACGGATTTGGTGACAAGGAAATTTTTCACGACACAGCGAAGCGGTTATGCCAGAGGGCGTACCGGCTTCGCTTTTTTATCAAGTAAATGTAGGAGGATTTTTTATTATGTTGGTACGCAACGAGATCAAGGCACAGATCGTCCGGGCCGGATACACCATGCAAGAGGTGGTTGACCGACTCCATGAAGAATATGACTGATCGGACAGCGTTTCCAACCTGTCGGCCAAGCTCCAGCGGGAATCTATTCGCTACAAGGAGGTCGTGGAGCTGGCCGATGTGCTGGGCTATGAACTGGTCTGGCAGAAACGGAGGGATAACGTATGAGCAAGCCGCAATATGCCATTCTTCGATTTGCCAAGTACAAAGGGCCGGAGCTTGGAAACATTGAAGCCCACAACGAGCGCACCAAAGAGAAATACGCCAGCAATCCCGATGTGGACATCAGCAGGAGCAAGTATAATTTCCATCTGGTCGAGCCGGAACGAAAATATCGTGCGGAGGCAGAGCGGCAGATCAAAGAAGCCGGTTGCCGTACCCGGTCAGACAGTGTTCGGGTAGTGGAAGCCCTGGTAACTGCCACACCGGAGTTCTTTCAGGGAAAGAAAAAATCCGAGATCAGAGCCTATTTTCAAGAGGCGCTGACCTTTCTCCAGCAAAACCAAGCCTCCAAAACAATCATATCTGCTGTGGTGCATATGGACGAGAAAACGCCCCATATGCACCTTTCTTTTGTCCCGCTGACTGCGGATGGCAGGCTCAGTGCCAAGGAAATCGTGGGAAACAAGAAAAAGCTGACCCAGTGGCAGGACAAGTTCTGGGAACATATGGTGCGGAAATATCCTGACCTGGAGCGTGGGGAAAGCGCCAGCCAGACCGGACGTGACCATATCCCGCCCAGAGTGTTCAAAGAGATGACCCGCCTGACCAAGCAAAAGGCCAAACTGGAGGAACTGCTGTCCGGTATCGGAGCCTTTAACGCCAAAAGCAGAGCTACCGAGATTGCAGCTCTACTGGATAAGTATATCCCAGCGGTGGAGCAGATGCACAGCACTATGAAGAAGTATCAGGTGGCATTCACAGAAACCACCGTAGAGAACAAAAAGCTGAAACAGAAGAACGCTCAGCTGGAGCAATCCCTAGAGAAAGTAACCCAGGAAAGCACTTTGAAGCAGCTGGCCGATGCCAAGCTGCGTCGGGACTATGCAGACGCCGTTGCGGTGCTGGATCGTCTTCCAAAAGAAGTGCTGGTGGAGTACATGCACAAACCGGACAGACGGAGGATAAATGCCTATGATAGATGAGTGGAACGGCCTTGCCGTTTTGCTGGCAGATATGATTGAAAAATATGCTGGGGAGCTGGACTTGGATGCTTTGCCTGATCCGGTGTTCCCCGAGGATAAAATCACAAACCACGACACAAACAAAAATGTTTACAAAGAAAATATTGAAACGCCAAAAGCAGCATGATACAATAATCGTGAGGAAAGTGTCCAAACTAATTTTCCAAGGGAAGAAATGCTTCCCTTGGAAAATACATAAGAAATTGTTGAGCAGTATAAGCGAGGAAGAATCATGGCAAAAGAAAAGATAAAAGTTTATACCTATACACGAGTGTCTACCGCCATGCAGATTGACGGCTACTCGCTGGATGCCCAGAAATCCCGCATGAAAGCTTTTGCGGAATTCAATGATTATGAGATTGCTCACGAATATGAGGATGCGGGAAAATCGGGTAAATCAATTGAAGGCCGTACACAATTTAACCAAATGATGGAGGACATCAAAACCGGCAAGGATGGTGTTTCTTTTGTTCTGGTATTCAAGCTATCCCGCTTTGGCAGAAATGCGGCAGATGTCCTTTCCACCTTACAGGTCATGCAGGATTTTGGCGTCAACCTGATCTGCGTGGAGGATGGTATTGATTCCTCCAAAGATGCGGGAAAGCTGATGATTTCCGTCCTATCGGCAGTGGCGGAAATTGAGCGTGAAAACATCCGTGTCCAAACCATGGAAGGTCGTATCCAGAAGGCCAGAGAGGGCAAGTGGAACGGCGGCTTTGCCCCCTACGGCTATAAACTGGTGGATGGCAAGCTGGAAATCAACGAGGAGGAAGCTCCGGCGATTCGCACCATCTATGAGCAGTATGTTACAACCGATTCAGGCGCAAATGGGATCGCAAAATATCTTGAAAATCACGGAATCAGTAAAGTCCAGCGCCAGAACGGGAAAAATCCTCTTTTTGATGCCCGTCTGATCCGCATGATTCTGAAAAATCCGGTTTACTGCGGCAAGATTGCCTATGGTAGGCGAAAAACTGAAAAGGTGCATGGAACCAGAAACGAGTACCGTTTGGTAGAACAAGAAAACTTTTTGTTGGTGGATGGCCTGCATGAGGCCATTATTCCGGAGGATGTATGGCAGGCAGCACAGGTCAAGTTGGCTGCTCAAGCCAAGCGGTATGAACACGTCAACAAAGGGAAAAACGAATGCACACACCTGTTGTCCGGCATTGTAAAATGTCCCATATGCGGTGTTGGAATGTACGGTAATAAGTGCGTAAAACGGAAAGCAGACGGCAGCAAATACAAGGATTTCTACTACTATGGCTGCAAACATCGCTCTATGACCCGTGGACATAAATGCGATTACAAGAAGCAAATTCGGAAAGAGCTGCTGGACGATGCTGTGGCGGAGGTAATCTGCAAGCTGGTCAGCAATCCAAAATTTGCGGCGATGATGCAGGAAAAGATCAACATGAAAGTCGATACCACGGCGATTGAGCAGGAAATCAGTAACTATGAAAAACAGCTTCGTCAGGCTTATTCCACCAAATCCAAGCTAATTGAAGAAATCGACTCTCTTGACCCAGACGACCGGCATTACAGCAGGCGGAAATCAGACCTTGATGATCGGCTCTATGGGATGTATGATAAGATTGAAGAATTGGAATCTCTGCTGATTGCGGCTAGAGCCAAGAAACAAGCTATTGAAGCAGAAAAGCTGACCGGCGATAATATCTACAAGGTTCTGATCTACTTCGATCAACTCTATGGAAAGATGAACGACAGAGAGAAACGGCAGCTGATTGAGGAACTGATCTCTGAAATTCAGATTTACCCGGAGCGTCAGTCCAATGGACAGTGGCTGAAATCCATTAAGTTCAGGCTGCCTATCATAGAGGAAGATATGAATATCAGTTTGGACAATGAACAGCAAGTTGAGACGGTGATGCTGCTCATTTGTGGAGATACGGCCGATGAATAAGACCCTGCTGCGCGATATCCCGGGAAAAATTCCATCGGATATTCGAAATTATGTAATTGGTGCAAATGTTTACGACAGCTCCTGTTCACCTGAAGCAAGGGTATATTTCATAGACAGTGGAGAAGGCTGCTATTTGAAATGCGCCGACAAAGGTGCGCTCAAAAGGGAAGCCGCAATGACGGAGTACTTCCATTCCATTGGGCTCGGCGCTGAGGTGATGGAATATGTTTCGGACGAACGTGACTGGTTGCTGACAAGGGCTGTTGCAGGAGAAGATTGCACCTATGAGAAGTACATGGCGGAACCGAAGCGCATGTGCGATACTCTGGCGCTCGAATTGAGGAGACTGCACGAGACGGACTATGCTGACTGCCCGTATCAGGACAAAACGGCGGAATACCTTGCAGCAGCTGAGAGTAATCGTTGCACCGGAAATTACGATAAAACTCTTTTCCCGGACAGCTTTGGTTATCGTTCAGCTGAGGAGGCCGCTGCTGTGCTGGCCGAGGGGAAGGGCGAGCTACGTGAGAGAGTGCTGCTGCACGGAGATTATTGCCTTCCTAATATCATACTTGATGACTGGAAGCTCTCCGGGTTTGTCGACGTCGGGAGAGGCGGTGTCGGCGACAGGCATATAGACATCTTTTGGGGAGCCTGGACCTTGTGGTTCAATTTGAAAACAGACGAGTACCACGACAGGTTCCTTGATGCCTACGGGAGAGACAAGGCGGATGAGAGAATACTAAAGATCATTGCTGCGGCTGAGGTCTTTTTATAAGGCTCCAAGGCCGCTGCCATAACGTAACTTCTGCGCGTTTTGGCGAAGTTCGGGAGCAAACGGGGAAATGTGATTTGAATTATAAGCGTGTCAAATTTGCCTGCTATCTGGGGTTTATCACTCAGGCGATAGTAAATAACTTCCTGCCGCTGCTGTTCCTCACATTGCAGCGGGATTTTGACGTTTCGCTTGAGCAGATATCACTCCTAGTATCGGTGAACTTCGGAGTTCAGCTCCTCACCGACCTCACAAGTCCGCTGTATGTGGACAAGCTCGGCTATTGGCCGAGCATGAGGCTGGCGCACATACTTTGCGCGGTCGGGCTTGCCGGGCTGTGCTTTTTTACAGAGCTGTTTTCAGAGCCGTTTTACGGAGTTATGACAGCGGTCGTCATCTACGCCATAGGCGGCGGGCTGCTTGAGGTGCTGGTGAGCCCCATTGTCGACGCCTGCCCGAGCAAAAACAAGGAAGCAGAGATGAGTCTGCTCCATTCATTCTACTGCTGGGGACATGTTGGCGTCGTACTGACCTCGACGGCTTTTTTTGCACTGTTCGGCTTGGAAAACTGGCGGATAATGGCCTGCATTTGGGCTTTGCTTCCGCTATATAACCTGTACAATTTCTGCACTACCTCAGCGCCGGACATCGTTGAGAAGCGCGACGGCATGAGAGTGGGCGAGCTTGTCAAAAAAGGCGTATTCTGGCGCATGTTTGTCATGATGCTCTGTGCCGGAGCGTCTGAGCAGGGGATGAGCCAGTGGGCGTCTGCATTTGCGGAGTCCTCTCTCGGAGTTTCAAAGACCGTCGGCGATCTGCTCGGACCCTGCGGCTTTGCTGTCATGATGGGGCTCTCTCGCATGTATTTCGGCCGCTATGGGGAGAAGATGGACCTGCGGAAATTCATGAACCTGAGCAGCGTACTCTGTGTTTGCAGCTATCTGCTGGCGACGCTGACGTCGGCGCCCTGGCTGGGGCTTGCGGGCTGTATGCTTTGCGGGCTGTCGGTGGGGATCATGTGGCCGGGCAGCTTCAGCACGGCTTCCGGAAGCATAGCAAACGGCGGCACGGTAATGTTCGCGTTCCTGGCGCTGGCGGGAGACGTGGGCTGTGCATCCGGCCCGGCGCTGGTTGGTTACGCGGCGGACAAGGCTGGGGGAGATCTGAAAAGGGGACTGCTTTTGGCCATCGTATTCCCGGTCGTGTTGCTTGCCTGCAACATTGTTCAATCAAAACGAGGCCTGCGTGAGAGTGCTCACTGATCTGGGGGCGCGCAATAAATATGAAAAGCGCAGCTGGGACATGTGTCCCGGCTGCGCTTGCCGTTTTGTGCGTTTATGCGGTCTCCTCTGCGAAGTTTCCGGTGTAGAGCTGGTAGTACTTGCCCTTCTTTGCGATTAGCTCATCATGAGTGCCGCGCTCAATGATGCGGCCCTGCTCCATGACGATGATGCAGTCGGCGTTGCGCACGGTGGAGAGGCGGTGAGCTATCACGAAGGTGGTACGTCCGCACATCAGGGCGTCCATGCCGTCCTGCACCAGCTTCTCGGTGCGCGTGTCTATGGAGGAGGTGGCCTCGTCAAGTATCAGCACCGGCGGGTCGGCCACAGCCGCACGGGCTATAGCTATCAGCTGACGCTGGCCCTGTGAGAGGTTCGCACCGTCGCCTGTAAGCATCGTGTTGTAGCCGTCGGGGAGACGCCGGATGAAGCCGTCTGCGTTGGCGAGCTGCGCCGCCGCGATGCACTCGGCGTCTGTCGCGTCCAAATTGCCGTAGCGGATGTTTTCCATGACCGTACCGGTGAACAGATGGGTGTCCTGAAGCACTATGCCCATCGAACGGCGCAGGTCCGGCTTCTTTATCTTGTTGATGTTGATGCCGTCGTAGCGTATCTTGCCGTCGGCAATGTCATAAAAGCGGTTTATTAGGTTTGTGATTGTCGTCTTACCCGCGCCGGTGGCGCCGACAAAGGCTATCTTCTGTCCGGGCTTTGCCCAGAGACTGATGTCGTGCAGAACGAGTTTGTTCTCATCATAACCGAAGTCCACGCTGTCGAGGACGACGCCGCCCTCGAGCTTGGTGTAGGTGATGCTGCCGTCCGCCTTGTGCGGGTGCTTCCAGGCCCAGGTGTTGGTGCGCTCGGAGACCTCAGAAATCTCGCCGTCTGCGCCTTCCTTGGCGTTTACGAGCTCAACATAGCCGTCGTCTGTCTCAGGGGTCTCATCGATGAGATTGAACACTCGCTGAGCACCCGCCGCGGCCGTGATGACGTAGTTTACCTGCATGCTTACCTGAGTTATTGGCTGGGTGAAGCTTTTGTTCAGGCCCACGAATGTGACAACGGTGCCAAGCGTTACGCCGGCAAGTCCGTTGATTCCGAGCACTGCGCCGATAATGGCAACAAGTGCGTAGCTCAGCCAGCCTATGTTGGCGTTGACCGGCATGAGCAGGTTTGCGTAGCGGTTGGCCTTGTCGGCGCTGTCGCGGAGCTGATCATTCACCTTGCGGAAGTCGGCCTTGGCCGCCTCCTCGTGGCAGAATACCTTCACGACCTTCTGGCCGTCTAGCATCTCCTCAATGAATCCGTCCACAATGCCGAGGTCGCGCTGCTGCTTGACGTAGTATTTGCCGGAGAGCTTGGAGAAGTTCGCGGTGACAAACAGCATCAGTACTGCTGTCAGGAGAGATATGATGGTCAGCGTCGGGTTGAGCACTATCATGCTTACCAGGGTGGCTATCATAGTTATGACGGAGTTTATTATCTGCGGTATGCTCTGGCTGAGCAGCTGGCGCAGGGTGTCAACGTCGTTCGTATAGACGGACATGATGTCGCCGTGAGCGTGAGTGTCAAAGTACTTGATGGGCAGACTCTCCATGCTCTGGAAAAGATCGTTGCGCAGCCTGAGCATAGTGCCCTGACTCACGGAGACCATGATGCGGTTATAGGAGTAGGACGCGATAATGCCCGCAGCCAAGATGCAGACAAGCTTGATTATCGCGCTGCCGAGGGCGCTGTAATCATTGGAACCGCTGTTTATCATTGGCGTGATGTAGTCGTCTATCAGCGACTGCGGGAAAGTGGTTGCGGCGACGCTTGCAACGGCTGCAATTACTATACACAGTATTACGAGCATGAATGGCCATTTGTAGTATTTGAGCATGTAGTCCAGCACGCGCCTGAGCACGGCAGTGGGGCTGGGCAGGGAAGTGTTTTTGTTCATTATGGGCATCCTCCTTATCAGGCGCTCTGGTCAAAGTCGCCGCCGCCTTTTATCTGGGACTCATATATGTCCTGATAAATGGCATTGGATTTGAGCAGATTCTCATGGGTGTCAAAGGCGTCTATGCGGCCGTTGTCCATGACGAGGATGCGGTCGGCGTTTTCAACACTTGATATGCGCTGAGCGATTATGATCTTGGTGGTACCGGGGATGCTTTCGGCAAAGGCGGCACGTATTTTGGCATCGGTGGCGGTGTCCACCGCGCTGGTGGAGTCGTCAAGTATGAGCACCTTGGGGCTTTTCAAAAGCGCGCGGGCGATGCATAGGCGCTGCTTCTGGCCGCCGGAGACGTTGTTGCCGCCGCGCTCTATACGGGTGTTATATCCGTCCGGCAGGCGGTCTATGAACTCATCGGCGCAGGCCGCGCGGCAGGCCTCCACGCATTGTTCCTCGGTGGCATCCGGGTTGCCCCAGCGCAGGTTTTCAAGAATCGTGCCGGAGAACAGGGTGTTCTTTTGAAGGACGACTGCAACCTGATTTCGCAAAGCCTCCATGTCGTAGTTCCTTACGTCTATCCCGCCGACGCGCACTGCGCCGCGGTCGACGTCGTAAAGCCGGCATATCAGGTTAACTAGGCTGCTCTTGCCGGAGCCCGTTCCGCCGATCACGCCTATCGTTTCGCCGGACTTTATGTGCAGATCGATATCCGAGAGGACGGCCTCGCCGCTGCCCTGCTTGTAGGCGAAGCTGACATGGTCGAAGTCGATGCTGCCGTCGGGCACTTCGACGATGGGCTCTTCGGGGTCGTGAAGGTCGGGCTTTTCCTCGAGCACCTCGCTGATACGCTTGATGCTGGCCATCGACATGCTTATCATGACTATGACCATGGAGAGCATCATGAGGCTCATCATCAGGGACATGACGTAGCTGAAGAGACTGGTCAGGTCGCCGGTGCTCATGCTGCCGCCGACAATGTAGTGAGCGCCCAGCCACGAGACCATTATAATGCAGAAGTAGACGGCCACCATCATGGCGGGGTTGTTGAATGCAAGCAGACCCTCGGCCTTGACGAACAGCTTGTAAAGTGTTTTGGATGCCTTGGAGAACTTGCTGCACTCGTAGTCCTCTCGCACAAATGCCTTCACAACGCGTATGGCCGAGACATTTTCCTGAACGCTGGCGTTTAGGTCGTCGTATTTGCTGAAGACAATGTTGAATATTTTCATTGTCACTACCATGATGACGCCCAGGATAACGGCCAGGAAAATCACCGCGATAAGGAAGGTGAGGCTCAGGCTGGGGCTTATTATGAGGCACATGGCGTAGCTGAATATCAGCATAAGCGGCGAACGTACAGCTACGCGAATGATCATCATAAAAGCGTTTTGAACGTTTGTTATGTCTGTAGTCATCCTGGTGACTAGGCCGGGTACGCTGAATTTGTCGATGTTTGAGAAGGAGAAGGTCTGAATGTTCTCGTATATCGACTCACGCAGATTGGCAGCGAAGCCTGCCGAGGCACTGGCAGCAAATTTGCCGGCCAGAGCGCCGAAAGCCAAGCTGAGGAAGGCCATGACCACCATGAGAATGCCGTATCTGTATACGACGGGGAGGTTAGAGGCCTCAAGACCTTCGTCAATGATAATGGCGGTGATAAAGGGCAGCAATATTTCCATTATCACCTCAAGGGTTGTAAGCCCAATGCAGAGCAGTGCGTCGCGTTTGTAGCGGCCCAGCTGGCGCAGTACAGTTTTCATTTTCCTATTCCTCCAATCGCTGGGGTTTTGACGGCTCCGAGAGGTTACGGAGCACTTTCTTTTGAAATGCATCAAGCATTGCGAGCTCTGAGGAGGTAAAACCTCCATAGGCACGCTTTTTTACCAAGAGCAGCGATTCGCTCAGAGATTGGCCGGAGAGTTTGCCCTTTTCCGTTGCAAAAATGAGCTTCTGCCGGTCGTCGCTCTCGCAGCTCTCTATTCGGATATATCCCTTCTCACGAAGCCGCTTAAGTATGCAGGAAAGCGAGCCCATCGAGCAGTCAAACTCGCGGTGTATTGCGGTGAGCGTGGTGCCGGACTCAGCTTTAAGAATGTGCTCAAGAATGTTGGCCTGCACAGCGGTCAGCTCCGAAGTGGACAGCATGCTGTTGGCCAGCTGCTCTATCTTGATGGTAATAAGCCTGTTGTCATGAACAAGGCGATTTTCAACAATATTCCCGGACATGTATTTGCCTCCTTTCGCAGTGATTAGATGGCTAATTGTTTTGACCGATAGTTTTATAGCACAAACCGTCTTGTATGTGAAATTCAAATATGCTATATTCTATAAAAGAGTTTTATTGTTCATATTTATTTAAAAAATGAGTAAGGAGGTTGAAGGGGTTTGAATACGACTCAGCTTGAGTGCTTCATGTCGGTGGCGAATTTTCTGAACTTTTCTCGTGCAGCGGAGCAGCTCAGAATAACGCAGCCTGCGGTTAGCCATCAGATAAATACGCTGGAGGATGAGCTGGGCGTGAAGCTCTTTCACCGGACAAGCAAGAGTGTGCGTTTGACGCAGGAAGGATACATGTTCACGCAGTACGCGGGAGAGATATTGAAGGTATCCGAGTTTTCCAAGGCCCGCATGAAGGAAATGAGCCAGTTTGCCAAGGCACGGATAGTTATCGGCTGCCGGAACACGGCTGAGCTGCGCCTGATAGTACCGGCCCTGAAGCGGCTAAGGGAACAGAGCCCCGAGATCCTGCCGGTTTTACGGCTCATACCGCATGACACGCTCGAGGGACTGCTGTCAGATGGGGAGATACACGTCATATTCACGTTTGAAAAGGACAGGGTACCGCCAAAAGTCAGATACAGAGAACTGATGCGCTGCCGGCCCGTGTGCGTGTTCAACCCGGAGCATCCTCTGGCAAAGTGCGAATCGCTTACGCTTGAACAGCTCAAGGACGCCGGAAGAATTGCGACCTGCCGTCCGCCTGCGTGCCCTCCGCCAATATTCGCTATACAGAGTATGGTTACAGCCACCAGGGAGACGCCTCAGATACTGTTCTGCGACAATCAGGATATTCTCATTCCGCTGGTGCTTGCCGGATATGCTTTTGCGGTAACGGTGGACTTTCCAAACACGATGCCGCCGGAGCTTGTCAAGGTTCCTCTCAGTGAGTTTGAACCTTTTTCTTTCGGCGTATTGTATCTGCCTGATAGTGGGGGTGCGGCGCTGCGGCAATTTCTGGATACGCTCGAGCAGAGCTTTAGTGAAAACAACGCTCAGAACTGAACTTACCATGCCCAGGCTCTGCCTTGACATACACACGGTCAGGCGAAGCAAAAATGTAAAGCCGAGGTACCGTGAGGTACTTCGGCTTTTCAAATAAAGGAGGTTCAGGAGACCTCAGCCTGGGGGCACAGCTGCTTTTTGAAGAGGGTGCGGAAGAGCAGTCGGGTCACGGGGCCTGCGGCGAAGAGGTTCCAGAGCAGGGCCATTGGGAAGTTTTTGAGCACCGTCCCCACCCAGTACGCGGGCAGTTGGCTCCAACTGCCGTGGGCGAGAATGACGGAAAACAGTACTGCCGCTGCGAGACTCATGCTGGGGCACATTATAAGTACTGTGCAGGATGAGGTCAGCACGGTCCTCCAAAACGGACTATCGCCAGTATACTGAAGCTTGGCAGAGAGTGCGTGGCCCAGCTTGTTGCCCCACAGGTTGGAGAATACAAACACGAATATCCACATGTATGACGCTTCGAGCAGAGCGTCCCAAAACACGGTGTTGCTCATGGCTGAAAGCCCTCCGGACTTGAGCGCAACATTATAAACCTCCATTCCATAGGCCATAGTAACTGACATGATTAGTCCAAAAATCAGACCTTGAAAGCGTGTTTTTGGCATTTTGCATTCCTCCTTCAAAATAAAAAGCGTGTAACGGCGGAAAATCGCCATTACACGCTTTGCCTGTATTTATCGCTACACGCAAAACTCATTATACCAGAGAACGAATAAGAAGTCAAAAGTGGATTTTTACGGCAGTATGACAGAAGATTCACAATAAAAATGCAAAAAATGTGATGAATTTCAGATAATGGTATAGTAAAATAAAAGGAAGAAAATGCGAGGGAGGCGAGGAGCATGGCGTTTGAGAAAATACCTAGCGGATACCCTGGCGTGGACGAGGTGTTTGACTATATCCGCATGGGCGACAACGTCGTCTGGCAGGTGTCGGCACTGGAGGAATATCGCCTGTTTGCGGAGGCTTTCGCGAAACAGGCACTGAAGGACGGGCGCAATCTCATATACATGCACTACGCGCGGCACGAGAGCATGTTCAGCCCTCAGCCGGGCCTTAAGGTGTTTGAGTTTGACCCCATGCTCGGCTTCGAGCCCTTCACCGTGGACATCTACAACCGAATAACCGAAGAAGGGGAGGGGGCCTTCTATATTTTCGACTGCCTCTCCGAGCTCCAGGTGGCCTGGCATACGGACCAGATGATGGGCAACTTCTTCCGTGTGACCTGTCCCTATCTGCACGAGCTGGATACAGTGGCGTATTTTCCCATAATGCGCGGAAGGCATTCTTTCGAGACCACTGCCAGTATCCGGGACACAACACAGGTGCTCGTGGATGTATATACCAGCGACAGCGCCGTGTACATACACACGCTAAAGGCGCTGGACCGAGATTCGATGAACATCTACCTGCCGCACGTAAGCCGCAGCGGCGGGCCCTTCCTGCCCCTGGACGGCGGCGTTGCGCTCAGCCGCTATTATAAGCTGCTTGACGACATATCTGCGCATACCCAGGACCAGAACCTTGACAGCCACGACAGATTCTTCGCGCTTGCAAAGCTCGATTTCGGACGAGGCAGCTTCCGGGATGAGACGGAGCGCAAAATACTTGAGAGCATGATGTCCAAGGACCCGCACGTCCAGAAGCTCATCCATCAACTTTTTGAGCCCAAGGACTATTTCACCCTGCGTGACCGCATGATCGGCAGCGGAGCGATAGGTGGAAAGGCCTGCGGCATGCTGCTTGCTCGCAAAATAGCCGAGGTATGCCTTCCGGAATTCCGCGAGCACACCGAACCGCACGATTCCTTCTACATAGGCTCGGATGTCTTTTACACCTACATCGTCAGCAACAACTGCTGGAAGACCCGGATAGAGCAGCGCACCGACGCGGGATATTTCGCAAAAGCCGAGGAGCTCAAACAGGCCTTGCTCTCCGGCAGCTTCCCGGAGAATATACGCGAGCAGTTCAGGTCGATGCTTACGTATTACGGTCAGAGCCCGATAATCGTCCGCTCCTCGAGCTTCCTTGAGGATGGCTTCGGCAATGCCTTCGCGGGGAAGTACGAGTCCGTGTTCTGCGTCAACTTCGGCCCGCTTGAAAAGCGCCTGGAGGCCTTTGAGAACGCCGTCAGGCAGGTCTATGCGAGTACGATGGACATTTCGGCACTCGAGTACCGCCTCCAGCGCGGGCTTGAGAAGAAGGACGAGCAGATGTCAATTCTCGTCCAGCGTGTATCCGGCTCCTGGGCCGGACCGTATTACCTCCCCGGCGTCGCTGGCGTGGGTTACAGCCGCTGCCTGTACAAGACCAGCCACGATGCCGACCCGACGGCGGGAATGCTGCGGCTTGTCGTTGGTCTCGGCACCAAGGCGGTGGACAGGACTGAGGACGACTATCCCAGACTAGTGAACCTAGACCGACCGGCCGTCAGGAACCTCACCAGCGTGGCGGACCGGCACCGCTTTTCACAGCACAACGTCGATGTGATAGACCGTGAACGTCAGGTCTTCCGCAGCATCAGCGTAGACGAGGCGCACCGCTATTTGCCGGGCTGGTTCCACGACCTGATGTTTGAGCGGGACTACGAGGCTGAGGCCTCGCTGCGTGAGATGGGCATCAAGGACGAGGTCTGGTTCATAAGCTGCCAGGGCCTCCTTGAGCGGACCAAGTTCCCGCACATCATGCGTGCGCTGCTCAAGACGCTGGAAAACGTCTACGGCACACCCGTGGATATCGAATACGCTGTCAATACCGACGAGTACGGCGATTTCGTTATAAATCTGCTCCAGTGCCGCCCGCTTTATGTGGGCCAGCCCGGCGGCAACGTTGTGGTGCCGGAGCTTCCTGATGAGGAGACTTTCTTCAGCCTGGACGATTCCTCAATGGGCATGTCATCCGTGACGGACATAGACGTGGTCGTGCAGATCAACGCCAAGGCATACTACGAGTACCCCTATGCCAAAAAGCGCATGGCGGCTTCGGCAGTGGGCCAGATAAACCGCTATTATAAGGGAAAGGGCAAGAAGCTCCTGCTGCTAGCACCAGGGCGGCTCGGCACCAGTTCACCGGAGCTGGGCGTGCCGTGCAGCTTTGCGGACATATCAGGTTTCGCTGGAGTGTGCGAGGTCTCGGACGACAGCGCGGGCTATATGCCGGAGCTGAGCTACGGCAGCCACATGTTCCAGGACCTCGTGGAAGCAAATATTTTCTACTGTGCCATCTGGAACGACAAGCGCACGCTTAAATATAACCCCTCGCTCTTAGACGAACTGCCAGACGTGTTCGGCGAGATATGCCCCGGCATGCAGGACCTGGCCCACATGTTCCGCGTCACTGAGCCGGAAGGGCTGTGCTGCTGGCTGGACGCCGTGTCGAACCGCGCCGTATGCGGGTTCAAGGAGCGGAAACCGCTTGCAATTTCGGAGGAATAGGCGTAATATTGTGCAATAAAGTTTTGCGGAGGTAAAGACAAATGAGCTACATCCCCACTCCCGAGCAGGCGCTGGAGCTGACGAAGCGCTATAACAGCGAAGCCTTCCACATCCAGCACGCCGAAACCGTCGGCAAGGTCATGCGCTATCTGGCCGGAAAGTACGACGCCGGCAACGAGGACTACTGGCAGGCCGTAGGCATACTGCACGACATAGACTTCGAGCAGTGGCCGGAGGAGCACTGCAAGCGCGCCGATACCCTGCTCAGGGAGCTGGACATAGACGAGAGCGTCATCCATGCGGTCGTCAGCCACGGCTGGGGCATTTGCAGCGACGTGGAGCCGGAGCGCTACATGGAGAAGATCCTCTTCGCCACGGACGAGCTCACGGGTCTCATCTGGGCCGCGTCTCTCATGCGCCCGACCGGTTTTGACGGCATGGACGCCAAGTCCGTCATGAAGAAGTTCAAGGACAAGAAGTTCGCCGCTGGCTGTTCCCGCGATATCATTTCCAAGGGCGCGGAGCTCCTCGGCGTCACGATGCCCGAGCTCGCCGCCATGACCCTTGAGGCCATGACCGCGTGAACACAGGCAGATAAAAACACCCTCAGGCTTCAAGCCTGAGGGTGTTTTTTGTTTATCTCATTTCATGACGTCCCTGAGCAGGTCGTCCATGTCGTACATGCCGGGAGTCTTGACGGTGGCAATGAACTTCGCTGCGGCTATTGCGCCGCTGGCAAAGACCTCGCGCGAGAGCGCGGTGTGCTTCATCTCGAATACCTCGTCATGACCGGCAAAGATGACCTCGTGCTCGCCTACGATCGTGCCGCCGCGGATGGAGGAGATACCTATCTCCTCGCGACGTCTGGGCTGGCGCACGCTGTGGCGCTCAAAGACGTTTTCCGCTTCATAGGGCAGGGCAGAGGCGGCGGCGTCGGCCAGCATAAGAGCAGTGCCGCTCGGCGCGTCGACCTTGCGGCGGTGGTGCTTTTCGACTATCTCGACGTCAAAGCTCTCGCCCAGGACAGCGGCTGCGCGCTTCACGAGCTGCATCATCAGGTTTATGCCCAGCGACATGTTTCCGGACTTGAACACCGGTATCCGCGCTGCGGCCTTCTCGATGTCGTGCAGCTGCTCATCCGAATAACCGGTCGTGCACAGAACGATGGGTATCTTTCGCAGCAGGCAGAACTCCAGCAGTGCGTCAAGGTTTGCGGGATTCGAGAAGTCAATGACTACGTCGGCGGGGCCCTCGTAGCTCATGGGGTCGGAGTAGACCTCAAAGCAGTTCTTCTTGACCGGCGTGCGGTTGAAGCCCGCGACTATCTCCACACCCTCAAGCCCCTGACAGCCGCAGACAACGCACTGACCCATGTGGCCGTTGCAGCCGGAGACTATTATCTTTAGCATAAGAATACCTTCCTTGACCCGGGATCACACCTTGAGCCCCACGCCGCGCATGGAGACCTTGAGCTTTTCGATATTGGCGGGGTCCATATCTACCAGCGGCAGGCGGAACTTGCCGACGTTCATACCGACTATGTTCATCGCTGTCTTGACGGGAATGGGGTTCGTTTCGATAAACAGCTTGTCAAAGAAGTCGGCCAGCCTGAAGTACTCGGCGCTCGCGGCCTTGAAGTCGCCGGCGAGGCAGAGCTCGCAGAGGTGGGCGACGTCCTTCGGGATGATGTTGGAGGCCACGGAGATGACGCCGTAGGCGCCGAGTGCCATCATGGGCACGGTGTCCGAGTCATTGCCGCTCCAGAACACCAGATCATCGCCGCACATGGAACGGGTCAGGGCGTACTCAGCGATGTTGCCGCTGGCCTCTTTGACGCCGTTGATGTTCGGGTGCTGGGAGAGCACCTTGTAAGTGGCGGGTTTGATGCCGATGCCGGTACGGCCGGGGACATTGTAGAGTATCATGGGCACCTTGACGCGGTCCGCGACATAGGTGAAGTGCTCTATTAGACCCTTCTGGGTGCTCTTATTATAATAAGGAGTTACCATGAGGATGCCGTCAGCGCCGCAGGCTTCGGCCTGCTTGGCCTGCTCAAGGACGTGGGCGGTGTTGTAGCCGCCGACGCCGACGATGGTCTTCATGCGACCGGCGCACTTCTTCACGGTGAGCTCGACCAGCTTGTTGTGCTCCTCCTCGGTGTGCGTCGGATTCTCGCCCGTGGTGCCGCAGACGAGAATGGCGGAGGTCCCACCGGCGTACTGGAAGTCAACAAGCTCGGCATATTTTTCGTAATCAACGCCGTTTTCAAGATAGGGCGTGACTATGGCTGTACATGAGCCTGTAAATATCGGTGTCTTTGCCATTTTATAACCTCCTTCAGAAGTCTCAGTGCAGATTATTTTGCCGTGATGTAACCCTCGGCAGTCAGCAGCTCGGCCAGCTCAACCGCTCCACCGGCAGCGCCGCGTAGGGTGTTGTGCGAGAGGCAGACGAACTTGTAGTCATAGTGTGTGTCAGGACGCAGACGGCCGATGGATATCTGCATGCCGCCCTCGTTCATACGGTCCAGCCTGGTCTGCGGACGATCGGGCTCCTCAAAGTAGTGCAGGAACTGCTTGGGAGCAGAGGGGAGATTCAGCTCCTGGGCGCGGCCCTTGTAGGCGGCCCAGCGGGCCTTCATCTCGTCCATGGAGGGCTTCTTGTCAAAGCTCACGAACACGGCGGCCATGTGGCCGTTGGAGGCGGCGACGCGCAGGCACTGGGCGGTGATGAGGGGCTTTTCGGCATTCTTGATGACGCCGTTCTCAACGTGGCCCCAGACCTTCATGGGCTCCTGCTCGCTCTTTTCCTCCTCGCCGCCAATGTAGGGGATGACGTTATCTACCATCTCGGGCCAGGTCTTGAAGGTCTTGCCGGCGCCGGAAATGGCCTGGTAGGTGCACACAAGTATCTTGTCGAGGCCGAAGTCAGCCCTGAAGGGGGAGAGGGCCGGGACATAGCTCTGAATGGAGCAGTTGGACTTGACCGCTATGAAGCCGCGCTTGGTGCCGAGACGCTTCTTCTGCGCGTCGATGACGGCAAGGTGCTCCGGGTTTATCTCGGGAATGATCATCGGCACGTCCGGGGTCCAGCGGTTGGCGCTGTTATTGGAGACGACGGGGCACTCGGCCTTCGCGTACTCCTCCTCGAGGGCGAGTATCTCTTCCTTCTTCATGTCGACGGCGGAGAAGACAAAATCGACGTCCTTCACCACGTCCGCAACGTCCGAGGCATTCTTGACGACGATGGACTTGGCGCACTCGGGCATGGGATCTTCCAGCGCCCACTTAGCGCCTACGGCCTCCTCATAGGTCTTACCCGCGCTGCGCGCGCTCGCCGCTATCGCGGTCAGCTCGAACCACGGGTGGTTGGCTATCAGCGTGACGTAACGCTGACCCACCATGCCGGTGCCTCCAATGACTCCGACCTTCAATTTCTCCATGCTTGATCCATCCTTTCCACCATACGACGCAGTATATTCGTATGTCAGTTAAATAATACCGGGTGACATAACTCTTGCATTTATCGGTATCAGCCTTTATAATGACATAATAAGTCGAAAAAGGCAATAACCTGCTGCGCCTTTAGCAATTTAATATTTTACCATCCTGTTTTAATCCCGTCAATAAACGTCAAAAGGTGAACAAAGAAAATGAAGCGATTGAAAGCCATACCCGCCCTCATGCTTGCCCTGCTGCTGATTGCAGGGCTTCTTCCGGCTCTGCCGGCTGCCGCAGCGGAGGATATCTACGTCAATGGACCTAAAGATGTGCTCTCCGGCGGCCTCGACTCCGCCTACGTCGTGGGCGGGAGCGGCACCGGTCTTGTTTCGGGAGAGGCCTACGTTATGACCGCCGACGGCCTCACGACCATAGGCGAAAGCGGTAGCGGCTCGTCGAGCTCGGAACGCCCCGGCCAGGGCGAGACCTCGCCCACGCCCTCGCATCTATCTGTGACGGGGCGCATAAGCCTGCCGTACTCCAAGCTCCGCGTGGGACTGTATTACTACGACGGCTCGAGCAGCATAAGAAACAGCACTCTTGAGTCCGCCAACCTGCAAAACGAGGTGGGCAGCGGCTATCTTTTCGGCTGG
The DNA here is from genome assembly GCA_900546485.1 of uncultured Eubacteriales bacterium. Lineage (GTDB taxonomy): Bacteria > Bacillota > Clostridia > Oscillospirales > Oscillospiraceae > Scatomorpha. The sequence continues at coordinate 19,015 of URDK01000035.1, forward strand.
TATGACTCCAACCGGGTTTTCCACGAGGTCGGCTATACCGACGAGACCAAGATAACCATGGCGATGGACAAGAACGTTACCATAAGCAGCGGCGCTAGCCTTGGTTGCTATCACATCATGCTCCCGGGCAGCTACCGGAGCTTTGAGGAAGCCGCGGACGCCGCTTCGCGATATGACGGCTTCCCCGCATACTATGACGGGGAGTATTACGCCCTCTTTGGCAGCTTCACCAGCAGCTCCGAGGCGCAGGATGCAATGAACTGGTACGGCGTGAACGGCACGGTGTACACCGCGTCCCAGTACTGCGTCACCGTATGCCGCACCACTGACGGCACCATACTCTTTGAGTTTGACTGCGGCCGGGACCAGAGTCTCGCCGTCAGCCCGCAGAGCCGCTCGGGACAGGCGGTCACCTGGTTCAAAGGCTATCAGTATTACGGCGATTTTGAATATGTCCGCCGCACTGGCGATAAACTTACGGTCATAAACATCGTCGACATAGAGGACTACGTCAAGGGTGTCGTACCCTATGAGATGAGCGGAAGCTGGCCTGTTGAGGCGCTGAAGGCACAGGCTCTCTGCGCCCGCACCTACGCTGCAAGCCATTTCAACGCCAATTCCTATTATGGCTTTGACGTCACCAACGACACATACAGCCAGGTTTATCGCGGACTGACGGGTTCTACAAGCAACTCCGATGCTGCGGTGGAAGGTACCGCCGGCATATACATACTTTATAAAGGTGAGCCTATATCCGCCATGTACTGCTCCTCCAACGGCGGAGCCACAGAAGACAGCGAGAACGTCATGGCGAACGCTGTGGGATATCTGCGCGGAAAGGTGGACGGCTTCGAGGCCGCGGCTGCAAGCGTGAACGCCAATAGCAGCTGGACCTACACCTTCAGCCGTCAGGAGTTGGCTGCGAAGGCCAATACGCTTGGATTCTCGATCGCTTCGGCGGATAAGATTGAGATAACCTATTCCGATACCGGCAACGTCATCGGTATAAAGCTCACGGACTCCAACGGCCGCAGCGCGAGCTTCAGCAAGAGCAGCTGCTACAATTTCTGCACCTCCACGCTGGGTCTCAAGAGCATCTCTTTTGAAATAAAAGAGAACGGTGACAGCATCACCTTCATCGGCAGCGGCTGGGGCCACAACCTCGGCATGAGCCAGTACGGCGCTTACGCCATGGCCAAGACCTACGGCTTCACCTATGACCAGATAGTCAACTTCTACTTCACCGACATTACCCTTGCCAGCGCGACATATACGAACTGAGGCGTTTTGATGAAAACATCTGATTTTTACTTTGACCTTCCGGAAGAGCTCATTGCCCAGACTCCGCTCGAGAAACGCGATTCCTCCCGGCTCCTGTGCCTGGATAAGGTGAGCGGTGAGATACAGCACCGGGTGTTCTCGGAGCTGCCCGAGCTGCTTCAGCCGGGCGACTGCCTGGTGATGAACGATTCCCGCGTTCTTCCCGCAAGACTGCTCGGGGCGAGAGAGACGGGCGGCGCCGTGGAGGTACTGCTGCTCCGGGACCTCGGCGGAGGGCGCTGGGAGTGCCTGACCCGCCCGGGGCGCAAGACCAAGCCGGGCACAAAGCTGGTGTTTGGCGGCGGAGAACTTGAGGCTGAGGTAGTTGAAGTTGCCGAGGGAGGAAACAGAATCGTCGAGTTCAAGTACGACGGCATTTTCCTCGAGGTGCTCGAGCGTCTGGGCAAAATGCCTCTGCCTCCGTACATCAAGACCGAACTTGAGGATGGGGAACGCTACCAGACTGTTTACTCCAAAGAGCTGGGCAGCGCCGCGGCACCTACCGCTGGACTGCATTTTACCAAGGAACTGCTTGCAAAAATAGCCGAAAAGGGCGTGCGTGAGTGCTTTGTCACCCTGCACGTCGGCCTCGGCACCTTCCGCCCGGTCAAGGCTGAGGACATCGAGGAGCACGAGATGCACTCCGAATTCTGCATCATGCCCGAGGAAACGGCGAGAATAATCACTGAGACAAAGAAGTCCGGCGGCCGAGTGATATGCGTGGGCACGACATCCTGCAGAACTGTCGAGAGCTTTGCAAACGAGGACGGCACTATGGACGCCAAGTCCGGTTGGACCAACATCTTTATCTACCCGGGCTATAAGTTTAAATGTATGGACGCGCTCGTCACAAACTTCCACCTGCCCGAGAGCACGCTTATCATGCTCGTTTCAGCCTTTGCGGGCAGGGAACACGTCCTCGCGGCATACAAGCAGGCTGTGGATATGCGTTATCGCTTCTTCTCCTTTGGAGACGCGATGTTCCTGAGCTGAACTGAACAACACACCGCCTCCGCGGCAGCGGGGGCGTTTTTTTGCGCCGTAACAAGAAAAGCCGGGCCGCATACAATGATACTGGCACATTCAGAGTGCCGGATTTTCTCTTGAAACCATGGTGAAGGGAGTAAGTATATGCGGAAGTGCAACGACTCAGACTGGCGCGACAAGCTTGAGTGCTGTGAGATGAACGTGATAAAACCCTGCGATCACGATTGCAACAACACTCGCGGCTGCAGCCACGTCTGCTGCGTGAGCGGCCCCACCGGGCCCACGGGCGCGACGGGCGCTACCGGACCGACTGGGCCCACCGGTGCCACCGGACCTACCGGCGCTACCGGTCCCACCGGCCCGACTGGTGCGACGGGCGCGGGCATTGATACGATAGAGGAGTTCGTCCCGGGTACGCCGTACTCGGTAGGTGATCTCGTATTTTACAGCGGCGCACTGTATGATGTAAATACCAATAACCCCACGGGTACGCCCGGAGCCTCACCGGACTTCACGCTCGTGACCGTGACCGGCCCGACCGGTGCGACTGGCGCTCAGGGCCCCACCGGCCCGACCGGAGCAACCGGGGCTCAGGGCCCCACAGGTCCCACGGGCGCGACTGGCGCTACCGGCCCCTCCGGCACCGGCCCGACCGGCCCGACCGGACCCACTGCCCCGTCAATATATGCACAACAAGGAAAATGCCGTAACCATGCGGCTTTCAGCACATTAAAGACAATTAAACAACCCCTATAATTACACCTAAAACGCCGTAGCAAGGTTGGACAAGCCTTGATATGGCGTTTTTAAGTGAGTAGGATATGTCGCCGCAGCTTGAAAAGAGTTGCGGTTTTTTTATGCCCGAAAACAGGCGGTAACGTGGAACGTTAGGCGCGAAAAAGCCCTTGCAATACAAGGCTTTTCAGACACAAAAACGGCAAAGGCATACTGCAATACCAAAACCGCCGAAAACGGCTTTCTAATATTCCACGCAGACCAAGAGAGGAAGTGATGAAACATGGCAGTTTTCAGAGTGGAACGCAATACGGGATATACCGTTATGAGCAACCACCACTTGCGCAATAAGGAACTCACCTTAAAGGCAAAAGGCTTGCTTTCGCAAATGCTGTCTTTGCCCGAAGATTGGGATTATACCCTTGCGGGCTTATCTCACATCAACCGCGAGAAGATCGACGCAATCCGCGAAGCGGTAAAAGAACTCGAAAAAGCCGGATATATCGTGCGCAGCCGGGAGCGCGACGAGAAAGGACGCTTGCGGGGCGCGGATTATGTCATATACGAGCAGCCGCAGCCGCGAGAGCCGGAAGCAGCTACCAGCGGCGAACAGCCGTCTATATCGGATTACCCTACATTGGAAAATCCAACATTGGAAAATCCAACATTGGATAATCCAACGTTGGAAAAACCTACGTTGGAAAATCCAACGCAATTAAATAAAGATATATCAAGTAAA
>URDK01000036.1 GCA_900546485.1 uncultured Eubacteriales bacterium
AGCGGGCGCAGCCGGGCGGCTCACCGCCGCCGAGCGCGGCACGGCCACGCACCTTGCGCTGCGATATCTCGACCTCGGCGCGCTCAGTACGCCGGAGGCCGCGCGCGAGGCCGTGGACCGCCTCGCCGCCGCTGGCAAGCTCTCGGAGCGCGAGGCCGCGGCGGTGGACGCCGCGGGGCTCTGCCGCTTCGCCCTCTCGCCCCTGGGGCGGAGGATAGCCGCCGCACCGCGCGTGCTGCGTGAGTTCCCCTTCGCGCTGCTCTGCCCGGCGGAGCGCTTTTTCCCCGGCACGGAGGGCGAGGAGCTGCTTTTGCAGGGCGTTATCGACTGCTGCCTCATTGAGCCGGACGGCGCCGTCATCGTCGACTACAAGACCGACCGCGTCGCCCCCGGGGAGGCCACGGAGCGCGCTAAGCGCTACGCCGCGCAGCTTGACACCTACGCCTGGGCCGTCTCGCGCATCACGGGACTTGAGGTGAAGGCGAAGATAGTCTATTTCCTGCGCGCCGGCGAGGCCGTGGAGCTCTGAGAGCGGAGACGTGAGTTGGTTTTTACGGCTGCCTTGAGCCTGCGCTCAAGGCAGTTCGTGCATTCGCTCCGGACACAGCTGAGGCACTCGGCGATGAGCTCCGGCGGGTCGGCGAGATGATAGTGCCGCTTTCTCAAGGCTCAGCGACGCCTCCTTGCACCGATGAAGGCCTCGATTATCGCGTTGTGACGCCGCCGGTAGGCGCTCATGCCGCGCGGTACGCTCCGGTATTCCGTGCAGTCCGCTCCGGCCGGGCAGGGCCTGCGCATGCCGGTGTCGAGTATGTATTCGCAGGCGGGGATGGACTGCCTGTAACAGTCCGGGTCCGCCGCCTCAAAGTAGTGGCGGCAGCCCCTGCACCCGGACATGTCCGGCGCCGGGCGGTCTGTCTTTCTCTTTTCCATACATGCCGTCCTTCCTTTAAAGTTGTTGACACGTACAATCATTTGTACTATCATAGGGCTTGAGCTCCCAAGAAACGTACAAAGTTTTGTACATCATGTCTCTCAATATAGAGTGCAAATCGGAGCTTGTCAACCATAAATGCACAAAAATTAGTAAATTTGGCATTTTGACAAAAGGAGCCGGCGAGATGGAAGGCATATGCGAGAGGATAGAGGCGCTGTTGAAGGAGCGGGGCATCTCGGGCTCGCGCATGAGCGCGGACCTGGGGATGAGCCGCAGTTTCATGACGGAGCTGCGCAAGGGGCGTGCAAAGGGCGTGAGCGCTGAGAATGCGGCGCGGATAGCGGAGTATCTCGGAGTCTCGACGGACTATCTGCTGGGCAATACGGAGCGCCCGGAGCCGCAGGCCGGGGCCGATGAGGAGCTGGCCGAGTACCTCGAGGAGCTGCGCAGCCGTCCGGAGAAGCGGATGCTCTTTTCCGTGACGAAGAACGCCACCAAGGCGCAGATAGAGGCCATCGTGCGTATGATAGAGGAGATGCAGCAGGGCAAATGAGCTATGTTGAGGGCGTGGACTACTGGGTGCGCCTCGTGGAGTTCCTGAGCATGGCGTCGAGCGCGGTGACCGTCTCGAACGGGGACGGCACGTTTACCATATACATAAACACGCGTTTCAGCCCTGAGCGCCGTGCCGAGGGCCTGCGGCACGAGCTGCGCCATCTCGAGGAGGAGCACTTTTACCGCGACGAGTACGGTATCTGCGAGATAGAGGCGGCGGCGAACGGGCTGCTGACGCTCTCAGAGCCCGCGCGCGGCCCCCAGCCCGCGGCGGATCCGGGGGGCAGGAGCATCAGGCTCTACCCGAACACGGGCGCCGTGCTGGAGGATTTCCTCCGCCGGGCCTCGCCGGAGTCGATAAAGCGCCTGCGCGAGGCGGGACTTGAGCTCTGAGCCTTGCAAAAGCGGCGCGGGAATGCTAAAATATCCCCCCGGCGAATATAATTATGAGAATCACCTTCCTTCGGAGGAGACATGGATTACAGACCAGTCGGAATTTTTGATTCAGGCATGGGCGGCCTTACCTCTGTGCGCGTGCTGCGCGAGCTGCTGCCCGGCGAGGACATAGCCTATCTGGGCGACACGGCCCGCGTGCCCTACGGCGGTCGCAGCGTGGCGGAGCTCATCGAGATCGCGGAGAGCGACGCGCGCTTTCTCCGTGCAAGGGCGATAAAGGCCATGCTCGTGGCCTGCGGCACAGTGAGCTCGAACTGCCTCGACGAGGTGGAGCAGACGGCGGGCGTGCCGGTCATCGGCGTTGTCAAGCCCGCGGCGGCGGAGGCGGCGGCGAGCACGAAAAACGGTTGCGTAGGCGTGCTCTCCACCGTGGCGACGATGCGCTCGGGCGCCTTTGTGCGGGAGCTGAAGGCCATAGACCCGGCCATAGAGCCCGTGGCCTCGGGCAGCCCGCGCCTCGTGCCGCTGGTGGAGGCGGGCAGGGCCGATCCCTCTGACCCCGAGGTCGCCTCGGCGGTCGAGGAGTGTTTGCGCGAGGTGCGCGAGGCGGGCGTGGATACGCTCATCCTCGGCTGCACCCACTTCCCGCTGCTCTCGGAGGCCATCGCAGCCTACATGGGCGAGGGCGTGACGCTGATAGACTCCGGCGCCGCGGGAGCCCGCGCGCTCTCGGCGCTGCTGGAGAAGAACGGCCTGCGCTCGCCCCGGCGCGCCCACGGCCGCACCGCCTGCTACGCCAGCGGCGACCCCGTCGAGTTCGCCCGCGTGGCGGAGATCTTCCTCAGACGCGATATGTCGAACACCGTGTTCAAAACTGCGGTGCTGTGAAAAAAGCCGCTTTATCGCGGCTTTTTTTCGTATCGCGCGGAGATTTAACTTGACATCTCGCCAGCTCGTGGTAATATATTAGCGTGCTATCACATTAGCAAGGTAAAGTGAAACGCGGAGGACAGGCAATGGAGAGCATACTGAGGCGGGAGGAGCGCATAGTCTTCGGCTTGCGCGCGCTGTATTCGAGGTTCGGGTACCGGCCCTACCGCATGAGCAAATTTGAAGAATACGACCTCTACGCGGGCAACAGGAGCTTCCTGCCGAGCGGCGGGGTCATCACGTTCACGGACACGAACGGCCGCCTCATGGCGCTCAAGCCGGACGTGACGCTGTCGATAGCGAAGAACCTGGGCGGCGGGCCGGACTCCGCGGCGGAGAAGCTCTATTATGACGAGAGCGTATACCGCGCGCCGGACTCGGGCCTGGGCTTTCAGGAGATAACGCAGGCGGGGCTGGAGTACCTCGGCCCCGTGGACGGCTATGTGCAGGGCGAGGTGGCCATGCTGGCCGCGCGGAGCCTGGGGGAGATAGCGCCGGACTGGGTGCTGGACCTCTCGCACATGGGCTATCTCTGCGCCCTGGTGGACGAGCTGGGGCTCAGAGGCCCGGAGCGGGCGGAGCTGCTGCGCGCTGTGGGCAGCAGGAGCGCTCAAGCGATGCGCGCGGTGTGCGAGGCCTCGGGTGCGCCGGAGGAGCCGGCGGAGCGGCTCATACGCCTCGTGGAGCTCTACGGCCCGGCGACGGAGCTGCTGCCGGAGCTGCGCGCGTGCGCGGCGACGGAAGCGGAGCTGGCCGCAGCGGACGAGCTGGAGGACACGGTGCGCGTCCTCGGGAGCTTCGGCTGCCTGGGCGGCGTGAACATAGACCTCAGCATAACCTGCGACACGGAGTATTATAACGGCCTGGTGTTCAAGGGCTACGTCCCCGGCGCGCCCTCGGCGGTGCTCTCCGGCGGGCGCTACGACAGCCTGATGCGCAAGCTGGGCAAGGACGAGCAGGCCATTGGCTTTGCGGTGTACCTGAACCTGCTCGAGCGCCTGGGCGGCGCGGAGCCGGAGTACGACGCGGACGTGCTGCTCATCCCCGACGGCGAGACGCCGGAGGAGCTGGCGGGCGTGGTGCGGGAGCTGACGGACTCGGGCCGGAGCGTCCGGGTGCAGAGGGGGGCGTCCCCCTCGCTGCGCTGCCGCACGGTGATGAAAATGATGGACGGGAGGCCTGTTGAGCTTGAAGCAGACGATTGACATAGCCCTGCCGAAGGGCAGGCTGGGCGAACAGGTCTACGACATGTTCGAGCGCTCGGGCTGCGGCTGCCCGGGCATAAGGGAGGACAGCCGCAAGCTCATCTTTGAAAACCCGGATACGGGGATGCGCTTTTTCTGGGTCAAGCCCTCGGACGTGGCCATATACGTCGAGCGCGGCGCGGCGGACATAGGCGTCGCGGGGCGGGACATACTGCTTGAGTACTCGCCGGACGTGTACGAGCTCCTAGACCTCGGCATAGGCCGCTGCCGCATGTGCGTGGCGGGGAAGGCCGAGCAGCGCCGGGAGGCGGAGACGCTCCGCGTGGCGACCAAGTTCCCCAACATCGCGACCCGCTATTTCCAGGGCCGGGGCCGCGCCATAGACATCATAAAACTCAACGGCTCCATAGAGCTCGCGCCCATACTCGGCCTCTCGGACGTCATCGTGGACATCGTCGAGACGGGCACGACGCTCAGGGAGAACGACCTGCACGTGCTGGAGACGATACTCCCCATAAGCGCGCGGCTCATCGCCAACAAGGCGAGTTTCAAGTTCAAATACGAGGGCATAAGCCGCCTCAAAAAGCTCATAGGCGAGGCGGCGGAAGGAGGAAGAGCGTGATGATAAAGATAATGCGCAGCAGCGAGACGGCGGCCTCGGAGCTCTTTGCGAGGACGGCCTCGGAGCGGGACGTCTCCGGCACCGTGGCGGAGATAATCGCAAACGTGCGCGCTCACGGCGACGCGGCGCTCTGTGAGTACAACGCGAAATTCGACCGCGCTGAGGGCGTCGCGCTCGAGGTAACGGCCGAGGAGCTGGACGCGGCGGTCAAGGCCGTCGACCCGGAATTTCTCCGCGTGCTCGAGCGCGCGGGCGCGAACATCCGCGCTTTCCACGAGCGGCAGCTGCAGCGCGACTATATACTCACGCGGCCCGACGGCTCCATGCTCGGCCAGCGCATCATCCCCATGCAGCGCGTGGGCCTCTATATACCCGGCGGCACGGCGGCCTATCCCTCCTCGGTACTGATGAACTGCATCCCCGCCAAGATCGCGGGCGTGGATGAGATAGTCATGACCACCCCGGCCTCGGGCGGCGAGGTCAGCCCCGCCATCCTCGCGGCGGCAAAGGTCGCGGGCGTGGACCGCGTGTTCCGCGTCGGCGGCGCGCAGGCCGTCGCGGCGCTGGCCTACGGCACGGAGACCATTCCGCGCGTGGACAAGATAGTCGGCCCCGGCAACGCCTTCGTCGCGGAGGCAAAGCGCCAGGTGTTCGGCCAGGTGGCCATAGACATGATAGCCGGGCCGAGCGAGATACTCATCGTCGCGGACAAGAGCGCCGACCCCGTCTGGCTCGCCGCGGACATGCTCTCCCAGGCCGAGCACGATAAGCTCGCCACGGCCATACTCATAACTGACAGCGCCGCGCTCGCGGAAAAGACCGCCGCGGAGCTGGAGGCCCAGCTCGAGGTATTGCCCAGGAAAGATATCGCGGGCGCGTCCGTCGAGGCAAACGGCAAGATAATCGTCACGGACGACCTCTCCGAGGCGGTGGACATCGCAAACGAGATAGCGCCGGAGCACCTCGAGCTCTGCGTTGAGCGCCCCTTCGACTGGCTGGGCCGCGTGCGGAACGCGGGCTCCGTGTTCCTCGGCCACTACTGCCCGGAGCCGCTGGGCGACTACCTCTCCGGCACGAACCACACCCTGCCCACCATGGGCACGGCGCGTTTCTCGAGCCCCCTCGGCGTGGACGACTTCATAAAGCGCAGCTACTTCTCCTACTACACGGCCGAGGGCCTCGAGTCCGTGGCCGACGACGTGGCGCTCTTTGCCGACACCGAGGGATTGCACGCCCACGCCGTCTCCGCCACGATAAGGCGAAGGGGGCGGAGCGAATGAGCCGCTATCTCGACAGCAAATTCGCCGCGCTGGAGCCATATGTGCCGGGCGAGCAGCCCAAGGACAGGCCCTATATCAAGCTCAACGCCAACGAGTCGCCCTACCCGCCCTCTCCGCTGGTGCTTGAGGCGCTGCGTTCGGCTGAGGCTGGGGCGCTGAACCTCTACCCGGACGCGGCCTGCCGCGAGCTCACGGAGCTGCTTGCGAAGCACCTGGGCGTGGGGGAGGGGAACATTCTCCTCGCAAACGGCTCGGACGACATCCTCAACTTCTGCTTCCTCGCCTTCTGCGAGCGCGGAGTGGTGTTCCCGGACATCAGCTACGGCTTTTACGAGGTCTTTGCGGACCTCTACCACATAGACGCGCTCCGCCCGAAGATGGGCGAGGGCCTGACAATAGACCCCGCGGACTACACGGGCACGGGCCGCTGCGTGGTCATCGCGAACCCCAACGCCCAGACGGGCGTGGCGTTGCCGCTCGAGGCCGTGGAGGGCATCGTGAAGGGCAGCCCGGAGAGCGTCGTAGTCGTGGACGAGGCCTACGTCGATTTCGGCGGCGAGACGGCCGTGCCGCTGGTGACGAAGTACGATAACGTCCTCGTCGTGCGGACATTTTCGAAGTCCGCGTCCCTCGCGGGCGCGCGCCTCGGCTACGCCGTGGGCCCCGAGGAGCTCATCGAGGACCTCAAGAAGCTCAAATACTCCACGAACCCGTACAGCGTGAACCGCACGGCCCTCATCGCCGGGGCCGCGGCCATCAAGGACTGGTCGTACAGCGCGGGAAACTGCCGCTCCATCGCCTCGGAGCGGGAGCGCTTGGCCTCGGAGCTTGCCGCGCGCGGCTTTGAGCTCACGGACTCGAGCGCAAACTTCGTCCTTGCAAAGCCGCGCGGCATCGAGGCAAAGGCGTACATGGAGGCGCTCAAAGAGCGCGGCATCCTCATCCGCTACCTGGGCGGCGCGCTTGCCGACCGGGTGCGCATCACGATAGGCACGCCGGGGCAGATGGACGCGCTGCTCGAGGCGACGGACGAGATATTGAAACGGAGCTGAGAACATGAGACACAGTGAAGTCAGCCGCGAGACGGCGGAGACCGCCGTCAAGCTCAGCCTCGAGCTGGACGGCTCGGGCAGGTCCGAGATAGACACCGGCGTCGGCTTCCTCGACCACATGCTGACGCTGCTGGCGCTGCACGGCGGCTTTGACCTCGCGGTCAGCTGCAAGGGCGACCTGAACGTCGACGCGCACCACAGCGTGGAGGACATCGGCCTCTGCCTCGGCGCGGCGATAGCCCAGGCCCTGGGCAAGAAGCGCGGCATAAACCGCTACGGCCACATCATCCTGCCCATGGACGAGGCGCTCATCCTCTGCGCGGTGGACCTCTCGGGGCGGCCATGCCTCAGATATACGGCGGATATACCGAGCCAGAAGGTCGGCGAGTTCGACACCGAGCTCGTGCGCGAGTTTTTCCAGGCCGTGGCGAACACCGCGCTGATGAGCCTGCACCTCCGCCAGCTCGACGGGGAGAACTCCCACCACATCATAGAGGGCATGTTCAAGGCCTTCGGCCGCGCGCTGCGCGAGGCCGTCGCCGTCACCGGCGGGGCCCTGCCCTCGACCAAGGGGGTACTCTGATGACGGCGATAATCGACTACGGCGTTGGCAACCTCTTTTCGCTGCGCTCCTCCTTCGCCGCAATAGGCGAGGAGGCCGTCGTCACCGGGGACGCGGCGAAGATAGCGGACGCCGACAGGGTCATCCTCCCAGGCGTCGGGGCCTTTGCGGACGCCTGGGCCAAGCTCTGCGAGAGCGGCATGGACGAGGCCGTGCGCCGCGCGGTGGCGAGCGGCAAGCCCGTCATGGGCATCTGCCTCGGCATGCAGCTGCTCTTTGAGCGCAGCTTCGAGTACGGCGAGCATCCCGGCCTCGGCCTGCTGAAGGGCGAGGTCGTCGGCATGGACGGAAGGCTGCCCTTCGGCCTGGCGATACCCCACATAGGCTGGAACGCCCTGCACATAAAGCGCCCCGGCGGCGTGCTCAAGTACGTGAACGAGGGCGACTGCGTCTACTTTGTCCACAGCTACTACGCCGCAGACTGCGACGAGAGCCTCACCGCCACGGCGGAGTACGGCATAGAGCTGACCGCCTCGGTGCAGAGCGGCAACCTCTACGGCTGCCAGTTCCACCCCGAAAAGAGCGGCAAGGTCGGCCTGGGCATCCTGCGCGCCTTCTGCGAGCTGGAGGGCTGAGATATGCTTATATTTCCTGCAATAGACCTCTACGAGGGCAAGGCCGTCCGGCTCTACAAGGGCAATTACGAGGAGATGACCGTGTACAGCACCGACCCCGTCTCCGTCGCCCGCGACTTCAAGGCCCAGGGCGCGGAGCAGATGCACACGGTGGACCTCGAGGGCGCGCGCGACGGCGGCACGCCGAACCTGGGCATAATAGAGCGCATCGTCTCGGAGACGGGCCTCTTCGTCGAGTGCGGCGGCGGTCTGCGCGACATGGCGAGCATAGACCGCGCCTTTTCATCGGGCGTGGGCCGCGTCATACTCGGCACCGCCGCGGTGAGCGATGAGGCTCTTCTGGCCGACGCGGTGCAGAAATACGGCGAGAAGATAGCCGTCGGCGCCGATCTGCGCGACGGCAAGGTCGCCATCAAGGGCTGGCGCGAGGACTCCGGCATAACGGCGGAGGACTTCCTGCGCCGCATCGAGGCCCTGGGCGTCCGCACCGTTATCTGCACGGACATCTCCCGCGACGGGGCCATGCGCGGCGCGAACGCGGAGCTATATGAGCGCTTGCAGCGCGAATTCGGCCTCGAGCTCATCGCCTCGGGCGGCGTCTCGAGCATGGAGGACGTGGCGCGGCTGCGCGCGCTGGGGCTCTACGGGGCCATAATCGGCAAGGCGTACTACACCGGGGACATCTCTCTCCGGGCGGCGGTGGAGGCGGCAAGATGATAACGAAAAGGATAATCCCATGCCTCGACGTGAAGGACGGCAGGGTCGTCAAGGGCGTGAATTTCATGGGACTGCGCGACGTGAGCTCGCCCGTCGAGCTGGCGGCGTACTATTCGGAGAGCGGCGCGGACGAGCTGGTGTTCTATGACATCACCGCCTCGGCCGAGGGGCGCAAGCTCTTTACCGACATACTGCGCGAGGTGGCCTCCACCATATTCATACCGCTCACGGTGGGCGGCGGCATTTCGAGCCTGGAGGACTTTGACCGTGTGCTCAAGTGCGGCGCGGACAAGGTGAGCGTGAACTCGGGCGCCATCCGTGACCCGGAGCTGGTCCGGCGCGCGGCGCGGCGCTACGGCGACCAGTGCGTGGTGCTCTCCGTGGACGTGAAGCGCATGGACGGCGAGTTCCGCGTGTTCGCCCGCGGCGGGCGCGACGACACGGGCATCGAGGCCATCAGCTGGATAAGGAAGTGCGTGGACATGGGCGCCGGCGAGGTGGTAGTGAACTCCATCGACACTGACGGCGTCAAGGGCGGCTTCGATCTGGATATGCTCCAGGCGGTCTGCGAGAGCGTGAGCGTGCCGGTGATCGCCTCCGGCGGCGCGGGCTGCGCGGCGGACTTCACGGATCTCTTCCGGAAGGTGCCGGACGTGAGCGCGGGGCTCGCGGCGTCCATCTTCCACTTCGGCGAGGTAAAAATACCGGAGCTCAAGGCCGAGCTCCGGGCAAACGGAATAAATGTGAGGCTGTGACATGGATCTGGACAAACTGAAATTCGACGAGCGGGGCCTCATCCCCGCCATAGTAGTGGACGCGGAGAACAAAAAGGTGCTCACCCTGGCCTATATGAACCGGGAGAGCCTCGAGATCTCGATGCGCGAAGGCCGCACCTGCTTCTGGAGCAGGAGCCGTCAGGAGCTCTGGCGCAAGGGCGAGACCAGCGGCAACGTGCAGCGCATCGTCTCCATCACGGCGGACTGTGACCTTGACGCGCTGGTGGTGAAGGTGGAGAAGGCGGGCCCTGCCTGCCACACGGGCGCGGAGAGCTGCTTCTTCAACCCCGTGTACGAGAGCGACGAGCTCTCGGAATTCTCCCTGGAGGGCCTCTACGCCCTGCTCGAGGGCAGAAAAAAGGACCTGCCCGAGGGCAGCTATACGACCTACCTTTTCCAGAAGGGCATCGACAAGATACTCAAGAAGGTGGGGGAGGAGAGCACGGAGGTTATCATCGCCGGCCACGCGCGCGACAAGCGCGAGACGGTGTACGAGATAGCCGACCTCGCCTACCACGTCATGGTGCTGATGGTGGAGCTTGGCATAAGCCCGGACGAGGTGCGCCGGGAGCTGGCCTCGCGCCACGTCATCGACCACAAGGTAAAGCAGGAGAAGATGACCTGAGCAGGGTCAAAATAAAAGAAGACAGAGCTGACCGAACAAACGGCTGGCTCTGTCTTCTTTTTCGCACACTCGCGGCAATCAGATCTTCTCCTCAAGCATTCTGATGCAGTCGGAGCAGACATTCTTTCCGCGATAGGAAACTATGTCCTTGGCGCTGTCACAGAAGATGCACGCGGGCTGATACTTTCTGAGGATAATAGCATCGCCCTCGATGTAGATCTCCATCGAGTCCTTCTCGGCAATATCGAGCGTCCTTCTCAGTTCTATCGGAAGCACGATGCGGCCGAGCTCGTCCACCTTTCTTACGATCCCGGTTGATTTCATTAAATTCCCTCCAAATCTGCCGTGTTCCCGTACACAGCACTAAGAAATTATATATGAAATTTATCATAAAGTCAACACACAGGGAATATTTATACACGAGGAAATCTAACAATTAACAAGCGGAGCTATTGGGAGGAATGAACAATATGTCTAAAATGTGGACCGCAGCCCTTGTAATATCGGTGCTGTACGGCGCATTTTCGGGCCGTGGGGCCGAGACGGGGCTCGCGGCGCTGGAGGGAGCGCCGGCTGCGGTGCAGGTCATACTGGGCACGGGAGGGCTCATCTGCCTCTGGTCTGGGGTCATGGAGGTCATGCGCCGCTCAGGCCTGATGGCGGGGCTCTCGCGGCTGCTGCGTCCGGTGCTGGGGCGGCTGTTCCCGCGCGCGGCGCGTGACAGGGACACGATGGACGCGCTCTCTGCCAACGTCTCGGCCAACTTCCTCGGCCTTGGCAATGCGGCGACGCCCATGGGCATACGCGCGGCGCAGGGCATGGCGCGCCTGACGGACAGGCCCGGCACGGCGAGCCGGGAGCTCTGCCTGCTGGTGGTGCTCAACACCGCGTCCATACAGCTCCTGCCCACCACGGCGGCGGCGCTGCGCGCATCTGCGGGCGCGGCATCGCCCTTCGATATTTTGCCCGCCGTGTGGCTGAGCTCGGCGGCCTCGGTGACGGCAGGGCTGCTGGCGGCCTCGCTGCTCGCGAGGCTCTGCGGCGAATGAGCACGCTTGCCGACCTCGCGGCGGCCCTCGTCATCGCGCTCACCGCGCTGTGGGGAACGCTCTCGGGCACGGACGTCTTTGAGGCGATGCTCGACGGGATAAAGGACGGCCTGGGCGTGCTGCTGCGCATCTTTCCCTCGCTCGTGGCGCTGCTGACGGCGGTGTACATGCTCCGTGCCTCGGGTGCGCTCGACGCGCTCACCTCACTGCTCTCGCCGCTGCTCTCCCTGCTCGGCATCCCGCCCGAGACCGCGCCGCTCATGCTGCTGCGCCCCGTATCCGGCAGCGGAGCCCTCGCCGCCGCCACGGAGCTCATCGAGCAGTACGGCCCGGACTCGTACATAGGCCGCACCGCCGCCGTCATGCTCGGCTCGACCGAGACCACCTTCTACGTCATCGCTGTCTACTTCGGCGCGGCAGGCATAAAACGCACCCGCTGGGCCGTCCCCGCGGCCCTCTGCGCCGATATTACCGGCTTTGCCGTTTCCGCCCTGGCCGTCCGTCTGCTCTGGGGAATGTGAGATTGTGAAAAATTTCTGTAAATTCCCCAGAAAGCCCTTTACAAATCCAAAAAGCTGTGGTATTATACACATGCTTTGTTAAATGTGTGACATTTAAAAATGCAAGTCTCCTCTCATTTAAATCTTATTTCTCTCTCCCCAAAAGACGTCCGCTGTGCGGGCGTTTTTTGGTGTTTTGCCGCTTGGCCCCAAAAGGGGCGGAGCGGCGTTTTTTTGCTATGCGGAGGACGGCCCACAAGAGCAAAAACTTCATGCGCCCCGGGCACATGAAGTTTTATACACAAAATGCAGACTCAAATACCGAACGCGGCCGAAAATAAAACGGGGGTCCCGAAAAAGGGACCCCCAAATATTGTATTTCAGGTTCACATCTGCTCGGGCGCGTGGACGCCGAGGATGCCGAGACAGACGGCGATGGCGCTGCGCACGCAGTCGGCGAGGAGGAGGCGGGCCTCCAGCACACCCGGCTCCGCACCCTTGATGCGGCAGGCGTTGTAGAAACGGTGGAAGCGCGCGGCCAGTTCCATGGCGTAGCGGTTTATGCGGCTGGGGTCCAGCGCCTGGGCGGCGTGGAGTATCTCGTCCGGCAGGGCGGCCAGCTGCTTTATGACCTCGTGCTCCTGCTCCGTGGTGAGCAGGGAGGCGTCCACGGTGGCGGGGTCGGGCACCTCATGCCCGTCGGAGGCGAGGTTGCGCAGGACGGAGCAGATGCGCGCGTGGGCGTACTGTACGTAGTAGACGGGGTTCTCGCTGTCCTCGCGCACGGCGAGGCCGAGGTCGAAGTCCATCTGCGTGTCGGGCCTGGAGTTGAAGAACCAGCGCGCCGCATCGACGGGTATCTCGTCGAGCAGGTCGCCGAGGGAGATGGCCTTGCCGGTGCGCTTGGACATGCGCACCACCTCGCCGTCGCGCATGAGCTTCACGAGCTGCATGAGCACGATCTCGAGCCTGTGCTGTCCGTCGAGCCCCAGCGCGTCGAGCGCGCCCTTGAGCCGGGCGACGTGGCCGTGGTGGTCGGCGCCCCAGATGTTGATGGCCCTGTCGAAGCCGCGCACGGCGAGCTTGTTGCGGTGGTAGGCTATGTCGGCGGCAAAGTAGGTGTAGAAGCCGTTTGCGCGGCGAAGCACGTCGTCCTTGAGGTCGAGCTTCTCTATCTCCTTCTCGCTCTTGCCCGCGGCGCGCAGCGCGTCGCCTAGGATGCGGGAGGTGGCCAGCCAGAGCGCGCCGTCCTTCACATAGGTGAAGCCGCGGCTCGTGAGTTCCGCCACCGTGTCAGCGACGTAGCCGCTCTCATGCAGGCTGCTCTCAAAGAACCACTCGTCGTATTTGATGCCGTAGCGGGCGAGGTCGGACTGCATTTTAGGTATATTGCGGTCGAGTCCGAAGCGGGCCATGGCCGCGTGGCGCTCGGCGACAGGCTTGTCCAGCCAGTCGGAGCCGTTTTCCTCCAGGAAGGCGCGGGCGAGCTCCTTTATGTCGTCGCCGTGGTAGCCGTCCTCGGGGAACTCGACGGCGTCCTCGCCGAGGACGAGCTGGGCGTAGCGGGCCTCGATGGAGGAGGCGAATTTCTCTATCTGGTTGCCCGCGTCGTTCACGTAGAACTCGCGCCAGACCTCGGCGCCGGCGCGGGAGAGCACCTCGGCCAGGGTGTCGCCGAGTACGCCGCCGCGGGCGTTGCCCATGTGCATGGGGCCGGTGGGGTTGGCGGATACGAACTCGACCATTATCTTCTGGCCGCGCAGCGCGTCGGAGCGGCCGTAATCGGCGCCCTCGGAGCGGACGGCGGCCATGACCTCGCCGTACCAGGCGGGGGCGAGGCGGAAGTTGATGAAGCCGGGGCCGGCGGCCTCGGCGGAGGCGAAGTAGCTGCCCTCAAGCGAGAGGTTCGCGATGAGCGCGTCGGCTATCTTCCTCGGCGCCATGCGCAGCGCCTTCGCGCCGGTCATGGCGTGATTTGCGGCGAAGTCGCCGTTATTGGTGTCCTTGGGCACCTCCACGGTGCCGGAGAGCGACGCGCCGGAGGGCAGCTCACCCTTTTCCGCCGCGCGCTGAAGGCTCTCCGCGAGGAGAGCGTCTATCTGATTTTTTGCCTTTTCAACAAGATTTGCCATCTGCCGCACCGCCCTGTTCTCTAACGTTTATCCTGAATTTGTTTCGTCCGACGACGGCGTGGTCAAAGTCGACCACGTAGTCTATCTCCATGTCCCCGCCGCGCGGGCCCATGGTGGAGTGTATCTTGTGCGTGTCGAGGCCCATGGTCGCGGAGCCGAAGGGCGTGTCGTAGAGGAAGGTGTTCTTGGTGCCCTCGCGGAAGACCATTTTGCTGGTGAGCGTCCCCTCGCGGGAGAGGACGACCTCGGTGGGGGTAAAGGTGAATGAGGTGCGGGTGCCCTGCATCCCCGTGAGCTCGCTTTCCATATAGCTGAGCTCGCCCTTACCGTCGCGGTAGCAGTATTTGCCCTCGGTGACGAGCTCGACCGTGTCGTCCGAGCCCTGGGGGAAATTCTGCACGCCGGTTATTGAGATAATGACGTCTTTCAAGTAATTCACATCCTTACACATGGCCTGACATTATACATCATATGCGGCTGTATGTCAAAGACTTACGGGTCTATTTCAATGATTTTCAGCCCGGAGGCTATGGCGTAGCGGAGGGTGTTGAAGGTGCCGCCGGGGGAGCCGTTGAAGACGGCGATGACGACGCAGGAGCGGTCGACCATATATCGGTTCCGGCGCATCATGCAGTCGGGGGTGTAGTGGCGGCTGACGAGGGTGCGCTTGTCGCACTCGGCGAGCAGCCTGTCATAGCGCTCGGTGCGCTCCGGCGACCAGCGCAGGTCTTGCTCCTCGCAGGGGACGGCGGCCTCGAGCGTCACATCGGGGTGGCTGCGGCGCAACTCCGCTACGGCCTCGCCGAAGAAGGTGTCGCAGCCCTCGGCCATGCCGCAGATGAAGTGCCGCACGCCCTCGGCGTACACCGCCTCCACCGCGTCGGCCAGGCTGGCCTTGAGCCTTATGCAGCGCGGGTCCGATTCATTGGCGCCCCAGGGCAGCTTTGAGCTCCGGTGCCCCGTGAAGCAGCAGGTTTTTTCCCTTGGTGTTTCGCACCTGTCCATGCCTCTCACCTCACCAGCCGATTTTATCTTCATATCATAATATTGTCAAATTATTTAATTCACGATAGCCCTTGCAAAAAGGGACCCACGGTGCTATATTATAACCGACAACCGAAAAGATGTCTTCGGGGCAGGGTGAAATTCCCGACCGGCGGTAAAGTCCGCGAGCGGAGGCTTGGGCCAAAGCATGAATCGGTGCAATTCCGATACCGACAGTAAAGTCTGGATGGAAGAAGATGCGTGTGTTGCATTTGCGAACATTGCGCCCGAAGGAGACACCTTCGGGCGTTAATCTTTGTTGGAAGGTGCAAAATTACAATGGATGCTGCAAAGAAGAGCCCGTCTTACCGCAAGGTGGACGTCAAAAAACTGGTCACACTCGCCATGATAACCTGCATAGCCTACATCGTCATGCTGATCTCGAAGCTCATGCCCAGCGTGTACGGCTTTCTGGACTTCGACTTCAAGGACGTCATAATCTGCATCGGCGGCTTCATCTACGGCCCCATCGCCGCCGGCACCGTGGCCCTCGTCGTCGCGTTCATCGAGATGATCACGATAAGCTCGACCGGGCCCTGGGGTTTCCTCATGAACTTCCTCGCCACCGCCAGCTTCTGCTGCACGGCCTGCTATGTGTACAAGAAGCACCACACGATGAAGGGCGCGGTCCTCGGCCTCAGCCTCGGCGTAGTGCTGCTGGTGGTCGTCATGCTGCTGTGGAACTATTTCATCACGCCGATATACCAGGGCATGCCGCGTCAGGCCATCGCTGAGCTGCTGCTGCCCGTGTTTCTGCCCTTCAACGCGGTCAAGGGCGGCATGAACCTCGCCGCCACGCTGCTGCTCTACAAGCCCGTGGTCACCGCGCTGCGCCGCGCAAAGCTCATCCCGGAGTCCGATCACGCCGCGCCCCCCGTCGCGGGCAAAAAGCGCCTGGGCGTGACGCTCGTCTCCCTCTTCGTCCTCGTGACCTTTGTTCTCCTCGCCCTTGCCCTCGCGGGCAAGCTCTGAGCCGACACATAAAAAGCGGCCCCGTCCAGAACGGACGGGGCCGCTTTTTGCTTCAGCCGCAGGCGCCGAGCACGTCGTCAAGCAGCTCGCGCGTACACTCGAGCACGGCGTCGGCTCCCTCGCCGCAGGCCGCGCAGCGTATGCCGCACACGGCAGTCACCGTGGCGCCGAGCTTCCGGGAGAGGCCCTCGGCAAACATGTCGCTCACGACGTCGCTGTACCCGGGGCGCAGCAGCGTGCGCAGAACGGGCTCGCCGCCGTCGCAGTAGGCCACGCTCACGCTGCCTATCTCCGGCGCGCCGCCTCCGCTTATCTTCACCAGCGTGTCGTTGCCGCGAAAATTGAGCGTCACGCTTATTGGGAGGCCCAGCGCCTCCCGCTCAAAACTGAGCTTTTGCAAATCACTTTTCCCCACTTTCCGTGCCGTGCTTTTTACTGCCTTTGCCGAAGGGCCAGGCACGGTTTTTGTCCACCAGACCCAGAACGACCAGCGCCAGTCCCAGCACGATGCCGGTCACCGAGCGGAACGTGTCCCCAACAGAGAACATGCCGCCCACGCACAGCAGCGTACCGCAGATGACGAGTATGATGTCAGTTGCCTTTTCCACGGCGAACCTCCAATGACAATTTGTGTTGACATAATATCACAGTGTACGCGCTTATTCAAGCCCCTCAACGACACTTATCCGCGTCACGCCCAGTTTTTCCATGAGCGCGGCCGCCTCGGGCGTTATACGCTCGCCGCAGACGGCTATCGGTATCGCGGGCGGGCAGCTCACCGCAGCCTCGGCGCACATGCGGCCCACGGCCTCGCTCACCGGTACACTCACGCGCCGCGAGAGCAGCGCCTCGCGCGGGGAGAGCACCCGCTCGCCGGGCTTGGGGAGGCTCTGGGGCCTGCGCGGGACCGGCCTGGGACGCGGCAGCGCGCGCCTCACCGTATCGTACGCGCCCTCGTCAAGCCCGGGCGTGAACATCAGCACGACCCAATCGGCGTCCACGTACTCGGCCTCGCTGCGCCAGTCACGCAGGCAGGAGGCAAGCTCCGGGCCGGTGCAGTCGAAGTATGCGGCGGGGAGGGCCAGCTTAAGCGGGTCGCCCTCGGGCGGAGTGAGCCCCAGCTCGCGCGAGAGTGCCGCAACGCGCCGCGCCGTCTCGCGTATGAGCGCGGGGTAGTCCTTGCCCAGCCTGTCGGCGCAGAGGTCGAGCGACTGCAAAATGAGGTACGAGGGGCTCGAGGAGCCGAAGACGGAGAGCGAATGCCGCGCTTCGGCCTCATACGCCGCCACAGCGCCCTCTGCGACGTGCAGATACGCCCCGCCCGTCAGCACAGGCAGGGTCTTGTGCGCGGAGTCGCAGCACATGTCCGCGCCGAGGTCCAGCGGATGCCGCGAAGGGGAGAGGAACTTCAAATACGCCCCGTGCGCGTTGTCCACTAGGAGCGGCACTCCGTGCGCGTGACAGACCTCCGCCAGCGCCGCTATGTCCTGAACGCCGCCGAGGTAGTCCGGCGAAGTTATGTAAACCGCACACGGCCTCTCGCCCGCGTCCAGCGCCCGCGCGAGCGCCTCGGGAGAGACGGGGCAGGAGCAGAGGGGGGAGGGCTCGTCTGGGTAGAGCCAGACCGGCTCGAGCCCGAGCAGGGCGCAGCCGTGGAGAAAGCTCTTGTGCGCGTTCCGGGCGGCGAGGATGCGGTTCGTCGCGCCCTCGGGCCGGTATATGTACGCGAGATGCAGCATGGCCTTGACGCACTGGGAGCTGCCACCGGCGGAATAGAAGGTGTGACGCGAGCCGAAGAGCTCCGTGGTGTTCTCCTCGCTCTCGAGGATGACGCCTTCGGGGCAGGCGAGGTCGTCCGCGCCTGCGACTTCGGTTATGTCGAGCGCCTCGCAGCCGAGCTCACCGCGGCCCTTGTGCCCCGGCATATGGAGACGCAGCGCGACGGTGGCGCAGTAATCCCGCACGAAGTCGCAGATGGGCGTGCTCATTCGTCCTTACCGAGCTCCATTGCGGCCTGGAGCATTATGGCGCATTCCATGCGCTTTTTGAAGAGACGGCAGCCGTATTCGTAAACGCCGCCTATACTGCCCGTGGCGTGGTAGCTGTTGGCCGCGCAGCCGCCGGAGCAGTAGAGCCGGGCCCAGCAGTCCTTGCAGTCGGGGCGGGAGTAGGCGTTGCAGGCGCGGAACTCGTCCTGCACGGCGGTGTTGGTGACGCCGTCCCAGATGTTGCCGAGGCTGTACTTCGGGTCGCCGACGAACTGGTGGCAGGGGAAGAGCTCGCCCCAGGGGGTGACGGCCATGTACTCGGTGCCGCTGCCGCAGCCGGTGACGCGCTTGTAGATGCAGGGGCCGTGCTTGAGGTCGACCATGTAGTGGTAGAAGGTGATGGGCTTGCCCTCGCGCCAGCGGCGGAGCATGTCCTTCGCGAGTATCTCGTACTGCTCGCAGAGGACGGGGAGGTCCTCCTCAGTGAGTGCGCAGGGGTCGCCGGGCGCGCAGACGACGGGCTCCATGCTCAGCTCCGTGAAGCCGAGGTCGGTCATGTGGAAGAGGTCATTCGTGAAGTCGGTGTTGTAGTGCGTGTAGGTGCCGCGCATGTAATAGCTCTTGTCGCCGCGCTTTGCGACGAAGCGCTGGAAGTTCGGCACGATGCGCTCATAGCTGCCGTTGCCCGCGACGTCGACGCGGAAGCGGTCGTTGACCTCCTTGCGGCCGTCGAGGGAGAGCACGACGTTGTGCATCTCGCGGTTGCAGAACTCGGTGACCTCGTCGTCGAGCAGCACGCCGTTGGTGGTGAGGGTGAAGCGGAAATTCTTGCCCGCGTCCTTTTCGATGGAGCGCGCGTAGGCGACGAGGTCCTTGACGACCTGCCAGTTCATGAGCGGCTCGCCGCCAAAGAAGTCGACCTCGAGGTTGCGGCGGGTGCCGGAGTTTTCGACGAGAAAGTCGAGTGCGCGCTTTCCGACCTCGAAGGACATGATGGCCCTCTCGCCGTGGTACTTGCCCTGGCTGGCGAAGCAGTAGGAGCAGTTGAGGTTGCAGGTGTGGGCGACGTGGAGGCAGAGGGCCTTTATTACGTGGGACGAGCCCTTGTAGTCGGCGGCGAGCTGCTCATAGTCGTCGGGGGTGAAGAGCTTGTGTGTGCGCTCGAGCTCCGCGACGTCGTCGAGGCACTCGAGCACGTCGGAGCGCGTGACGTCGGGGTATTTTGCGCAAATCTCGGCGCATATCTCGTCTGCGGAGCGGGACTTGTACATTTCGATTATGTCGTAGGCGACGTCGTCGACGAGGTGGACGGAGCCGGAGGCGGTGTCGAGGACGATGTCGTAGCCATTGAGCTTGTACTGGTGGACCAAAGGAGGGCCCCCTTTCTCAGGAATGCATAAAAAGACGCCGCCTCGTGGGGAGACGGCGCCGTTTTTTTCAGCGTGCGCTAATTATTTCTTCTCGCAGGGCTGGTTGGCAACGCCGCAGCTGGTCTTGCAGGCGGACTGGCAGGAAGTCTGGCACTCGCCGCAGCCGCCGTTCTTGACGCTGGCGCAGAGATCACGGGTCTCAAGGGTCTTGATCCTCTTCATAATAAATACTCCATTCTAAGTGCCGAAGGCACGTATTTACATTTATATAGACTAAAACATTGCGGCCCCGATGTCAAGGGGGAAATGTTCCGAGAGGCGCACACGCAGAAACGTAAGAAGGGGGAACCCCCGGCGAGGGTTCCCCCTTGGACCCCCTCCTGCGCTTCAATAAGCACAAGAGAATTCCGCGCTCTGCGGAGCGCGGGCAGGGGCGCTGCCCCTGCACCCCGCCGCCTTTGAAAAGGCGGGCGAAACTTTCATTCGCGCGCGGAGCGCGCAGGTCACATTACCGAGAAGCGGAACACGGTACGATGGCGGTATTCTGCACCTTTTTTCAGCACGGGGGAGGGGAAGTTGGGATGGTTCACGGCGTCCGGGAAGGCCTGCGTCTCCAGGCAGAAGCCCCAGCGGCGGCCATAGGGCGCGCCGCCCTTGCCCCTCGGGAAGCCGTCCATGCCGTTCCCGGAGTAAAACTGCACGCCCGGCTGCGTCGTCAGCACGTCCATGCATACGCCGGTCTCGTCAGAGAACGCGCGCGCCGCGGGACGCAGAGTCCCCGCTTCGCCGCTCACGACCCAGTTCTGGTCGAAGCCGCCAGCCAGCCGCAGAGCCTCAAAAGGCGCGTCCGCCCCCTCGCCGATCACCACGCCCGCGCGCAGGTCCATCGGCGTGCCCTCCACCGGCTCGATCGCGCCCGTGGGGATGAGCGAGCTGTCCGTCGGCGTATACGCGTCGCCAAATATGCTTACCTGCTGCGCGCTCACCGGCCCTGAGCCGTGGCCCGAGAGGTTGAAATATGCGTGGCTCGTCAGATTGCACACCGTGTCCGCGTCAGACACCGCGTAATAGTCTATCGTGAGCGCCCCGTCCGCAAGCGTGTACGTCACCCTCACGTCCAGCCGCCCGGGATAGCCAGCGTCGCCGTCGGCGCTCACAAGCGAGAGCACCAGCCGG
The DNA here is from genome assembly GCA_900546485.1 of uncultured Eubacteriales bacterium. Classification (GTDB taxonomy): domain Bacteria; phylum Bacillota; class Clostridia; order Oscillospirales; family Oscillospiraceae; genus Scatomorpha. The sequence continues at coordinate 20,524 of URDK01000036.1, forward strand.
GAGTCGGAGGCGTCCTCTATCGTCCAGAGGCGCTTGTCAAAGGCCGCCGGGCCGCCGTGGAGGTGGTTCTCCCCGTCGTTTTTCGGCAGCAGGTACTCCCGGCCGCCGAGCGTGAAGCGCGCGCCGCCTATCCGGTTGGCGCAGCGGCCCACTATGGCCCCGCAAAAGCCCGTCTGCTCCCGGTAGGCCTCCAGACTGTCAAAGCCCAGCGCCACGTCCAGCAGACCCCGGCGTGAGGGTACCATCAGCGAGCGCAGCGCCCCGCCGTAGCTGAGTACCTCCGCCTCCAGCCCGCCGCCGGAGAGCCGCACGCACTGCGCCTCGCCACCGCCGGGGAGAGTTCCGAACGGAGTTATGTTAACTGACATTTATCTCAGCCTCCTTAGAGCTCAAGCGCCCTCAGCGCCTCGGTTATATCCTCAAAGGCCATGGAATGCGAGGCCTTGACGAGCACCGTGTCCCCGCGCCGGAGCTGACGGGGGAGGTCCGCGATGAGCTCGGCCTTGCTCGCGTAGTGCCGCCCGCCCATGACGGCGGAGAGCTCGCCCGCGGTCAGGAGCAGCGCGCCCGCGTCGAGCGCGGCGCGGCCGGTCTCGCGGTGGAATTCCTCGCTGCGTTCGCCGAGCTCGAGCATGTCGCCGAGCACGCACACCAGCCGTCCGCCGAGGTCGGCGGCGGAGAGTATGGCCAGCTGTGTGGAGTCCGGGTTCGCGTTGTAGCAGTCATCGACTATCGTGAGGCAGCCGGTGTCGATGACGCTGGCGCGCCGGCCGACGGGCTGGTAGTCTGCTATGCCCGCGGCGATATCGGCGTCGGGCACACCGAGCTCGATGCCCACTGCGGCGGCGGCGAGCGCGGCATAGACCATGTGCCGCCCGAAGGCCCGGACGCGCGTTTCGATGCGGTGCGCCCCGCTCACGACGGTGAACTCGGAGCCCTCCGCGCCGAGGCAGCGGTAGTTCTCGGCCCGCACGTCGCAGTTTTCACCGAGGCCGTAGCTGAGCTTGCGCTGCTCACACTCGAGCGGGGCGAGCAGGTCGTCGTCGCCGTTCACGATGACGAGGCCGTCGCGCGGCATCTCGCCGAGCAGCTCGGTCTTGGCCCGGAGCACGCCGCGGCGGTCGCCGAGGGATTCAAGGTGGGAGCGGCCTATGAGCGTGTAGACGGCGATGTCCGGCCTCGCCATTGCGCCGAGGCGCTGCATCTCGCCGAAGTGGTTTATGCCGAGCTCGATGACCGCGGCCTCGGTCTCGGGGCCTATGCGGAAGATGGTGAGCGGGACGCCGAGCTCGTTGTTGAAATTCTTCTCCGTGCGCAGGGTGTTGTACCGCCTGGCGAGGACGCAGGCGACCATCTCCTTGGTGGTGGTCTTGCCGGAGCTGCCCACTATGCCTACGACGGGTACGGACACGGCCTCTCGGCAGCGCGCGGCGAGTTTTGCCATGGCCTGAGCCACGTCGGGCACGGTGATGACCGGGCCGGAGACGCCCTCGGGCACTCTCTGCGCGAGGCAGCAGGGCGCGCCGGCTTCGAGCGCGGCGGCGATGAACTCGTGCCCGTCGCGCCTCGCGCCGGGCAGGGCGCAGAACATCAGCCCGGGCGCGACCTCGCGGTTATCCCGCACCGCGCCGGTCACCGCGCGCTCGGCTCCGCCGCCGTGGAGCGTGCCGCCGGTGTATTCTGCGACCTTTGCTACCGTCATGTCTATCATGCGTACTTCTCCATAGAGGCGTCTATTATCCTCTGGCAGAGCTCGGCATAGGAGATGCCGAGCACAGCGGCCTCCTGGGGCACGAGGCTGGTGGGCGTCATGCCGGGAAGCGTGTTGGCCTCCAGGCAGTAGATTCTTCCGTCGCCGCGCATGAGAAAATCCAGACGGCAGTAGCCGGTAATTCCCAGA
>URDK01000037.1 GCA_900546485.1 uncultured Eubacteriales bacterium
CGGGCAGGGGCGCTGCCCCTGCACCCCGCCACCTTTGAAAAGGTGGACGAAACTTCTAAACGCGCTTCGCGCAGCGAAGGGCGCAGCGAATGGCGCAGCGGAGCGTGCGGGTCAGAGTGTTTCGGTGACGAACACCTCGCGGCAGAGGGCTTTGGCGTTTTGGGCGGCGGCTTCGGCGCTTTCGCGGTCCGGGAACAGGCCGTACACGGCGGAGCCGGAGCCGCTCATCACCGCGCCCAGTGCGCCATGATCGAGCAGGCAGCGCTTTATCTCGCCCACCGCCTGTGCCGCGCGGCGCTCCAGCGCATCCTCGAACACGTTGTACATCCGACGCGCCACGCCCGCTACGTCGCCCGCGCGCAGCGCCGACACCAGCCCGTCCGTGTCCGGACGGCAGCGCGTGCGCAGCGTGTCCAGCCGCGCGAAAAGCTCCGGCGTCGAGCAGGTGAAGTGCGGCATGCAGATCACCGCATCCGTCCTTGGCAGCGGCGGCAGAGGCGTCAGCACCTCGCCCCGGCCCCCGGCCAGGGCTGTGCCGCCCATCAGGCAGAAGGGCACGTCCGAGCCCGCCTTCAGCGCCGCCGCACACAGCTCATCCTCACCCAGAGGCGCGCCCGTAAGAGAGCCCAGCGCGCGGATGACCGCCGCCGCGTCCGCCGAGCCGCCGCCCAGCCCCGCGCAGACCGGGATGCGCTTCGTTATTTTAATGTATGCCCCCGAGTCGAGCCCCGCGGCCTCGAAAAAGGCCTTCGCGGCCTTGACAGCGATGTTCCGCTCGTCCGAGGGGATGTAGCTCCGGTTCGTCTCCGCGCGGAAAAAGCCCGGCTCCCGCAGCTCGACATAGACCTCGTCCGAGAGCGCCGCGGCCTGCATGACCATCTTCAGGTCGTGAAAGCCGTCGGGCCGCTTCCCGAGCACGTCCAGCGAGAGGTTCAGCTTGGCCCGCGCGGGCACGGTGAGGCCGCTCACAGCTGGAAAAGCCTCGGCATGAGCTCGACGCCGCTCTCAAGGAAGGGGCCGCTCTCGCCGTTTTTCTCAGTGTAGCCGAGCCCCGAGGCCGGGCCCGTCTCGCGGCTGTCGTAGATCATGTACGGCACCGGCGTCGCGCCGTGCGCGCCGTTCGCCATAAAGGTGCGGTGGTCGGAGAGGATCAGCAGCCGGAAATCCTCGCCGCGCTCGCGCAGAGCCCCGCAAAGCGGCTTTGCCACGCGCTCGGAGAGGCACTCGACGCTGTATATCTTGTGCTCCAAATCGTGGTTGTGCGTCGCCTCGTCCGGGCCCTCGAGATGGACGGCGACGAAGTCGTGCTCGGCAAGAACGCGCAGCGCCGCGGCGGTCTTTGCCTCGTAGTCGGTGTCCCACTCGCCGGTGGCGGTGGGGACGCTGATGGGCTCGAGACCCACAAGCCGGGCGATGCCGTGGCAGAGCGGCACGGCGGAGACGACGCCGCCGTCCGCGCCGTAGTGCTCGGTGAAATTTGGCAGCGCGGCGCCCTTGCCCTCGGCCCAGAACCAGATGCCGTTGGCAGGCAGTTTGCCCTCGGCGGCGCGCTTTTTGTTTATGGGGTGCTCCGGCAGGAGCTCGGCGGCCTTCTCCATGAGCTCGAGCAGCGTCGCCGCGTTGGCGCAGCCGCGGGGCAGGATGGGGCCTATCTTCTCGTTCAGGTGGTCGTGCGGCGGGGCGAGGACGATGCCCTCGATGTCGGCGTCCGCCTGCACGGCGAGGTGGCGGAAGCTGGAACCGGGGTTCACGCTTATCTTCGCCCGCTCGGCCAGCGCGGCGAATTCCGGCTGGGCAAAGAGCCAGGTCACCAGCTCGTCGGACTCCTCGCCCTCGATGGAGCCGGCGCTGTGCGAGATCATGACGCGCTCGGCAAAGGGCCCGTGCTCGTCCCCGCCGAGGTTCACCATGTTGCAGCGGTAGGCCGCGCCGCCCGCGGGCATGACTCCGCCGGAGGCCGCGAGCTCAAGCGGCGCGCGCCCGGAGAAGTACTTGCGCGGGTCGCAGCCGAAGATGCCCATGATGGCCGTGTCGCTCCCCGGCGGGAAGCCCTCCGGGATGGTCTGCGCCAGGCCGAGCTCGGCCTTTTCGCAGAGGGAATCGAAAAAGGGCTTGCGGCAGACCTCAAGCGGGGTCCTGCCCCCGAGCTGCTCGAGGGGGTCGTCGGCCATGCCGTCGCCTATAATGAGGACATATTTCATGTGCTTTCCTCCTCTTTGGACTCATTTGAGCGTAGTATAACGCAAAATTTGTCCAAAGGAAAGAGTAAGTTTCCGGCTGTCGTTCAGGAGGAGGGCGGCAAAAAATAATCTTCCATTTACGGGTGTTTTGTGTTATGTTTGAATGAGCAAAGAAGTACCGCTTGCGGGGAGGTCGGCAGTTTGAATTCCATGAAACAGATCCAGGCCCAGGAGGAGGCCCGCGCCTCGCGTGAGGACGAGGCCAGGCGGCTCAAGCTGGAGCAGGAGACGGCGGCGGACATGGTGGTTCTGCGCGCCATACTTGACGCGGAGCGGAGCGCGCGGGAGCTTGAGGCAGCCGCGCAGCAGCGCCGCGCCGGGCTCGACGCGCGCGTGCAGAAGGCCAAGGACGAGCTCCTCTCCCAGGTGCGGAAGGAGACCCGCGCGGCCATAGCGGAGGACGCCGCGGCCGAGCACCGCCGCGCCGACGCCGAGATCGCCGCCGAGCACGCCGAGGCCGAAAAGCGCCGCGAGGCCCTGCGCCGCAAGTATGAGCTCGCGCGCGAGGGCTACATCGGCCTGGTTTACGACATAGTCACGGGTAAGCGCGATGAATAACAGCGGCCTGCGCGCGATGGATATCGCGCTCGCCACCGAGGCGCGCGCGATGTATGCGCACCTCCTCACGCAGGAGGATAAGGACAAGATAGCCTCCCTGCGCAGCCCGGACGAGCTGGTGGCCTTTCTGGGCCGCTGCGAGGCCTGGCATCCGGCCTCGCTCGCCCTGCCGGCTGTCGGCGCGACGATAGAGCAGTTCTCGGAGGCGCTCAGCCGCTGCGTGTATGACGATTACGAGCGGCTCTACCGCTTTGCCAACGACGTGTCCCGGGACTTCCTCATCTTCATCTCCTATGAGCTTGAGCTCCGGGCCATACTCTCCGCGCTGCGCCGGCTCTCGGACAGCACGGTGGGCGAGCACGAGCCCGCGCCCGCGCAGGTGGTCAGGCTCATGCGCAACCTGGACCTGGAGCGGCTGAGGACTGCGCAAAACTATGAGGACATCAAGCTGGCCGCGCACGGGAGCCTGTACGCCCAGGTGCTGGCCTCCCTGGAACTCGACCCCAAAACGGGGCTTCCGAACCCCAGCGCCGCCGTGATACAGCTCACCGCCCACTTCTACCGCGTGCTGAGCCGGTATCTGAACCACAGCTACCGCGGCCCGGCAAAGCGGGAGCTGCTCCGGACGGTCAGCTTCAGGACGGACATGCTCAACATCTCCTACCTGCTCCGTCTCCGCCGCTTCGGCGTCACCCGGGAGGAGGCGGGAAATCTGCTTCTCCCCGTGGACGGCTCGCTCGGCCCGCAGACCGAGCGGCGCATTCTGGAAGCGGAGACCGACGAGGAGGCCATGGCGGAAATACGCGCCTCGCGCCTGGGCAAGTGGCTCACGGGCATAGACGCCGCCTCGCCGGAGCAGCTGGTACGCGCCGCGGAAGCCGCCTTCTACCGCAAGGTCATCCACGGCACGCCGAACCTCTGCGTCGTGGACGCCTTTCTGACCCTCAAGAGAAACGAGGCCAACATGCTGCGCCGCGCCTTCGTGGCGCTTCAATACGGGCTTAGTCCCGCCAATTTCATGCTTTGACCACAAAAACATTTCCCACAAGGGGGGCTGATGCTTGGCAACAGAAAAGATGCTCAGGGCCGTCATCTCCGGGCCTGTCGACAAGCTGGACGAGGCCATAAGGGGCCTCGTGCTCGGCATGGAATTTCATCCCCTGTCCGCCTTGGATGTCTTCGGCCGGGGCGAGCTCACCGCTCCCGCGCTCGACGACCCCTACCGACCGGCGCTCAGCGCTGCGCTGGCGCTGCTCTCCAAGCTGGGCGTGGAGCCGCAGTTCCGGGACTTCGAGGGCCTGGGCTATGAGCTTGAGGACTGCGAGCGCTACATCTCCCTCACCTCGGCCGAGGCCGCGCGCGTCATAACGCACCGGAACGCCGAGATGAGCCTTGCGGCGGACAACGAGGAGCTCATCTCCCGCTTTGAGCCCTTCTCCCTGCTGACGGTGGACCTCGAGGAGCTGCTGGGCGTGAAGCGCCTGAAGCTGCACTTCGGCTCCATCGAGGACGAGATATGGGACGAGGTGCGCGCCGAGGCCGAGCGTGAGCGCGGGGCCTTCCTTTTCCGCTCCGGCTTCAGGGAGGGCCGGGTCTGCTGCATACTGCTGACCCTGCCCGGCGAGGCCATCCTGGAGGAGGACCGCCTGCGCGACTACGGCTTCGAGAGCGAGGACGCGCCGAACGCCGCCGGTCTGACCGGTATCCCCGCCGAGCGGATAGCCGCGCTGCGCGCCGAGGCCGCGGAGGCCAGACGCCAGGCCGCGGAGCTGACCGCCGAGCTCGAGGCGCTCAAGGCCCGCGAGCGGGAGAGGGCGCTCTCCCACTACTCCTACCTCCGCTACATGAGCGAGAGCTTCGACCTGCGCCGCTTTGCCGCAGTCAACGACGAGGTGTTCTACCTCTGCGGCTGGCTGCCCGCCACGGAGCTCGAGGCCTTCAAGGCCGCCGCCGAGGAGCTCGACTGCATCTGCTCGCTTGACAAGCCCGGGCACGCGGACATAGGTCACGTCCCCGTCAAGTTCTCGCAGGGCTTTTTCTCCCGCATCTTCGCGCCCTTCGTGCAGATGTACGGCGCCCCCGCCTACGGGGAGAGCGACCCGCGCGTATTCATGTTCATAACCTACTGTCTGCTGTTCGGCCTCATGTTCGGCGACGTTGGCCAGGGCGTGGTGCTCGTGCTCTTCGGGCTCTTCCTGCTGAAGAAAAAGGGCATGTGGCTGGGCCGCATCCTCGCCGCCGTGGGCTGTTCGGCCGTGGTGTTCGGCTTTGTATACGGCAGTGTGTTCGGAAACGAACACCTCCTGCCCGGCTTCAAGGTGCTCGAGGGCAACGGCGTCGTGACGATACTGCTCTTCACGGCGGGCGTCGGAGTCGTGCTCATCCTCATCAGCGGAGTTTTGAACATCATCACCGGCTTCCGGCAGAAGGATTACCGCAAGGCCCTCTTCTCCGCCAACGGCGTGACGGGCGTGCTGTTCCTCGCGGGCATCGTGGGCTGCGCGGCCTCGGACGCGCTCTTCGGCACGGGCCTGCTCTCGAGCGGGGCGGTCTGGTTCGTGTTCGCGCTGCTGCTGCTCTCCATCTGGCTGGGCGAGCCGCTGGTGCTCATGTTCGGCCTCGCGCCGCGCGAGCAGCACAAGACCTCGGTGGGCATGATGCTGCTCGAGGGCTTCTTCGAGCTCTTCGAGGCCTTTTTGAGCTGGCTCTCGAACTGCCTGAGCTTCCTGCGCGTCGGCACCTACGCCATCTGCCACGCCATCATGATGCTCATCGTCTACGCGCTCTCGGAGACGAGCGGGGGCTACTCCATCTTCGGTCTCGTCATCGGCAACATCATCGTCATGGGCATCGAGGCCGCGCTGGTCTGCATCCAGGCGCTGAGGCTCGAGTTCTACGAGCTCTTCGGCCGCTTCTACACCGGCCGCGGCGAGACCTTCGTGCCCGCGCACATAGATTACTCCTCCCCTGCTCAGCGCGCGGCCTGACATGCGCCGCTCTATAAAAAGAACATCATAATCGGAGGTTCAAACCATGCTAAAGCTCATCTGCCCCTTCATTGCCGTCCTTGTCCTCATCGCCCTGCCGCTCTGGATGATAGCTCGCCGCGCGAAGGCGGGCAAAAGCGTCAAAAAGCCGCTCATAGCCAATCTCTGCGGCTTCTTCCTCGTGCTGTTCGCCACTGCGGCCGTGTTCCTGAGCCAGGGCGTCGCCGCCGCGAACGATGCGGCCGAGGTCGCCGCCGTCACCGGCGGTACCGACTGGACGAAGGCCATCGGCTATCTCGCCGCGGCGCTGGCCGTCGGCATCTCCGGCATCGCCTCCGGCATCGCGGTCTCGAACTCCGCCTGCGCCGCCATCGGAGCGCTGACCGAGAACGAGGGCACCTTCGGCAAATCCATAGTCTTCGTCGGCATGGCCGAGGGCATCGCCATCTACGGCCTGCTCATCGCCATAGTCATCCTGCTGTTCTGATGCGCTGTTTCTGCATCTCGGACGACCCCGACGTGCTGACGGGCATGCGCCTCGCCGGCATCGAGGGCACTCGCGCTGCGACGAAGAAGGAGGTCGACGCCGCCGTGAGCCGCGCCTGCGCGGACAGCGGCATCGCCATACTCATCGTCACGGAGGGCTGCTACGCGCTCAGCCGGGAGCGGCTTGACGAGCTCAAGCTCTCGGCGGGCAGGCCGCTGGTGAACATCATCGCGGACAGCCACGGCTCCGTGCGCGCGAGGGACTACATCACCCGCCTCATAAACGAGGCGATAGGCATCAAGATATGAGGAGGCAGGCCACATGCAGGAAGAAAAGAGCAAGCTGAAAGGCTTCACCTCCGCCGTAATGGCCGCCGCCGAGCAGCGCGCGGCAAAGCTGAACGAGGAGACGGACCGGCTCGAGCGCGAGGCCATGGAGCACTACTCCGCCGACCTTGCCGCCGCCGCGGCCAAGCGCCGCGCCGCCGCGCTGGCTGACGCCCGCGTGCGCGAGAACAAGCGAGTTGTGAGCGAGGGCCTCGCCGCGAAGCGCAGTCTGCTGCAGTTCCGCGAGGACTGCGCGGACGACGTGTTCGCCGAGGTGCGCCGCCGCGTGCTGGAGCTGCCGAAGCAGCCCGAGTACGGCGATACGCTGCGAGAGCAGCTCTGGCGCGCGCTGGACGCCGTGCCGGGCGCGCGCAACGCCGTGGTGGAGCTGCGCCGCGAGGACATGGGCTATGCCCAGAGCCTGAACGCGGCCTCGCCCGGGGTAAAGCTCAGCTTTGTCGAGGGCTCCTTCTCCCTCGGCGGGCTCGTGCTCGAGTGCGCCGACAAGGGGCGGAAGATAGACCTCTCCTTCGACGCGGCGCTGGAGGATCTGGAGGGCCGGTTCTCGGAGATAACCGGCTTCAGTCTGGAGGACGCAGATGGAGAATAAGACCGAGTATTATATCCACGGGGTCAACGGCCCCGTCGTCAAGGTACGCGGTGGGCGGAGCCTGCCGCGCATGAGCCTTGTCTACGTCGGCAAGCAGCGCCTCTTCGGCGAGGTCGTGTCCTCGGCCGGCGAGGAGAGCATCGTGCAGATATACGAGGACTCCGGCGGGCTCTCCGCTGGGGAACCCGTCTACCCGACCAACGAGCCGATGAGCATCCGCCTAGGCCCCGGCATGATAGGCGGCATATTCGACGGCATCGGCCGCCCGCTCAAGGACATAGAGGCCATGGCGGGCAGCTTCATCTCCAAGGGCATCAACATCGAGAGCCTGGACGCCGAGCGGCTCTGGGACGTGGAGCTGCTCATAAAGGAGGGCGACGCTCTCGCCCCGGGGCAGTTCTTCGCCAAGTGCCGCGAGAGCGAGATGACCGAGCACCGCTCCATGGTGCCGCCCGGTGTCTCGGGCCGCGCCGTGGACGTGAAGCCCTCGGGCAGCTACACGGTCGTGGAGCCCATAGCGTATGTGGAGGACGCGCGCGGCAACCGCACGCCGCTGACGCTCTCGCAGCGCTGGCCGGTGCGAGAGCCGCGGCCCTTCACGGACCGCCGGCCCATTGACCGCCCCCTGGTCACCGGCCAGAGGGTCATAGACACGCTCTTTCCCGTCGGCAAGGGCGGCTGCGCGGCCATACCCGGCCCCTTCGGCGCGGGCAAGACCGTCGTGCAGCACCAGCTCGCAAAGTGGTCCGACGCCGACATAATCGTCTATCTCGGCTGCGGCGAGCGCGGCAACGAGATGACCCAGGTGCTCGACGAGTTCCGCGAGCTCAAGGACCCGCGGACCGGCCGCCCCCTCATGGAGCGCACCATCCTCGTCGCGAACACCTCCAACATGCCCGTCGCCGCCCGCGAGGCGTCCATCTACACGGGCATGACCATAGCCGAATACTACCGCGACATGGGCTATCACGTCGCGCTGATGGCGGACTCCACCTCCCGCTGGGCGGAGGCCCTGCGCGAGATATCGGGCCGTCTGGAGGAGATGCCCGCGGAGGAGAGCTTCCCCGCCTATCTGCCCAGCCGCCTCGCCGGCTTTTACGAGCGCGCGGGCTTTGTGGACACGCTCTCCGGTGCTGAGGGCAGCGTCACCGTCATAGGCGCGGTCTCGCCCCAGGGCGGCGACTTCTCGGAGCCCGTCACCCAGAACACCCAGCGCTTTGTCCGCTGCTTCTGGGCGCTGGACCGCTCCCTCGCCTACGCGCGCCACTTCCCCTCCATCAACTGGACCACGTCCTACACCGAGTATTTCAACGACCTCATCCCCTGGTACAACGAGAACTTCGGCGAGGACTTCACGGAGCTGCGCGTGCGCGTGATGTCGCTGCTCAATGAGGAGTCCTCCCTCATGGAGATAGTCAAGCTCATAGGCTCGGACATCCTGCCCGACGACCAGAAGCTCATCATCGAGACGGCCAAGGTCATACGCGAGGGCTTTTTGCAGCAGAACGCCTTCCATGCGACGGACACCTACATGAAGCCCGCAGACCAGATGACCATGCTGCGCGTCATACTCCGGCTCTACGACGGGGCGAAGGCCCTGGTGGCGGCCAGCATACCGCTGCGGCTGCTCACGGACACGGGCGTGTTCGCCGCACTGGAGCGCATGAAGTTCGAGCTAGGCGCGGGCAAGGACGCAGCATACTTCACGGAGCTCGTGGACGGCGCCATCGCCTCCGTGCGCCGTGCCAACGCATAGGGGGTGCAGCGATGCGCATAGAATACACGGGTCTATCCGAAATAAAGGGCTCCCTCGTCGCGCTCGAGGGCGTGCAGGGCGCCACCTATGACGAGCTGGCTGAGATACTCCTCCCCGACGGCAGCCGCCGCCGCGGCAGGGTCATCCTCATAGAGGGCGACCGCGTCGTCATCGAGGTCTTCGAGGGCACCAGCGGCATCGACATGCAGAGCGCCTGCACCCGCTTCCTCGGCAAGCCTATGACCCTCGCCCTCTCGGGCGAGATACTCGGCCGCGTGTTCGACGGCACGGGCCGCCCCATAGACGGCATGAGCGAGGTCTACGCCGCCGAGCGCCGCGACATCAACGGCGCGGCCATCAACCCCGTCTCCCGCGAGTACCCCAGGAGCTTCATCCTCACCGGCATCAGTTCCATCGACGCCACCTGCACGCTGATAAGGGGCCAGAAGCTGCCCATCTTCTCCGGCGCCGGCATGAGCCACAACGAGCTTGCCGCGCAGATAGTCCGTCAGGCCAGGGTCGTGGCCACGGAGGGTGACGACGCGCGCTTCGTCACGGTGTTCTGCGCCATGGGCATAAAGAACGACACCGCAGACTATTTCCGGCGCGACTTTGCCGAGTCCGGCGCGCTGGGCAGGACGGTCATGTACCTGAACATGGCCTCCGACCCCATCATAGAGCGCATCCTCGCCCCGCGCTGCGCCATGACCGCGGCGGAGTACCTGGCCTTCGAGCTCGGCTACCACGTCCTCGTCGTCATGACCGACATGACCTTCTACTGCGAGGCGCTGCGCGAGTTCTCCAGCTCCAAGGGCGAGATACCCTCGAGAAAGGGCTTCCCGAGCTACATGTACTCCGACCTCGCCTCCATCTACGAGCGCGCGGGCCTCATCCGGGGCAAGCCGGGCAGCGTGACGCTGGTGCCCATACTCACCATGCCGGGCGACGACATCTCCCACCCCATCCCGGACCTCACGGGCTACATCACCGAGGGCCAGATAGTCCTCTCGCGCGAGCTCTCGCAAAAGGGCATCTACCCGCCGGTCAGCATACTCCCCTCCCTCTCGCGTCTCATGAAGGACGGCACGGGCGAGGGCTTCACGAGGGCCGACCATCCCGACCTCTCGAACCAGCTCTTTGCGAGCTACTCCGAGGTCGCGGGCGCGCGGAGCCTTGCGACCGTCATAGGTGAGGATGAGCTCTCGGAAAACGACAAGCTCAGCCTCAAGTTCGGCGCGGAGCTCGAGCGCCGCTTCATCACCCAGGGCATGTACGAGGACCGCAGCATCCAGACCACGCTGGACCTCGGCTGGGAGCTTTTGTCGATACTCCCGCGCGACGCGCTCTCGAGGGTGTCCGACAAGGTGCTCGACGAGCACTACGTCCACATCGACCACAAGCTCTAAAGGCGCGCCCTTAGCCATGACGGGGAGGTGACAGCTTGGCGCAGACAGCACCCACAAAGGGTAACCTGAACGCCGCAAAGCGTTCGCGCGCACTCGCGGACAACGGCTATGAGCTGATGGACCGCAAGCGCAACATATTGATACGCGAGATAATGGACCTCATGGACGAGGCCGAGAGCCTTCAGGAGCGGATAGACTCCACCTTCTCGGAGGCCTACGCCTCCATGCGCATGGCCGAGATATCAATGGGCGGCTCCGCTCAGAGCGGTGCGAATGCCGTGCCCATAGACAACGGCTTCTCCATCCGCTTCCGCAGCGTCATGGGCGTCGAGCTGCCCGTGGTCACGGCCGAGACGGAGGAGCTCTCCGGCCCGCCCTACGGCCTCGCCTTCACGAGCTCCGATCTGGACGACGCGTATTTCAAATTCGCGGAGGTCAAGGACCTCATCCGCGAGCTGGCCGAGACGGAAAACTGCATCTACCGCCTCGCCTACGCCATCAAAAAGGCCCAGAAGCGGGCCAATGCCCTGCAGAACATCGTCATTCCCGGGCTCGACTCCGAGATCGCCCGCATATCAGACGCACTTGAGGAAAAGGAACGCGAGGAATTTGTGCGTCTCAAGGTGGTCAAGGCCCGAGAGCCCCAGGATGAAGTGTAAAAAGAGTTGAATGTGGAGGATATCAGTATGAAAAGGACGATCTCTCTCGCGCTCTGCCTCGTACTCCTGCTCGGTCTCGCCGCCTGCGGCGGCAATGACTTCGAGGACGCCATGGCAAAGGCCCAGGCCGCCTCGGCTGAGCTCAAGAGCATGCATGTCGACATGGACATGAACATGGCCTTCTCCATGAGCGCCCAGGGCCAGAGCGTCGACATGCCCATCAGCATGAGCATGGCCATGGACGTCATCAACGAGCCCCTCAAATGCGACAGCACTGTTTCCATGAATATGTTCGGCACCGAGATAAGCACGCGCAGCTACGTCACCGAGGTCGACGGAAGCTACATGGCCTACGCCAGCTCCGACGGCGGCGCTACCTGGCTGTCCCAGCCCATCTCCGAGGGCGACCTCGGCCAGTATGACGCAGCCCAGAGCCTGGAGTTCTACCTCAGCGCGGCCGAGAGCTTCAGCCTCACCGGCGAGGAGGACCTCGACGGCGTCAAGGCCCTGCGCTATGACGGCGCTCTGACCGGCGACAAACTCAATGAGGCCATGGCCCTCACCGGCGCGGACGACATGGTCGCCTCCACCACCGGCACCGCCGCGCCCAGCTTCGAGGGCAGCATGCCCATGACCATCTGGCTCGACAGCGAGACCTTCCTCCCGCTGCGCTACGACCTTGACATGGGCGAGATCATGACGAGCTACATGCAGCAGTCCGTCGACGAGAGCCAGGGCGTGACCGTCGACTCCGTCACCGCCACCGTCAGCATGAGGCTCTCGAACTTCGACGGCATCAGCGATATCGCCACTCCCGAAGGCGTCGCCTGAACCCCACCCCCCGGCAAGTCAACTCCTGCCTGCACGTCGGGCAGGAGTTTTTTAAACAGTATTTAACCGTTTTCCACAGAGTAATCAACATTTTAGACGTTTTCCACAGGGTTTTCCACCGTCTCAGAGCATGGCGGGGCTTTATTTGAAGTTGTTTTTGATTTTGATTTTGTATTTGTTTTTGTTTTGGCATCGTCCGCATGCGTCTGCATAGGTGTCAGAAAGGAGAAAAATATATGGCTAGACGAAGGAGTGGGAAAAGGCGCGGCAGCCTTATAGGTACGCTCGTGTTCGCGGCGGCCCTGCTCGTGATGTGGGCGGCCTCGAGCCTGGGGATAGTGAGCTGGGGCGGAGAGGACAGGGTCGACCTCACGGCGGCCTCCCTGCCCGATACGGGGCTTTTCGTCTCATACATAGATGTGGGTCAGGGCGACAGCGCCTTTCTCTCCTGCGGCGGAGATACGCTGCTCATAGACGCAGGCATCAGCTCCGAGGGTCAGACGGTGGTCGACTATCTTCGCTCCCACGGCGTCACGGAGCTCGACTATGTGGTCTGCACACACGCGCACGAGGACCACTGCGGCGGCCTGGACGAGGTCATAGCGGCCTTCGACATAGGCGCGCTCTATGCGCCCTACACGGACTTCGACGCCTCCGGCGCCTTCACGCGCTTTGAGGACACGGCGGCGGATAAGGGACTCGCCGTCACGGTACCCGATCTCGGGGCAGAGTTCACGCTGGGCGATGCGGTGTTCCAGTTCGTCGGGCCCGTCTCCGACTGGGGGGACGATCTCAACGACTCCAGCCTCGTAGTGCGCGTCGAATACGGAGAGACGTCCTTCCTCTTTACCGGCGACATCTCCTCCGGCCCGCTGGCCGACTGCGCGCTCATCGGCGGCTTCGACCTCTCCTGCGATGTGCTCAAGCTCGGCCACCACGGCAGTTCGACCTCGACGGACGCCGAGGTGCTTGATCTCACGCGCCCCTCCCTCGCCATCGCCTGCTGCGGCGAGGACAACAGTTACGGCCACCCGCACGAGGAGGTGGTCGAGCTGCTCTCAGAGCGCGGCATAACGCTCCTGCGCACCGATACGGAGGGCAGCATCGAGCTCGTGAGCGACGGTAAAACGATATCGCGGGCAGCGTAAAGGCAAAAAATAACCGCCCCGGAGCTTTCCGGGGCGGTTTTGCGTTTTGTTTTATCGTTTTGCCTTGTCGTAGGGTATGCCCTCGGCCTTGGGGGCGCGGGAGCTCTTGGAGGTGAAGGCCAGAACGATGAGGGTGATGAGATAGGGCAGCATGCGGTAGAAGTTCGCGCTGATGCCTATGTTCGCAAGGGTGAACACACCGTCGCCGTTGATGTCGATGCTCGTGTAGGCCGCGGCGATGCACTTGAAGAGGCCGAAGAGCAGCGCGCCGCCCGCGATGTTCAGCGGCTTCCAGTTGCCGAAGATCATGACCGCGAGGGCCAGGAAGCCGAAGCCCGCGACGTCGCCGTTGGAGGTGCAGTTCGCGGTGGTGAGCGCGTAGACGAAGCCGCCCATACCGGCCAGCGCGCCGGAAATGGTCGTGCCAGCGTAGCGCATCCTGTACACGTTGATGCCCAGCGAGTCCGCCGCCTGCGGGTTCTCGCCGCAGGCCCGCAGCCTGAGGCCGAAGCGGGTCTTGTAGAGGATTATCGACAGGATGATGAAGAGCAGTATGCACACATAGGTGGCGAGATAGGTCTTGTCGATGAAGGTGGAGCCGAAGAAGCCCATCTGGTCTGTGCGCCCGTAGCCGAACATCGCCTTCTTTATCATGAACCAGCTGGCGGAGTCGCCGGAGGCCATGGTCATGGTGTTCTGGTTGGCGATGATGCGGATGAAGAACAGCACGATGGCGGGGGCCATGAGGTTCAGTGCCGTGCCGCCGATGGTCTGGTCGGCGCGGAGGTTCACGCTGGCAAAGCTGAGGAGCAGCGAGAAGATGGCGCCCATGATGGCCGCCGCGGCCATGGCCATGAGCTCCAGGCCCTGGAGGGCCAGGTAGTTGTCCATCTCCTTGGCCAGCTTGAACACCTCAAGCTGCTGCACCTCGCGCACGAAAAGCACGCCGACAAACGCGCCGAAGATCATGATACCTTCGAGGGCGAGGTTGATGATGCCGCTGCGCTCCGCGAACACGCCGGCGAGCGCGACGATCATGAGCGGAATGGCGTAGATGAGCGTCTGCTGAATGAGGAATGTCATGCCTCACCGCCTCCTTTCCCGGCGCTCTCAGCATCCCCCGGCGGGGCCTCCGGCACGGGGGCCGCCTCCACTGCGGGGGTCTCCGCCGCGGGCACCGCCCTCTCCGTCTCCGCGGCCGCTGTCTCGGCGGCGCGCTTCTTCTTGCGGCTGGTGAAGAGCATCTTGATGACCAGCGAGAAGGCGCTCAGGTACACGATGACGGCGATGATGACGTCGGTCAGGTACTCGTTATAGGGCGTCAGGCTGGTGAGCTGCTGGCCGGCGATGTCGAGCATGGACATGAAGATGCCGGTGAAGATGACGCCTATGGGGTTGTTCGCCGCAAGCAGGGCGACGGGGATGCCGTTGAAGCCCGTGGCGGGCAGGGACTGGTAGGTCTGCCAGTAGAACTCCGTGTTGCCGGAGAGGTAGTAGAGAGCGGCGCCTGCGCCCGAGAGCGCGCCGGCAATGGCCATCGACAGCACGATGTTGCGCTTGTCCTTGATGCCCGCATACCTCGCCGCGTGGCGGTTGCTGCCGCAGGCCTTGAGCTGGTAGCCCAGGGTGGTCTTGTTGATGAGGATGTACATCAAAATGGCGATAACTATCGCGATAATGATGCCGCCGTTGACCTGGCTGCCCGGGAAGAGCTTGTCGAGGCCCATCTTGGCGGTCTCTACGCCGTTGAAGCTGGTCTTGTAGATATAGTTGGTCTTGGTGTTCTCGACCACGTTCTTGAAGTTGCTTATCTCAAAGGCCCAGGTAACGGCGTTGGCGGCGATCCAGTTGGTCATGATGGAGGCCAGGACCTCGTTTATGTTGAGGTAGGCCTTGACGAGGCCGGGGATGCAGCCCCAGAGGGCGCCGGCCGCCGCGCCGCCGAGGAAGGCGAGTATCCAGATGATGGTGGGGGGCACGACGTCGCTCGGGATGCCGAGGGCGATCATGAGGCTGGCCATGGTGCCCATCAGGTACTGGCCGGGCGCGCCGATGTTGAAGAGGCCCGTCTTGAAGGCCACGGCGACGGAGAGACCGGTCATGATGAGCGGCGTGGCGCGGAAGAGCATGTTGCCCGTGCTGACCGGGTTGAAGCCGAAGGTCAGCGCGCCGTCCGTGCGTCCCGTGGAGAAGATGCTGGCGAGGACGATGCGCACGCCCTCCCAGGCGCTCTTGGGCGAGAGGCTGTCGCTTGTCAGGCCGACGATGACTATGACCACACAGCCGACCAGCAGGCCTATGACGATGGAGGCAAGGCTGGCCAGCACGGTTTTGGTGGCGTCCTTGGCCCAGAAGCTGTCGAGACGTTCTCTCATGCCTTCTCCCCCTTCCCCTCATCGCGCTTGGCGCCGGCCATGTAGAGGCCAAGCTCCTGCACGCTGGTCTTTTTCGGGTCGAGCTCGCCGACGATTTGCCCCTCGTACA
Organism: uncultured Eubacteriales bacterium; assembly: GCA_900546485.1. Classification (GTDB taxonomy): domain Bacteria; phylum Bacillota; class Clostridia; order Oscillospirales; family Oscillospiraceae; genus Scatomorpha. Next base: position 15,493 of record URDK01000037.1, read on the forward strand.
TGACGAGTATGCGGTCGGAGAGGCTCATGACCTCCTCCAGCTCCAGGGAGACGAGCAGTATCGCCTTGCCGGCGTCGCGCTCGGCCACGAGCTGGCTGTGTATGTACTCGATAGCGCCGACGTCGAGGCCGCGCGTGGGCTGCACAGCGACGACCAGGGACTTTTCCCTGTCCAGCTCGCGGGCGATTATCGCCTTCTGCTGGTTGCCGCCGGACATGCTGCGCGCCACGGTCACCGGGCCCTGACCGGAGCGGACGTCGAACTTGTCGATGAGTTTTTCCGTGTAGCTGCGGACGCTCGCGCGGTCGATGAAGCCCGCGTGCTGGAACTGCTTGTCGTTGAACTTTTGCAGCACCATGTTCTGCTCGAGCGTGAAGTCCAGGATGAGGCCGTGCTTGTGCCGGTCCTCGGGGATGTGGCTCATGTTCTCGCCGCGCGTCTTGATGGAGGCGTGGGCGATCTCCTTGCCGCAGAGCGTTATCTTGCCGGCTTCCGGCTTCTCGAGGCCGGTTATGCCGTACACCAGCTCCGTCTGGCCGTTGCCGTCGATACCGGCGATGCAGACGATCTCGCCCGCGCGGACCTCGAAGCTCACGCCGCAGACGGCGTCCTTCTTGTGAACGCGGGATTTCACGCGCAGATCCTCGACCTTGAGCACCGTTTCCTTGGGCTTGGCCGGCTCCTTCTGCACCTCCAGCTGAACAGGACGGCCCACCATCATGTTGGAGAGCTCCTGCTTGTTCGTGTCGCAGGTGTTGACGGTGCCTATGCATTTGCCCTTGCGCAGAACGGTGACGCGGTCGGAGACCTCCATTATCTCGTTGAGCTTGTGCGAGATAAAGAGGATGCTCTTGCCCTCCTCGGCGAAGCCGCGCATCGTATGCATCAGCTCCTCGATCTCCTGCGGCGTCAGCACCGCGGTGGGCTCGTCGAAGATGAGGATGTCGTTGTCGCGGTAGAGCATCTTGAGTATCTCGACGCGCTGCTGCATGCCGACGGTGATGTCCTCCACCTTGGCGTCCAGGTCGACCTTGAGGCCGTATTTCTCGGAGAGCTCCTCGACCTTTTTGCGGGCCTCCTTCTTCTGCAGGAAGCCGAGCTTCGTCGTCTCCGCGCCGAGGATGATGTTGTCCAGCACCGTGAAGACGTCGATGAGCTTGAAGTGCTGGTGCACCATGCCTATGCCGAGCCTTGTCGCGTCGTTGGGGTCGTTTATCTTGACGACCTCGCCGTTTTTCTTGATGATGCCCTCCTCCGGCTGGTACATTCCGAAAAGCACGCTCATCAGCGTGCTCTTGCCCGCGCCGTTCTCGCCCAGAAGCGCGTGGATCTCGCCCTTTCTGAGCTGGAGGGTGATGTTGTCGTTTGCGACTATTCCGGGAAAACGCTTGGTGATGCCGAGCATCTCTATTATGTATTCCGGCTGCGCTGCCACCGCCCCGCCCCCTTTTCAACGTAGTACACTTTATTATAATTTAACAAGCCGCAAAAAACAAGAAAATTATACAAATTTGCCGGTCGGGACAAAAAAAGAGAGGCCCCGGAGGGCCCCTCTTTGGGTCATTTATGTACGGGAGTCATCACACCACGGTGATGTTCAGGTTGGGCAGGACGCCGTTGAGGGTGGCGGTGGCGTCCATGTTGTTCTCGTCAACGGGGTAGTTGGCGTCGACAACGAGGGTGCCGTCCTTCATGGCCTGGAGCTGAGCCTCATACTCCTCGACGGTGTAGTTCTCCATGGACCAGGTAGCGGTCGGCAGGCCGACAGCGTCGTCATTGGCGCCCAGGGTGGTCTGCACGCCGCCGATCTCGGACCAGGTGCCGTCGTAGTGGTGGCCGAGGGCGACCTGGGCGGCCTGGGAGATGCCCTTCAGGGCGGAGGTGATGACGGTGTCGCTCAGCGGGCTCTGGTCGACGTCAACGCCGATGACGATGCCGTCGTTGGCGGCCGCAGCGGCGGTGATGGAGCTGAACATGGAGCCGCCGCAGGCGAAGACGACCTCAGTGCCGTTGGTGTACCAGCCGTTGATCATGGTCTGCAGCTCGGGGGAGGCGGAGAAGGTGCCGCCGTACTGCCAGGAGTACATCACGTCAACGTTCACGCCCATCTCAGCAGCAGCCGCGCTGGCGCCCTGGAGATAGCCGTAGCCGTAACGGCAGCAGGCCGGGTTGGAGCCGCCGCCGCCGCCGGAGAAGCCGATCTTGGTGAAGCCTTCCTTGACGATGGCGTAGCCGGCCAGATAGCCGCACTGCTCTTCCTGGAAGTTGATGCCCGCAACGTTGGTGAGGATGTTGCCCTGGACGTTGGGATCGGGATCATCATCCAGCGGATAGCCGTCGATGAACACGAAGTGGACGTCCGGGTTGTTCATGGCGGCGGTGCGGAGAGCGGCCTCCTGCAGGAAGCCGGCGCAGACGACGACCTTGGCGCCGGCGTCGACAGCGGCCTGCATGGCGTTCACGCGGTCGTCATCGGTGGCCTCGTTGCCGTTGGCGGGCTGATAGTACTTGTAGGTCAGGCCGTTGTTGGCGGCGTAGAGCTTGACGCCGTTCCAGGTGCCCTCGTTGAAGGAGCCGTCCTGGAGCTGGCCGACGTCGGTGACGAAGGCGACCTCGTAGGTGCCGTCGGCGGACTCGGCGTCGTTGGGGATCTCGTTGGGGTCGGTGATGACGCCGTCATCCGCGGGAGCCTCGGAAGCCGGGGTGTCGTCGGCCGGCGCCTCGGACGCGGGAGCCTCGGACTCGGGAGCGTCGCTCGGGGTGGTGTCAGTCCCGCCGCAGGCGGCGAGGGCGAATACCATCACGAGAGCGAGAAGCAGTGCAAGAAACTTCTTCATTTCTGTAAGTATCCTCCGTTTCATATTATGATTCGGGTATTTTTGCGCAGGCAGATTCTGCGCTAATTGGCATTATATCACCTGGCACTGTAACATTCAAGTAAATTGCCTGTTTCCGTTTCGTAAATTTTTTATGTCAATTAGACAAAGCCGCGGCGGTATCGAGAGCGAGGGAGATCATGTCGTTGAAGCCGGTCTGGCGCTCGTCCGGGGTGAGCTCCTCGGGGCGGTAGAGGTGGTCGGAGATGGTGCAGAGGCAGAGCGCCCTCCCGCCGCAGCGCGCGGCGGTCATGTAGAGGCCGGCGGCCTCCATCTCCACGGCCAGGACGCCCATCTTGCGCCACTGGTCGGGGCCGTCGGAGCCGTCGTTATAGAAGTTGTCCGCCGAGAGCACATTGCCGGCCTTGATGGAGAGCCCACGCTCCCCCGCAAGCGACATCGCCGTGGAGAGCAGCGTCCAGTCCGCCGTGGGGGCGAAGCAGCCGTTCAGGCCGAACTGGTGGGCGAAATTCGAGTCCGTGCAGGCGCCGACGGCGGCGACGACATCCATGAGCTGCAGCTCGTCGGACAAGCCGCCCGCGGAGCCGATGCGGATGATGTTCTCAACGCCGTACTCCTTGTAGAGCTCCCAGCTGTAAATGCCTATGGACGGGATGCCCATACCGCTGGCCTGGACTGACACCTCGGCGCCCTTCCAGAGCCCGGTATAGCCCTGGACGCCGCGGACGTTGTTCACGAGTCTGGCCTCGGTGAGGAAGTTTTCGGCTATATACTTCGAGCGGAGCGGGTCGCCCGGCATGAGAACGGTCTTTGCAAAGTCGCCTTTTGCAGCGCTGTTATGGGGTGTGGGCATGTTTATTACCTCCATTGCCATTATTCTGCAAAAATTATATCCGAGCGCCATGCAAAAGTCAAATTGCATATGTGCGGAGGCTGTGGTAAAATCGTGTCGGATAAGGGGGAGTGCGGAAAATGGGCAGTGTAATGACCATAGGCATAGCGGGCGGCACGGGCAGCGGAAAAACCACCATCACCCGCCGGCTGCTGCAAAAATTCTCGTCTAACGTGAGCGTTATCTACCACGACAACTACTACAAGGCGCACAACGACCTCAACTACGAGCAGCGCTCGCTTTTGAACTACGACTGTCCGGACGCCTTTGACACCGAGCTCATGCTGCGCGACCTGAAGCGTCTGCGCGCGGGCGAGGCGATACGCTGTCCGGTATACGACTATACCATCCACAACCACTCGGACAAGACGGTGCTCATAAAGCCCTCGCCGGTGGTCATAGTCGAGGGCATACTCATTCTCCAGGACCCGCGGCTCTGCGAGCTGCTGGACATCAAGATCTTCGTCGACACGGACGCCGACGTGCGCATCCTGCGCCGCATCGTGCGCGACGTGCGCGACCGCGGCCGGAGCCTCGAGTCCGTCGTGGACCAGTACCTGACCACGGTGAAGCCCATGCACGAGATGTACGTCGAGCCCTCCAAGCGGAACGCGGACATCATCATCCCCGAGGGCGGGCACAATCTCGTGGCGATGGACATGCTGATAGAGCGCATAAGAGCACATGTGGGCGGAGGACAGGCAAATGGCTAAACTCTATTTCAAATACGGCGCGATGGGCAGCTCGAAGTCGGCCCAGGCGCTGATAACGCAGTTCAACTATGAGGAGCTGGGCATGACGGTCTGGCTCATCAAGCCCAGCGTGGACGACCGGGACGGTGCGAACATCGTAAAGAGCCGCGTGGGTCTCAGCCGCGAGGCGGAGGTCATCACGCCGGAGGACAGCATCCGGGAGCGCTACGCCGCCACGGGCGGCCGGGACGTGATCATCGCGGACGAGGCGCAGTTTTTCACGCCGGAGCAGATAGACGAGCTGCGCGACATCGTGGACGAGCTGAATGTGCCCGTGCTCTGCTTCGGTCTGCGCACGGACTTCCTGACGCACATGTTCCCCGGCTCGCGCCGGCTCATGGAGCTGGCGGACTCGATAACGGAGATAAAGACGGTGTGCGCCTGCGGCTCCAAGGCCACCGTAAACGCCCGCCTGACTGCCGACGGCCGCATCGTGACCGAGGGCGAGCAGGTGTTCCTGGGCGGCAACGACGCCTATGTGGCCATGTGCCACCGCTGCTGGAAGAAGCAGATAAACGAGCAGAGCCGCGTCCAGATGAAAAAATAGCGCGCGCTCTGTGCAAAACGCAGATAAAAGCATCGCCCGCCTTTTCAAAGGCGGGCGATGCTTTCTTTCAAACGCGCAGCGGGCCTCACAGCTCGCCCGTAGCGTACATTATGGCGCCGACGGCTATGACCGGCGCGGTCTCGCAGCGGAGGATTCGCTCGCCCATCGAGCAGAGCGTCATGCCGCAGACCTTAGCCATCTTGGCTTCGGCCTCGGTAAAGCCGCCCTCGGGTCCGGTGACCACCGAGGCGGTCCGGAACGCGCCCGCGGCCTCTATCGCGGCCTTCATCGCGACGCGGTCGTCGCCGGTCTCGTACATGAACAGCTTCGCCTCCGCCTGTATGGCGCGGTTCAGCATCTCGACGTAGTTGTTCTCAAACTCCACGGCGGGTATCTTTCCCCGCCCGGACTGCTGCGCCGCCGCCTCGGCGATGCGGGCAAAGCGCTCTAGCTTCTTTTCCATGCTCCGTCCGTCAGGCCGCGCCACGCAGCGCTCGCAGTTGAAAAACACGATGCGCGACGCCCCGGCCTCTATGCACTTCTGCACCAGGAAGTCCGCCCGCTCGCCCTTCGGCAGCCCGGCGTATACCGTGACCTCCACGCCCGGCTCGCCCCTGCAGGGGACGACCTCGATGACCTCGGCCTCGGCCTCCTCCGGCCCGGAGCTCACCAGACGGCAGCGGTAATCCGTGCCGCGTCCGTCGCAGATGATGACGTCCTCGCCCGGACGCATCCTCAGTACCCGGATATGCTCCGCGTCCTGACCGCGTATTATCGCGCGCCCGCCCTCTATATTCGTGCCGGCCATGAAAAACCTTGCCATGTGTCATACCTCCCGAAAGGCCCTGTTTTTATGATTATCTCACATCCGGCACACCTTTTCAAGCACGGCATAATATGTAGCAGGAACATACCCTCAGCGTACAAAGGCCAACACGGTTTTTCGGGGCCAAGAGGACCGCTGGCAGGCGTGTTGCCCTTTGTATGCTGAGGGTAAGGGAGGTATGGCACACATGGACAAAAACACTGCTTCGGCGTTGGAGAACTTCGGCGAGGTCTGGGCGCGCGTGTGCGGCGGGAGCGAGCCTCCGCGGACCGGGCAGACGACCGACCTCGATACCCTGCGCGAATTCATAGCGGATGAGGCCTGCGCCGCGGCGTTTTACGAGGCCTGCGCGCGGCGTGGCGGCCGCTTTGCCCAGCGGCTGCGCGAGCTCGAGCGCGATGAGCGCGGGCACCTGCGCACGCTTCAGGGCGAATATTTCCTGCTCACAGGCGAGCGCAGCCTCCCGCCCGGCTCCTGCCCCCTGCCGCGCGGCGGACTGCGCGCTCTGCGCGCCGCCTATCTCGACGAGCTCGCCGCCGCGAAGCGCTACCGCCTCGCCGCAGAGAGCCCGGAAAACGAAAATCTGGCCGAGATCTACATCCGGCACGCCTCCGACGAGGAGCGTCACGCCGGCATCCTGAAAGAACTTATCCTCTGCGCGCTGTAAAAATCAACTTTCTCTTGACTTTATCGCAATTTTCATTTATTATATGTGGGCGTCAACTGAATAGCTTCGGTTCGAGCAGCGCGTGGAGATGTCGCGTAGTTGGTCGAGCGCGCACGATTGGAAATCGTGTAAGGGTCAAAAGCCCTTCGAGAGTTCGAATCTCTCCATCTCCGCCATAGCCGGTAAGTTCGTCACTGAACTTGCCGGCTTTCTCTTTTGCTCTCCCGCGTGCTGTGTGTTCCGCGGCGAGCCCTGCCCCGGCAAAGGGAAACGGGCTCACCGACTGCCGGACAAGCACCGACCTCACCTTCGCCGGGGGCGAACGGTGAAGTGGTCGGTAATCTGGCAGTCGACGCACCTGGTAGTCTCCGCCGGGGGCGGACGT